>JAGXNT010000025.1 GCA_019894765.1 Candidatus Heimdallarchaeota archaeon
GGTGTTTTTGTTCCGGATAGAGGTCCTGTGAAAAATCCTAAAGGATTTTCTGGTGATAAAGGATCTAGTTCTTCCGTTAGTTGATCGAAAAGAAGTCTTGCTGCGAGACCACTTCCCCCTACGTAGTTCCTATAGATCTCAGGATCTGGTTTCAAAACGGAGGTTTTTTCATTTGTTAAATCTACTTCAAGTATTTTTCCTGTATTTCCAAAAACTGTCAAAACATAACCACTTCTTATTCTGTTACTATTTAGAGATGCTTTTTCTAAAGATAAATCTTTTTTGTATTTCTGATGTAACAAAAAAACAACCAAAAAGATATTTATTCATGAAATGTCCACAAAACAACACTAAAAAAGCATAAGTATAGAATTTATTCTTAGTAAAAAAATACTGAATTGAATTTAATTGAAAGGAGATTATGAATTTGTCTGAAATATTGAATGAATTACAACTTTCTCCCATTGAGGAAAAGGTCTATCTTTTACTTTTGTCTGCTGGACAGCTTTCTGTTCATGAAATTGCTAAACAAGTAGATAGTACTTCTGAGGAAGTAGATAAGTCCTTGCAAACTCTTATTGGGAAAAATCTCATTTACACAAATCCCTCTATTGTGAAGAAATATAATGCCGTATATCCATTGGTTTCATTATCTGATAAAGCAAAGAATTCTATTGAAACCATTCAAGCTTTGGGAAATGAAATTAATAGTTATGCTCAAGAAAAATTTGATACTCTTGATGATATTGTCAAGACACAAAAGGAAACAATTCATGATTTATCTAATTCTGCGAAAGAAGAAATTCGGGTTGCAACTGAATCTTCCTCGATAGAAATTTCGACTGAACTAGATAAATTGATTGAAGAAATTGGTCAAATTTTAAATGATGAAAAAACTGCAATATCTTCTCTTTCTCTTATTACTACAACAGATATGAGTAAGCATTATCAAGAAACTACTGAAAAAGCTGGAAATATAATTAGTTCTTCAGTCAGTGATATTGTAAACACTTTAGATGAATCTGAAGGTAAAATTAGAAAATCCTTTGTAGACTCTTCTGCAAAGATCGCAGATGCTTCATCTGTTATGGAGAACAGCTTAGTAGCTTCTTTAGACAACAACTTCAATGAATATGATAAAACATCAAAAGAAATCAAAGGAAAAATTGATCGCGTTGTCTCAGAATTTGATGCCTCAGCTAAAGATACTCTAGCATTATCCAGTGATTCTGTTATAGAGAATTACGCTAGTATAATTGAATCTGTTCATTCAAGAATTGGAACACATGATAAAACCACTAACCAAATTCTTGAGGAAAGAATTAGGAATATTTCTGAATCAATTCAAGAGATGAATGATGAATTTGGGAAAGTAGTTCATGATAGGCTTTCAGGAATAAAAAGAGAATACGATCAAATGATTGAAACATTCACTCGAAATACTGCTCAGATGTTTATTGATGCGAATGCTCAACTCGAAAGTCTTATTGCAGCGAAATCTAAAACAAACTATGACAAGCTTGACAATCTATTCAAGATTCTAAAAGATAATCTTGATAAGAATGCTACTGAGACAAGAGATGACATAAAATCAAAAGAAGTTCGTCTTGGAAATGAATTGAAAGTTAATGTTGAAACTACTCAGCGAAAGATGTCTGAAATCAGTGATAAATTAAACTTGGAACTAGTTAATAGTTTCAATAGAATCAATACTGACTTTGAAACAACAAAGAATAGCATGGTTGGAACTATATCCGGAGCTAAAGAAGACTTCAATACTAAATTCCAAGAAGCAAGTGATTCTACCTCGGCTACAATTTCTCACGAATTTAAAGAGAAAGAAACAGCTTTTACAGAAATAGGTTCAAAGATCATTGATGATATTCGAACTATTAACAGCACTAGTGAAGTTGAAGGTAAAAACTTCGTCAAAGATACAGAAGATCGTGCTAAAGCAGCTATTGCTCGAATCGAAATGCCAGCTAAATCATTGTTGAATAGAGGTAAACAGACTGCTTTGAAATATGTTCAAGAACAAGCTTCCGTTGTTAATAGGACTATTAACGAATCTCAAGCAGGTATTGAAGATACCATTATTGCAGAGACTGCGAATGTAAAAACACAATTCAAAGGATTTGGAGATAAATTCAAAGAGAGCAACAAGAGTATCGAACGCTTACTAGCAAAAATGGAACTTACCTATAGTGAATTAGTTACTAAAATTAAAGATATCCCACGACCTGCAGTCAATACAACTACCATCTTGGGTCGAGAACCAGTGTTAATTCAAATGAAAGAAATTTTCTCTCGAGTTAAATCCACTGTAACACTTGTTTATCCTGCTGTAGGTGACATTCATCTTAATGCCTTACTAAACAGTAATCCAAGAACTCGTATCATTGTTATCTCTGATTTTGATCCATTCAAGAATTCGGATGTTATAAAGCAACTCATGTCTAAAGAAAACATACAATTGAAGTCTTTGGCTATTGGTTCAACAAGTAAACCTTACTATGCTATTGGAAGAGACGCAGAAGAAGGATTAATTGGTACATTAGATGAATCCGGTCAAGTTATTGGCATTACCAGTAATTCTAGCGCTTTTGTTGAATTAATAAATACAGAAATCATTAATACAATTATTACCCCAAAAACAAAAAGAGTTGTTTTACCGGAAACATAATAATTAGTCCAATTAGGTTGTTTGTTTGATACAAGCAACCCAATAATTTCTTTTTTTCAGTTTTTTTAATTTCTATAACAAGTATTAAAACAAAATAATGTTCTGATAATATAATAGTTAAAAACAATTATACTTGGATTAAGGAAGAATGAGTGTGCTTAGACAAAAGAGATTAAATCAGTTTACTTTTCTTATCATCATCTTTGTCATTAATTCTATGTTTATCTCGAGTGTCAATGCTGATTACAATATTAAAGAAGGTGATGCCTACAGATTTGATATAAGTATTCTCAGAACTCCTTGGGATTTTCCCTACAATCTGCACATCGGTGACATTGTAATCACGGAGGGGGAAAAGATGGTTGTAAAATTCACACTAGTTGATCCTCCTTATATCAAGTTTAGCATTACGATAAACGGACAAACTGAGTCTACAACTGTTTTCTCAAATATTTTAGTTCAAGATCGTAATTGGGCTGATTTAACAGAAGAATACGAAGCATTGGGTTATAACATAACAGAAACTAGTGATGTTTGGAGCTTGAGTCAACACAATTCAACCATTGTTGAAGCTGAGTATAGTAAGCGAAATGGAATACTCAAAAGATTTTATGCTTTTAATGAAAGTCAATTAATTAGTGTTTTGAACGCCGGAGAAATTGAATTAATTCGCTTAACTGAAGATAGTATTAGTTATAATTGGGCGTATTCATTTCTAGCTATTTTGCCGTTAACTGTTTTAGTTGTCTTTTTAATCAAATCAAATAAATTTCCTAAAGCCAAATCAACCAAAAAAGCAGCTCTAAAAGAGATATTATACCAACAATCAGCTTCATCTGATGAATTACCTATTGGATTTACCGAAGAAACCACGACAATCGTAAATGGTAGAAAGGTGAAAATCCGAAAAACTCTTGTAATGACTCCTGATGGTATAAAATGGGAAGTTACTAATCTCAAAACCAATGAAACCTGGTTTGTAGATAAATAAAAAGAAAAAGGGATATTATAACCGTTTTATAATTAATTCAGCCAAACGATTAGAATAAGCCCATTCGTTATCATACCAACTCACAATTGATATCATATTACCATTTACTTTTGTCCATATACTTGAGAAGACGGAGCTATTTGGATCACCAATTATATCTGTCGAAACAATAGGATCGTCTGTATATGAGAGAATACCTTTCAGTTCTCCTTCTGCTGCTGTTTTCATTTTCGAGTTAATATCTTCAACGGTTGGAATTTTTTCGACATTGACTTTAAGATCAACGACACTCCCATTTACAGTTGGAACTCTCATAGCGAAACCATCAAGTTTGCCTTTTAGATGTGGATATACTTCCCCAATAGCTTTTGCTGCTCCTGTCGAAGTTGGAATAATATTAACTGCACAAGCTCTACCTCGAATCATTTTCACTGGATCGCCAGCTTTCCCAGTATCAACTGCATTTTGATTACCAGTATAGGAATGAATAGTTGTCATTATTCCTTGAGTGATTGTGTAGTTATCATCAAGAACTTTCACTATTGGTCCTAGACAATTTGTTGTGCATGAGGCATTGGAAATTATTTTGTGTTCATCCTTAATTTTCTCATCATTGCAACCAAGAACTACAGTAATGTCTGGGTTTTTTGCTGGTGCACTTATCAAAACACGTTTCGCACCCGCTTCCAAGTGTTTACTCGCACCATCTCTGTCAACAAAAAATCCCGTGCATTCCACTGCTACATCGACATTAAACTTGGTATGAGGAAGATTAGCAGGATCTCGTTCTGCAGTAACTGGGATCTCTTTTCCATTAATAATCAAAGAATTCTCTGTATGTTCCACAGTTCCTTTGAACCTGCCAAAAACGGAATCATATTTCAAAACATAAGCAAGATATTTTGGTTCAAATAAGTCATTAATAAACACCACTTCTAACTCCGGGTGGTTTTCCATTACACTCCTGAAGAAAAGACGACCTATTCGCCCAAAACCATTTATAGCAATTTTTTTTCCCATGGTTATTCCAACATGAAAGTTAGTATACTGTTAATTCTTGTTCACAATTAGGATGCTCATTAAAAAAGTATTTCGAAAAGAAAACTAATACTATTATTAAAAAAATCATAATGGTTTGTAAGGTGGTTACATAATAAACCAAGCCATTACAAACAATCCCGTAGTAACAACAAGAGTCGAAAGAACTGTTAGTCCTATAATTAAAAGTGCTTTACGGAAATCTTGTTTTATCATTTCTGGATAATCAATATTTCCTTGAATCAATTCAGCTTTTGGTAATTTTATTTGTGACATCTTAGTTCCTCCTTTACCTCATATCGTATTTCTTTGTCAATCCATTGACTGCACAGAATTTGAAAACATATTGAAATAGACCAAAGAATCCCATGAAAATTGGTACTGCAAGCATTAACATATACAAAGAATTTAAAGAAAAGACCATGAATAGAATTGCTCCAATTATTGCCACAACAAATCCCATCATTCCCATCATGAGTCGCTTCAATCGTTCAGCGTGACCAATATTGCATTGACCTGGTTTGTACCCTATTGAACTGAAAATGAATTTTTGCATCATGCTTCTTGACTTATAAGGATCGAATGGTGAATCATCTTCTACAAGATTTTCTTCTTTTAGGTATTCTCCAAAATCTTTAGCAAGTATGTTGAGGTCGCTTTGTGAAGGCACAAAACCTCCCATATCATGTTTTTCTATTAAGGAATTTAGATACTTCGCAGCTTTAGCAATGTCGCCTTGTAATTTATTTACGATTTCTTGAGTCATTTTTTCTTGGTCGCCGAATATAATTAGAATATCTGATACTTCGTCGAGTGCATACAACTTATTTTCTAAAACAACATATCTCAATTTATCATCGCTCATTTCATTTGCAAATGCTGAAAGAGCGACGAAAAATCCCGCTTGTAAAACATAATGATCATCATTATAAGCTACAGCTGGGTCTCTATTGTAATAGAAAATCGGTATACTCTCTCGAATTACCAATACTTCATCTAACATTTTTTTTCCACCGAAAATTGTTTCCAATAATTATACTTATAATGTAGTTCTCATCGCTTAAAAAAAGTATTATTTCTTATATTCTAAACAACAAAGCATCATATCTATAGTCTCAATCTTCCAACCCTAACTCTTAATAACAACTCCTCACAAAAATAGTATTACAATTATATCATAGTAGGTTTCTTCATGGATTCTTCAGAGGATTTCTTAATAGGTGGAGATGAATTATTCCAAGAACCTAGATTTGTGAAGCATTACAATTTTATGATTGAAGATTACATTCCAAATATAGAGAAGCCAATTGCCTTCTTCCTTAGTTGTTCAAAACATAAACCATACAATAAATCACCCTATAGACGAGTTTTTCATGCTATGTTAGCAAAGAAACTCTCTCTTAGAGATCTCAGCCAAATTTACACGGTCTCAGAACCAGCAATAATTGTTCCCGAAGAATTAGATGATACTAATATTACTAAATATGACTTTCCGCCAGATAAAATGAAAGAAGAAGGTCGAAGTATCTTCATTGAGAGGTTAGCATTTCTTCTTCCAAAATTAATTCACGCACACAAATATTCCTTCTATATCTTACCTAAACATCATCGAGGAATTTTTGAGCAAGCACTTAAAATCATCTCATTAAATAAAAAACAAAGTAAATTATCTGAAAAGATGCTCTCCTCAAAAGTTAAATATGCCCCTCCCTTAACATACAACCTACCGAAAGTAAGGGAAATAGTGAAGACTACGCTCAATAAGAATAATTTGTTATAGTATTTGACGAGTGAAAAATTGAAATGCCTACTAAAGAAGTGCGTAATGGTTTAATCTTTGAAAAGAAAACGGTTGTTAATACTAAGACATTTCATACACCAACTATGATGTTGACTTATTCTTTTAGAGATAATAATCCTCGACCCTGGTTGAAAATACCTAATTGTTCTGTAATGACTAATGCCTATGATATTTTACAAAACGGTCGTCTCGAGAAGAGAGTAAGAGATAAGGGGATCCATAAAGAATTAGGATTGAAGAACGAGATTTGCGTGATGGACTCTGGAGGATTTCAATTTATCTCTCGAGGGGAAGAAGAAGATATTGATCCACTAAAAATTATTGATCTACAGAATGCTTCCAATACTGATATAGCTGTTGGTTTGGATTATCCAATTTTACAAGACTTCTCTCTGGAAAAAGCAAAAAAACTATCAAAGAAATCACTAGAAAACATTAAACTATCAATCAAGAACGTTCGTAATAGTATCGAAGTAATGCCTGTTCTGCATGGAACAACACCGGAGGAAATCCAGAAATATTTTGTAAAAGTAGAAAAAATATCTGATTTCAAAATTTGGGGCATTGGTGGTTTAGTTCCTCAAATGAAACAATCCTCAACTTCTCATACCAGGTACTTTAACATAATTGACAGAGTTATGGAAGCAAGAAAGCAATTAAACACAATAAATGAGGAATTATTGCTGCATGTATTTGGTGTTGGAAGTCCCCTTGCTGGATTATTGTTTCTACTTGCAGGTGCTGACAGCATTGAAAGTATCTCTTGGATAATGAACGCTAAATACTTCTTAGTTTATCAAGATAAAATCGGAGCAAGAAAAGTTTCAAAACAAACTACCATGTGTACGACTAGTGTAAAATGGAATGAATATAATTGCACATGTCCTATTTGTAGAAACAAAGATCTAGAAGAGATAGAACAAAAAATGAAAATGGGTGGGAATGAGGGATTTAAGAATAGAGCTATGCATAACGCGTATGTTTATCAGCAGATTCTTGTCGAGGCAAAAGAAGCAATTTCTGAGCATCGTTTAACAGATTTTTGTATAGAAAAATTAGGTAAGCATCGCTTCTTTAAGGGAATTCTAAAATATGCCTTGGAAAAAGTGGAAAAATACCATTCGTAATCTAGTTTCTACATTTGCACTTTTACTACTTCTTTTTTGAAATCTTGAGGATTCATTTCAAGTGGTAAATTAATTGTTCCTCTTGGTCCTACGGCGAAAATACGATTTTTCAAACCACTTACTATAATTTTATTATTTGTAAAATTAGCTATAACAGAATTTTCACATTTAGTGTAGGAGAGTAGTTCAGGAATGGAAAAAACAACATTACCATTCTTATCTTTTGGAAAGATTGGAGAATGAAATATTTTCTGCCAATCTCCTAAATCATCCCATTCTTCTTGGTACTTTACTGTTGAATAAGTCATATTTGGAATTAGTAATCTGTGAATTACTTTCGAGAAATCACAGAATGGACACTTCGCTAAATATTCGTCCACATCCTTACAAGTCTCCATTAGCTTTGCGATTTCATGTAATTGGAATTGTATTTTCTTTAACTCATCATCTGAATAAGGATATATTTCTTTTAATTGTTCAATTGTCACATTTTTCTTCGAGAGGATTTTTTCTTTCAAAAATTTATTTCGAATGCAAACAATCATCGTTTCAGCTATCATATCATCCTTTGGTATAGTGCCTTTTAACATGAACTCAATAGCTTTCTCATCTTTAACTTTAATATAACTGAAAGCAGGATTTCTCGTTCCAGTAGTCAGCACAGTTCCACTTTGAAATCCCTCCTCATCCATTTTCATAAGTATTTTTTGTACTGCTTTCTTTACAGCTGGACTATGATATTGATCACATGCAGCAACAATTAAAATATCATCATCTTCTGCAATTAATGATGTTGCTATAATTGGAGAGCCGGTTCCTTTACCTGGGTCAGAAAAAACTTTAGTGGGTTGTAATTTTTCTTTTCCAGCTTTTTCAATAATTGAAGGTGTTCCAAAAAGATAGGATTCTTCATGAGGAATAAATAGCAATGGCATAACTAGCATCGGTGTCCCCTCAAATGGATTGATTGGAATTTTTGGAGTATATTTTTCACCATTCTTAATTGGAATGTTCAAGTTTAATGTCTTAAATATTGGCGAAAGTCTAGTACTACTCCTCTCTGTTCCTATACCCAAATCAATTTCTTTCTGTGTAATCTCTCGAGCGAGCATCACCATTTTCTTCATTGCAAGCACCTAGAAGACTATTCTTCTACAGTATTTTAAAATTGTTCTAAAGAAATCTAGAATTTAAGAAAAAAAAGGAGAAAAAAGAAAGAGTTCGCTAAACGTAGTAATATCTGCTTTGGACTAAGCATTTCTCACAGATAATCTCTACAGCAAGAAAACCAGTGATATCCTCTGGTTCACCAATAATACCACAGCTAGTACATACTGCATAAAAATCTGCAAAACCAACGATTGCATTGCATTCTTTGCACCGAACTATTTTCTCTTCACAATATTCACAGTGATCCTTCTTACTATCAATAGGATTATTACAGTAGAAACAATAAATAGTGAAGTCTTGTTTTTCTGTACTTGTCTTAAAAACAATGTCAGAGGTAATTAATTCTGAACCATTGTCTCCCTTCGAATCAAACAAGCAAGAAAGTAGTCGAAGAATTTCATCTTCTGATTCATGAGTTAATTCTGCAAGCTTCCGAACATCAATTTCTTGATCTTCTGGTACTTGAGCCAGAAGCTCGTAGAGTAATTGCTTATCCTGTTCAACCTGTATGTTTTTCTCATAAACGGTTTTGAATTTGAAGACATTAATTGATTTAACATCAACTGATCCAAAAATAGCTAAAGCTAGAAATACTATAATTACACCAGGAGTTAATATACTCAATCCAAATATCCTCTTGTAATTGTCAGGTTTACTCGGATCATGGTTGTTCATAACTTCCCATTCATCATCTAGAAGATCTCCATCAGAATCAATCATCAAAGGATTGGAATTGTATATATTCACTTCATCTCCGTCCATCAATCCATCTTTGTCAGAATCAGGACAATGAATGTCTGTAAAATAAATCTTTATTTCAGAGTAATCATCGAGACTATCATAATCTGTATCAGAATGAAAAGGATTACTTTTGTGTAATAAAACTTCTAAGCCATCACATAAACCGTCAAAATCAGTATCGTATAACATTGGATGAGTGTGAAATATATAAACTTCATAAGAGTCTATTAAGTAGTCGTTGTCAGAATCAGCTTTATATGGAATTGTTTTGTATTGATAAACTTCAGCACCGTCTAATAATCCATCTCCATCCGAATCCGGTACTGTTGGGCTACATTGGTATTTGTATTCTTCATTATCTGGTAAGCCATCTTGATCAAAATCGTCTTCTTCTTGTACAAGTTTAATATCACTAACTATCCTATGCATTAGTTCTTCAGAAATTTCCTTATCCGGTATATTCCAGTGATCATTAGTAGGATCTATAACTATGCCATCTATCCTTGTTTTGGGGAATCTACTTTGAGCTGTTATTAAGGCAATACCCAATATACCGATTAATATAAGTAGATATGAGTAATTCCTCTTTAGAATCCCATGTTTTACTTTTAAGCTTAAAGAGCTCAATTCTAACCAACCCAAACTATTTGACATTCTACTTTCATAATTTAGACCTATTATCTTTTAGCTTAAAACTATGCTTTCCTCTTGAATATCAACTGTACAAGTTGACATGCTTTACTATAAACGTTACCTTTACTCAAAAATATGCTTTATAAGCGATATAATCTCCAAAAAAACTTGTTTTGTGTTGGATATCTGTAGTTTATCCAAAGACTTTAAAGTCAATTCTGACTGTTGCGACTTCAACTAGAGAAATTGGTGAAGTGTAGTTTGGACAAGTACTCTCGTGAGGTAATGACTGCTTTATCTTCAGTGGATTATGATAAGGCTGTTACAAAATATCTTCTCTCATATGATATTGAGAATTGGAAAATCTTTACTGATAATTTCTATAAACTAACACCCTTTGAAGCTGAGAAAATTCTTGAAGTCATTGTTAAGAAAGTAGACTTCCACATGATAATTGATATGTTATCTCTTGCACACATCATCGGAAATTCTATTTCTTTATCACTTTCACTCATTAAGATATTCAGTAAAGTTGATGTCACTAATTTCGAAGAACATATTAGTTCTAATATCCTTAAATTGTTAAAATCACCTATTGCTGAAGAGAGAAGAATTGGTCTTTTGATGGCGGGATATTTTGATCGTGATGATTTCTTTGATGAGATTGAAAAAATGTCTAATTATGACATTCTCTTTGAAGATGCCTACTTTGCTTTGGGATTGATGAATGATTCAAAAATTGTAAATCTTTTAAGTACAAAATTCGTTTTTCTAAGTAAGAATCATATTCAACGACAAGCAATAGCAAAAATACTTGTACAGAAAGGCAATCCATTGGCTGCTCTCTGGCTATTCAAGAGTAAAGATTTTGATTTTACTATCCCATTTTCAAAATCCATCTATATTGCTCGTGAATTAGCTTGGTCCGGTATCAAACCAGCATTGTATTTAGATTCCAATGATGATTTTCTCCAACCCATTACTTTCAAATTCATAGATGCGATTTCAGCTATTCTCCCTTATGACATCGAATTAGTTGAAGAAATCGATCTCAGAAAAACAATTGAAAAACTTATCCAATTACTAGAAATAGAACCCACTTTAGATTTAATGAAAACAACTTACACAATAAAAAACGCAGTTTATGAACTCTATTTTGATGTAGACCCATACTCTGTCAACAAAGAAATACGAGAACAAATTATTGCATCTTGGAAGATTTTGGGTAAATTCCCTGATAAAAGAAGCATCGAATTCTTAAGAGCATATGTTTCCAGTTGTTTATCTCCAGAAGTTGAAGATTTTATTTTAGCGTTGAGAATTATTGGTAATTTTAATTTACATGAATATGAATCAGAATTAATTGGGATTGCGAAAGATAAAAAATTGTCACCAGAACAAAGTTACGAATTGATTAATTGTTTGGGTAAGATAGGAACTGAGTTATCTGTTGATTATATAATCTCTGAAATCAAACGAATAGTCAATGCTGAAATGAGAAGTAATTCAACTCAAGAGTCAAGTTTTATGCATTTAGATATCGATTACATTGACGATTTTGATAATGAACTGCTTCGAACGATCAATCAATCATTCACACTTGACGTTTTAAGCTGGTTTAATTATGATTTTAGTGAATTGTATTATTGGAATGCCTTATATGCTTTAGGCAGCTTGAAGAATAGAAAAGCTTTACCAATACTACAAGATGCTTTAGATGATTATGATCCTAGAATTAGATATCAGGCAATAAACAGTATTAAATCAATCAATGTTTTAATTAATAATACAATTGAAGAAAAACTCATTAATTTATCACTACATGAACCCTTTATGAGTGTCCAAAGAGAAGCTATCTTAGCACTTGGATCACTCAATTCTCAAACAGCTATCCCTATTTTCATTAAATCTATCTATCGAGCAATAGAAGAAGGAATACTTGAATTAGTAAGTGAAATTGAAGAAGTCTATGACAACAGATGGGACGAAGATAATGATGAGGAAAGCACCACGCAAACTAAGGAAAGAGACATAGAGGAGATTGGTGCCACTCATAAAGCAAGCGAAAAAATAGCTGCTGCAGATAAAAAGCTTGCAGAAAGTGATATTTATCGATGGATTGAACGCTTGAATTCAAAATCTTCAAGGCCAATTGAATTACGAGAGGATTACACATCATATGAACATGATGTCCCAGAGCACATAGATTTCTTTGAAAGAAACACTAATTCAGATGTTTTCGAAGCTTCTGATTTGCATTCAGAAATCGAAGATGAAAAGGAAGAAGAAGAGTGGCTATCAGAATTAGGTGAACAATTCAAGAAAATAACAATTCTTGATAGCATTATAGAATCATTAAAGGTTACAACAGCAGAATTACCAATTTCTCAAATAAAAGAACTCATAGAACACCCAATAGATGAGGAGTTATACAAGGATACTCTAATTATCATGGCTAAAACAAATGATCAATTCGCATTAAATGAATTAATAGGGTTATTTGATGTTATGGATTTCATTAGAGCAAGAGAGATCGCAAATATACTCACAAATATAGAATCAAATCAAATTACTCGTTTGAAAAAGGAGATTAGTGATTCTCCTGACTGGATTCTAAAGCAAATTCTTCTTAAGAAGAATGGAAAAACAATACAATAAAAGATTTAATTACAAACTATTTTATAATTAAAAGATATAATCAGTGATGTGGTCAAAGTGTCAGATGTAAGTCAAAGTTATCAATTTAATCTCCCAGTTTTAAGAACTGTCTGTTTGCCAAGAAGGGTATTTTTCACCTATTTTACTTATGCTCCGTTAGTTGGGTTCATTTTGAGCTTGATAACACTACCGGGTCATGTAATATTATTTCCTTATTACATCTTAGTAATTCTAAGTAGAGGAAGACCACCAAAAGCACTATATTATTGGGTTTACTTTAATTCAGCTTTCATATATGGAGCATTACATGAAAAAGAAGAAGTCTATAATGATTTTTGGTGTCTTTATCACGTATACGTAGGGTATATTGTGGCTTTCACAAATTGGATTCTAACCACAGTATCTATAGCATTAATCTTCCCAGTTTTCATCTATCTCGAAGAATGGAAATTACTTACAAATGTTCTCTATAGATTAACTTTTGGCAATTGGAAACGTATAGTAAATGAATGCGATGAAATGAAATACAAACAAGATGTGAAAAAAAGAGAAGAAGAAGAACGAAAAAAGAAACATAAAGAGACAATTCGCAAATCTAAAATGCATGATGTAAAAATCGTAGATGTCGAAGAAGAAATAGAAACAAAGAAAACAGCAACTGTTTGCCAAACTTGCGGAGAAAAAATCGATACTGAGACAAGTTATTGTCCAAAGTGCGGAAGTTATATTGGGCATTGAATGAGAAGTGATAATTCTTCTCATTATATTCATCTTTTTTTTAGAATACATACAGAATTTAAGCTCGATAAAATCCTTCAACAAATTTTACTTGTTGAGCTGTTTTCAAATATTCATCTTTTTTATATCTAGCCAAAAGAAGCATTGCCATGGTTTCAAAGGCTTCAGGAACACCATCTCCAGTTAAGGCGGAAGTGTCAAAATAGGCATCAAAATTAAGTAATCCTTTCATATTATCGATATCATCATTCCAAACTTCAGCTTCTGCTTTTAAATCGGATTTTGTTGCAATTAACACTTGAGGAGCTCTTGGGTCCAATCCTTCTTTAACTGACTCAATCCATTTATCAAGACTATAGAAACTATCTCTTCTAGTAACGTCAAATGCTAAGAAAATACCTTTTGCTCCATCCGCAAAAGCTGATCTCATCCTAGCAAAATGATCTTGCCCTCCAACATCAAAGATTTGTAATGTAACACTAATGTTGTTGACATATAATCGTTTGATAAAAAAATCGCACCCTACAGTTAAGTGATAATCTGAGAAAAATTCCTGAGTAGTTATATGTGTACATATACTTGTTTTTCCTACGGCTCCATCGCCTACAATTAGTACTTTGAAAAACGCTGCTTCTTCGGATGAACTCATTTTCTCACCTGCAAATCAACTTCATAAGTTCAGGGTTTTTTTGTGATATTTTATAGGGGAATATAGAAATTTGATAGTCCTAGAGTTTTTAAGGTTTGTTTAATCGGTATTCCTTCCGACAAAAATAAAGTGGAATGGCAAGTGTGGATTTTAATCAAAAAATCCTTCTGGAATAATTTCACTGGGTTTAGTTAATTGCTGTTGCGTTATTTTGGAGATCCTAGAAGTCTTTTCCGCTTTCTCAAGAGCTTCTTTGAAATATTTTAGAGACATCTCATTATTATCGAGTAACCTATTCAATTCACCTGCAAGATAAAGAAATAGTTCTACAGGATTTTCTTTGTATAATTCCTTTTCAAGCACACTTTCAACTGTCTCAAGAGTTAATTTTCTAGATTCATCCAATTTTTGATCGTCAAGCTCTCTATATGCATAATTTGCTTGTAAAAGAACGAAAACTAGACTTTCTTTTGAGATTTCATTTTCCAGGTACTTTGAGATGAGAATAAACCCATCGCCAGCATTGAACTCAGTAGCTTTTCTTCCTGAAAATTTCTCTGTCTCTATTATTGCATTCTTTACAATATCCAAATCAATACTAAAAACTTTGAAATCTATGGTATAAGCAGCAAAACCACATTTTGGGCAAATATTATTCAAATGAAGAATTGGTTGTGGGTCTGAACTACTTCCGACATAGAAGTCACTATATTTTCTTCCAAAAGTATCGTAGCTACCGGCTACTTTAGATTGAAAGATTACCTCGCAATTTGGGCAAGTAAATAATTGATCCATTAGCATTGTCATATTATTTAATCAACTCTTCATTCATAATTGGAATCTGGTTTTTCTTTTAGGAGTTGTTTAGTTTGTATTTCGCCATAATAGCTGTGAGGTTGTCTTCGAACTTTGTTGTTTGCTTTCTCAATTTCTCGAGCTTCGTCTGCAAGTTTTGCGGCAATTCGTATCATTTCATGACCGGTAGCTACCTGAGAAATGTACTCAGAACGTTCACTTATTTTGAAGCAGCCATCAGTATTAACTTTGGCAGCTTTTTCAGCAATTTCTAGAGCTCCCCTTGCTTTTGCTTCAGCGTAAGGATTTGCAAAACCAGCATATGTCACTATTTTTGCAGGTGTTAAAACAATCTGAGGTAGAATGATTTCTTTTTTAGAAATAATAAGATTGAGTGCTTCATCAATTTCTTGTTGGATTGCAGCAAGAGCTCCTCCAATTGATAGTATTTTAATTAAATCGGCATTAAAAATAGCCATTTCAGTTGGATCTAGAAATTCCCTTCGAGCACCAATCATGGCATCAGGTTTTACAACGAGATAACCAATGTTCTTTTCTTTTAGTTCTTCTTGAGTTTCTTTTTTCAAAATATCAGTTAAAACAATTACAGGTGTTTTCGTTTCACCCAGTTCCTTAATAATTTCAAGAGGAGCAGATAAAGACGCATTAGGAGTTGCAACTACAACCAAATCAAATGCAAGTTTCGAAAGTATTTCAAATGCATCATTAATTGATTCCTTTTGTAGTTTTGCCCCTGAAGAAATGGTTCTTACTTCAATATCTAATCGATCAGCTCTTTCATCTAGCAACATTTCCAACAGAACAGATGAAGCTATATTTCCAAGCTTAAGAATCCCCAATTTTTTAACCAAAACATCTTTTTTTGCAGATTTTTCCTTGACCATTTTTTTCACCCTACAACTGAAATTTTATGATGAAATCAATTAAAGATGAATTTATATAAGAAATAAATATTCCGATGAAAATCCTATAACTTTTTGAGTGCGATTCTTTATTTATTAAATGAGAAATAATTGTATGTGGGACAAATCCATGAATCCAAAGAAAGAAGATGAATTGGCGATAACAGCAACAATTGAAGACTATCTCGAGAGAATACTACTTCTAAGTGAAAATGATGGTCATGCACATATTACTGAATTAGCCAGTCTCTTAGGGATTAGTAAAGCAAGCGTTACAGAAATGATCTCAAAGCTAAAAACAAATGGATTTGTTAATTTTGAAAAATATGGTACTATTACACTAACTGAGAAAGGAAGAAAAATCGCTGTTAAAGTAAAAGAAAGACATGATATCTTGAAATCATTCCTAGTTCTTATTGGAGTTAATGAAGAAAACGCCAGTAATGACTGTTGTGTGATGGAACATAATCTTTCAAAAGAAACTATGGAAAAATTGAAGATATTTATAGAATTTCTCCAAGAAAAGAATCAGAAAGATGTTTTTGAGAGGCTAAGTGAATACATAACACAAATTGAAGAATAGATTTTTTGTGGATACTTATAATTGAGATAAGTATTCCAATGAATTGTTGATCGACGATTTACTATTTTGTTCTAAAATATACGATCCATTATAGTTTGTTTTCTTAATTTCTGCTAACAATGATTTCCATAGAATGGTTCCTTTTCCAATTTCAAGATGCGTATCCTTCCAGCCTTCTATATGACCTGCATTATCATGGATATGAATATGTACTAACTTTGATTTGAAGCAATCTAGGAAATCTAACTGCGAATATTTCGTAGTATTTGAGTGCCCAATGTCCCAAGTAATCCCTAGCGATTCCGAATTTATTTCTTTGACTATTTGACTTATTAGTTCTGGTGCATAGCATTCTTCAAATTGAGTCCAAGTAAAAATAGGCATATTCTCATATCCAACTATCACATCTTTATTTTCAACATATTCTGCTATTTCTTCAAAGGCAGCGAAGTTATTTTTGATAACTACCTGTGGGAAAGTATGACCCCCAGCACTTAATTCACCTGGATGTATTGTAATGACTCTTGAACCTATTTCTTGTGAAAAATCAATACACTCTTTCATAATTTTTAAAGAGAACAGTCTAATGGTTTTATTAAAGGCAGCAATATTTACATCTGAAAAGGTAGCGTGTAGCGTAAGCTCTAATCCAAGATCTATTGCTTCATTTTTGATAGCTTTTTTCTCTTCAATAGAAAATGAGCTTATATGACAATAGGGAGGTTCTGCAACTAGTTCTACAGTTGATAATTCTTTCTTATGTGCGAATTTTAGGAACTCACTTATTGAAGCTACTCCTGTGAAATTCAAGCCAAGTGAAATGCCAAGTTTCAAATATAATCCTCGAATGTATTTGTGTTTAATATTTAATTAGGATATTGTTTCCAATTAATATGGAATTTTATTTTTATAAAAAAACAACTTTGATAGTCAAGACTAAAAATTCAGCATTTCTTAATCAAAAAAAATAGAAAATGAAGAAAGTAGTTGCTTTCCTCATTTATTAATTGTCATACTTTTCTCGTCGTCTAACAATCATGATAATAACAAAACTTGCTGAAACTACAATTGAAACACTCAAAAAACTACCAATTAATGGCCCCATAGGTGTAGATGTATTCGAAGGTGTCGTTGTTGTTGTTGGGATAGTTATATTTAATGCAGCAGCAGTAGCAAAAATTAACCATGGTTCATCATATCCTGTACATGTAACAAATGGCAAATCTGTTACGATCCCAGCAGTTTCACCCATAAAAATCCCTCCAGCTGCTTCAATTTCACTTGTATTAAGATATTGATAAACGAGAGTTCCATCACAAATATAAATCAAATAACCTAAAATAACGGAAGAAGCGAATGCTTCCAAAAATATCGGTTCTTTCGAATATGAAGAAGTTGATAACTGAACAATTGGTGTCCATGTTCCATTATTGATGAACATCTTTCGATAATAAATTTGAGTAAGAAATCCTATTGCATCTTCGAATACTAAATGTAAATCTCCAGGACTATCGTTCTCAACTAGATATGCATGATTATTATTTCCAGAAGGATTATTGATTTGACTTGATGGAGCTGTTGTGGAAGTATTCGTAAACCATTTGAGATAGTACAATTTACTATATGCTGTTCCTTCTGCCCAGAGAATATGTAAACCCTTGTCTTTTGCTAAATCAGTATTGAGAATTTTAACAAAATTATTACTTAGAGTTAACGTTTCATATGCACTCCAAAGCTTCGTGGTTTCATTAAAGAAAACATGAGAAATTGCCTGATTAGGAGCGTAATCAGAACTATTGGTCCAAGTAAGATGCAAGGAATCATAATCTGAACTTAGATCCATTATATTTGGATTAGATTCATTATACAATACTAGTGGTTCCGAAAGCCATTCATTTGTAGTTAAATTGATTCTCTGCAATTGTATCATACTTAACCATAATGAAGATATACTTGATTCGTGTTTTGAAATCCAAGCAATATTAACGGTATCATTATGCGAGATACCGATTTTTAAAGAGGAAAACTCATAGGTTTTGGTTGTAAAAACAGGAACTAAAGAACTTAATGAATTCGATGCTGTATAATTGAGATAATAGACTCGAGAATATGTATCTCTCTTAATAGCTAACACAATATGTAAATTATCATTGTTATCTACAGTAAGATCCGGATGGAGAATTTCCTCCTCAAATCGATACAGTAATTTCGAAACACTCCAGTTTATGCCATCACTACTATTTGAAAAAGAATAAAATAAAGAGAATCCATGCTGAGTATGTTGTTGTATCTAAATGCAATGCAAACGACCATCGGTTCCTAGCGCAGTAGCATAGTAATCTCTCTGCAAATCACTCGGTGTTAAATGAACGCCTTCACCAAATACAGTCTCATTACTATTGGAATTGGGGATTAAAAGTGGATTTTCAACGACTAAATCACTATCAAGTAGAATACTTAAATCTGAATCTTCTTCTAAAGCTTCTTTACTTTGAGCCAAACTTAAGAAACTAACATTTGGAAGATTAAAACAAAAAATGTGATTAGAACAAATGTACTAGTGATTTTTCTTAAATATGAATTCTTATCTACAATAACCACACCCAGATTATAACTATCTAACGTAATTTAAAGATTACATTTATTCTCATTTGAATAAGAAATGGTAGTTTCTCCTAAGAGGTTTTTCTTAAAACTAGGAATCCAGATTATTTATATAAATTAAAAGGAATCAGCTTTAAAACAAGAAAATAATACTTGCTAAGGAAATTTTCTCTATGACTAAGACTCAAATCCTTCCAGGAAAAATAGACAAACTGGTAAAACAATTGAATGATGAATCTACCAATAAAATGATTGTTATTTTTGGATCTTGCATTGCAATATTTGATGGTAGAATAAAATCATATCTTCCTGAAGGTGATAGATTATTGTTTATCAAAAAAGATGAAACTCTTGTTCTACATGGTCCAAAAGGTCTCAAACCAATGAATTGGCAAACCGCTGGAGCAGGAAAAATCACCTATCTTCTTGATAACAATAAACTTACAGTCAAATCCTTCAGAACTAAAACTCAAGAAACCCTAGAGATTATTTTCAATGAAATATATCATACAACACTTTTCGATGCACACGATTCCGCTTCTCTTAGCATTTATGGTTCCGAAAAAGATCTCTCCGATTACTTGTATGACCATCCAGAAATAATCGATAAGGATTTTCAACCAACAACTCGAGAATACAATACTCCATTCGGTTATCTTGATCTAAGGGGAGTCGACAAAAAAGGGAATATTATTGTTGTTGAAGTAAAAAAACGAGCAGCTACCCCTTCTGATGCTCATCAATTGAAAAGATATGTAGAGTATTTCGGGCAAGTAGAGAAAATCAAAGTACGAGGAATACTAGTTGCAAAAAGTTTCAGTGAAAAAGTAATGAATATTTTACAGGTGAATGATTTAGAAGCAGTTGCGGTTCCATGGCAGGAAATCTTCCCATCATTAGCAAATGAAAAACCAACAGTGACTCTTGAAGATTTCATGTCAGATGAAAATCAGATAGAAAAATGAAAAATCTCTTTTAGGTAAAATTTGATAATACTTAATAGAACAAAAAACAATACATGGTATATCTGTAAATGAGTGAGGTTTCGATGTCAAATAGAAATTCCATTATCAAAACTATAATACCAATAATAGTTATAGTATTGATGTTCTCAAGCAGCTTGGTAATTTTTCTAACACCTTTTACTACAAGAAATTGGACTATTGGTTCGAATGCTTACGAGTACGAGACACATTTCTTCGGATATTGGAATTTTTATAATAATACTGAATTTGTTAGTTCAGGTGGTTCCAGCACTCTTGATAATTTCTTGGTAATCTCACCTGTGCTAATTATTACTGGATTAGCTCTAACTTTAATCCTTGTTCCTATACTAGGTTTCATTTTAAGTTATGATGAGAAATTTCAAGATAATGTTAGACGTATTTTGAGTATGTTAGTTGTGTTATTTGGGATAATCGGTTTTATCGGAGTAATGCTGCAACTACCATTTTTCAATTATTTAGATAACTTACACAGCGAAACAAAATTAGGTGTAGGATTCATTTTTTCAATCATCCACTTTATAGTAGTTACACTCTTTGGAATAATACTTGGAATCCTACCAAAAAGAAATGAGAGACTTAATACCCATGTGACTAGATCCTTAGAGTGAAAGAAAACATGTTATTAACTAAGATTCTTTATTTAATTTTTTTAAGCAAAAATATTAATTAAAACTAATTAGACTGTTATGTTATGACTAATCATACAATTTCTGATAAAAGTGATATCTCTATTGTTCTTTGTGGTGCTGCAGGTCAGGGAATACAAACAGTTGAGCAGTTCTTAACACATATTCTACATGAAGCAGGATATTATGTGGCTGCGCTAAAAGAATATATGTCTCGAGTTCGTGGAGGAACAAATTCAACAGAAATTCGTATCTCCTCAGACAAAGTAAAAGCTTATGTAGATCGAATTGATATTTTCATACCATTTAACAAAACTGCCATATCCAGACAAAGAAAAAGAATAACAAAGGATACACTCATCATAGGTGAACCAGAAAACATAAGACATGAACTTGATGTTAAAGAATACAATGTTATTGAGATTTCTTGGACAAAAATTGCAGAAGAAATTGGTCATCGAATTTATTCAAATACAATAGCTGCTGGAGTTATTACTGAATTATTCAATATTGATGAAGAACTAGGAACAAAATTTCTGAAGGAAAGATTTACGCCAAAAGGTGAGGAGATTGTTAATAAGAACATAGAAGCATTTCAAAAAGGCAATGAAATTGCAAATGAAATAGCTAAATCAAAGGGAATAGCGATTAAAATTAAACCAAAAAAGAAAACTGAAAAAGAAATAATGGTTAATGGTGCTGATATTGTTGGGATGGGTGCTATTGCTGGAGGTTGTAATTTTATATGCTCGTATCCTATGAGTCCCTCAACTGGAGTCTTAAATTTCCTTGCAAAACATTCCAATGATTTTGATATTTTAGTTGAACAAGCTGAGGATGAAATCGCAGCAATAAATGCAGGATTAGGAGCTGCGTATGCTGGTGCAAGGGCAATGGTTACTACCTCAGGTGGAGGATTTGCTTTAATGAGTGAAGGAATAAGCTTGAGTGGAATGATAGAGACACCTATTGTTATTCACATTGCACAACGACCAGGACCAGCTACTGGTTTACCAACTCGAACGGAACAAGGAGATTTAGAGTTAGCATTGTACAGTGGTCATGGAGATTTTCCAAGAATAATTCTGGCACCTGGAAAACTTAAAGACGCTTTCTACATTACACAGAAAGCGTTCAATATGGCAGATGAATTTCAAGTTCCTGTGATTATATTAACAGATCAGTTTTTTGTGGATTTATATTACAATATTCCTTCTTTGGATATGTCAGATATTTCAATTGACAAACATATCATTAAAACAGAAAAAGGCTACCAACGATACAAACTAACGAAAACAGGTATTTCTCCTCGAGGGATACCAGGTTTTGGTGAAGGATTAGTAAGAGCTGACAGTGATGAACACGATGAAGATGGATTCATTACAGAAGACCTTGAAAATACTCGAGTAAAAATGGTTGAAAAGAGATTGAAAAGACTCGAGGAAGTGAAGAAAAATGTCCTTGCTCCTGACCTAATAGGAAGTAAGAATTATGAAACTCTAATTGTTGGTTGGGGATCAACTTGTAATGCAATCACTGAAGCACTAGAATCAATTGGTGATAAAAGTATTTCATTCCTTCATTTCAAGCAAGTATATCCATTATATAAGAAGACAAAAGAATATCTTGAGAAAGCAAAAAAGCTTGTCATTGTTGAAAATAATGTAACATCTCAATTTGGAAAACTAATCAAACTTTATACCGGAATTGATATTGAAAATAAAATACTGAAGTTTACTGGCATGCCCTTTTCGGTCGAAGAACTGACGGAAAAAATCAAAAAAGTTGTGGAGGGCAAAAAATGAGCAAGAAAACAAATATATTCGATATGGGCGACATTGATATTTCTTGGTGTCCCGGATGTGGTGATTATCAAATATTAGCTACCCTTCAAGAAACACTTGTTGAATTAGATATAAAACCAGAAAACCTTGTCATGGTTTCAGGTATAGGACAAGCAGCGAAAATACCTCAATACTTGAAGTGCAATTTCTTTAATGGCTTACATGGGAGATCTTTGCCTGCAGCTTGGGCAATAAAAGCAGCGAACCCAAACTTAATTGTTATAGCTGAGAGTGGAGATGGATGTACATATGGCGAAGGTGGAAATCACTTCATACATACTGTGAGAAGAAACCCAGACATAACAAACATCGTGCATAATAACATGATTTATGGACTAACAAAAGGACAAGCTTCACCAACATCTCGCTTTGGAATGAAAACAGGAGTCCAAGTTGAAGGAGTAATCCTTGATCCCTTTAATCCTTTAACAATTGCAATTAGTCTTGATGCTTCTTTTGTCGCAAGAACATATGCAGGCGACACAAAGCACATGAAAGCAATGATGAAACAAGCAATTCAACACAAAGGGTATGCTTTACTTGATATCTTACAACCTTGTGTCTCATTTAATAAATTAAACACCTATCAATGGTTCAAAGAACGAGTTTATTATTTAGAAGAAAGTCATGATCCCAAAGATAGATTTGAAGCACTAAAACGAGCTTCCGAAGTAGAAAAGTTCCCCCTTGGAGTATTTTATACTAAAGATAAACCGACTTTTCTTGAAAAGCATGGGCTATATCAAAGAAGCAAAGAACCTCTCATTAAGAGAGAACGAGATCTGAAGAAATTCGCAGAGAAATTCCTCTAGATCTCAAGAATCATTTTTTTTTCCTTTAGGTTATCCACCAGGAGAACCATGGAACGGTGCATATTTGAACATCCAATCTTCAAGCATATCTTGTGTTAAAGTTTCTTTTTCTACAATTGTTTTGAGTAATGCTTTCAAGAATGCATGATGTCTAATTTCATCCTTGTGTATTTCACTAATGATCATTTTTACTTTTTCATCTTCTATGTAAGCATTCAACAAACTTCTGTAAGTATCGATCGCTTTTGCTTCAAGTTCGATATGCTTCTCGATAGTCTCTTTTATTAAATCGTAATTCTCTTCCTCAATTAATGGAGTAGGACCTTCAAGCATACCTTTTAGACCTGTTAGAAGTATGGCGTGTTTTTTGGAATCCATAGTGATTCCTCGTATGAGTTCCCTAACTAGAACATTTTTAATATCTACAACGCTCTTTTTAGAAATCTCGACAATTTTCTTCTCAAGAACAATTTGTTCTTCTATAAACCCAATTAATTCTTTATCAGCCATTGCTAGCACTCACGTATATTTCTACTTAACAAAAAAGTGAACCTAATTAAAATATATCTATTAATAAAGAAAGGAGTTTGCTTGAAAAAGGATGCTTTTTTTCGATGCATTAAAAAATAATAAAGCTAATAAACATATAAAATATTTAATAATTGGAGATAGTAAAAATGGTCAATCTTGCGGCAAGTGAACCTTGGTTATATCTGATTATTTTTGGAAGTTTTATGGTCTTTATACTAACTTTCGGATTAATTCTTGCTCTTACACAAAGAATGAAGAAAAAGAAGAAAGCAGTTGAAGAGGCTCCAACAAATTAAGAAAAACAAAGTTTTTGTTAATTTTATTTTGTTTGCATAAGCTAGAACTTCACTTTCTTTCACAGAAGCTTTTATTATTTAAAGAGACAAATTTCAATTAAAAACTAAATGAGGTTAAAATCAATGCATGAAAACTTAGAATTTGTTAATGAAGAAGGAGAAAAAAATCCATGCGATATACAAGTATATGCTTTGTCAACTTGTGGTTTCTGTAAAAGAGGATTGGAATTCCTAAGAAAAAACAATCTTACTTTTAGATACATCTATGTAGACCTACAAAAACCTGACTCAAGAATGAAAATCAAACGTGATTTAAGAGAAAAATTTGAAGAAAGGTTAGGATTCCCATTTGTCGTGATAGACGGTGGAGATAAAGTGTTGGTTGGTTACGTAGAAGAAAAATGGAAGGAAGCATTTTTAGACGCATAAGAAAAGCTATATTTAGCGAAGGAAAAAATGATGCTCCCACCTAAAAAGGAAAAAACCAAAGAAGAAGTACGAAAATTTGTAGAAATGGTCGCTGAAAAGCAAGGATGGCATTTACATCCAGATAAAGAATTTCTGGAGATGTTAATAGAAGGTTTAACATCTAATTTCAATAAACATGGTTATTTTGGTTGTCCTTGCAGATTAATTGAAGGTGACAAAGAAGTAGATTCAGATGTATTATGTCCTTGTGACTACTGTGTTCCTGATCAAAAGGAATTTGGTCACTGTTATTGTGGACTTTATACAACAGATGAATTTCACGCAACAGGTAAAATGCCACAAGGCATTCCAGAACGTCGTCCAGAAGAACAATGGATTGATTAAGAAAGAAAAACTGAATCATTTTTCTTTTTATTTTCTTATTTCTCACTCGAGACCATTAGTCCATTTTGTTCAATACGAATATAGGCTAACGCTCTCCCTTTTGTTTTATTAAGTGCCTTGATAATTTCTTCTCGTTTTTCACTAGGACCTAAAACTATTATATTGTCTCCGATTCCTGCACCAGATATTTTCCCACCAGTAGCTCCAACATCAATTGCTGCTTGTATCATTTCTTCGATTACTTCAGAACTTACTTCGAGTTTTCTAAGCATTTCTTGATTTTCATTCATTAATTGTCCGATTTTTTGTATATCATTTAGCTTAATTGCTTGCTCAGCTTTGTTTGTTATTGATTCTATTGTATTGAAAATTTCTTTGGTTTCTTTTGGATTACTCTTCTCTAGTTCTTTTACTGAGTTAACAATTGGTCCACTAGGGGCTTTCTTTCCAGTATTACCAATAATCAAATCTAAATTCTCAAAAGGTAAATACTCTGGTTCCAGATCAATTTGATATTTGATTAATCCCCCATAGATTGAAGCTGCGATATCTAACCCACTTCCGTATCCTTTAATCACATAATTCGCTTTAATTCCTAATCGCAATAATTCTCTTTTTGAGAAATTAGTTTTATAATAGGAATTTAGAGCTCCTAATACACTCGCAATAACTGCTGCAGAACTACCAAAACCAGGTTTAATTCTAGATTTAATAATCAGTTGGAATTGCTCAGGATTAAGAAGAGTTTCTTCGAAGAAAATATCTATTACCTTACTAACAATGTTCAATCTACCAGAGGGATATTCAGCTCGTTGAACATTGAAATCTCTACTTGTAAGGAGAATACCCTTATTCGGATAATTATGCTCCTTTAGGATAACAGTTAGTCGTGAGTTGACGGCAAAAACAATTGCAGGTTTCCCTCTGCTACTTGCATGTTCTCCGAAGAGGATTAATTTTCCTGGAGCTGAACTAACTATTGTCATTTTATCCAACAAACTATAATTTTTCGATTTTTAGAACAAGTGATTGTCAATTATTTTTGCACCATCACCTGGTTTACAAACAACTGTTTTTTCTATATAAGGTATTTTTCTCAATATCATATCAATTTCCTCTGCATATTGTGGAAGAGTCAAGATATGCATATTTGAACCAGTATCGACTGTATAAAAAGCATCAATACCTCCTTGTCGAAGATCCTTCACTAGATTGATTATTCTAATAGTTTCATCTATCCAAAATGAGAGTTTAGGTGTTGATGTTAAAGCAATCGAGTGTACTAAATTACAATCTGATTCAGCAGTTTGCCCTAGCAAATTAAATTCTCTTTGTTCTATTGCTTTCCTCATTTTATCCAAAGATGTTTCTACTACATCTAAACGAGCTTTAAACATTGGACTTGTTTCTTTTGAAATTTTCATTGCTTCTCTAGTAGAAAACTCGCGTTTTTGTGGCTTAAAAATCACAACAATATCCCGAATATCAAAGTGATTTTTATCAGCCAATTGTTTTGCATAAGACTCACCTATCTCATCAGCTTTTATCCACTCAACAAATCCACCAAAAATAGATCTTGCAGATGAACCGGAACCTCTTCTGGAAAGCATGGAGAGCTGTTTTTGATCTAACTCTAATTCTAAAGCTTTACAGGATGCTACTGTTAATGCTGCAAAACCAGATGCTGAAGAAGCTAAACCTGCTGCTGTTGGAAAATTATTTTGAGACATGACTTTTGCTTTCAAATTCATCTTAGCTTTTGATCTAAGTAAATCTAAATGTCTAATCACTCGATTCTCAGCAGTTCCTGTTTGTTTCTCATTGTTAAG
Organism: Candidatus Heimdallarchaeota archaeon; assembly: GCA_019894765.1. The sequence goes on from JAGXNT010000025.1 coordinate 26,893, forward strand.
AATGAAAAGATCTTGTGTGAATTCATCTGAAAATTCAACAGTAGTTGTAGTTGATAAAGAATCAACAGTTAATGAAATGCTATTATTCATTGGAATGATTAATTCTTCATCTTGTTTTCCCCAATACTTGATTAAAGCAGTATTGGAATTGGCTAAAGCTGTAGCTTTCGTACTTATCACAATCCCAAACAATCAATAGGTAAAGCATTTCTTTAGCTTTTTGCATAGCTTCCAAATTAAACGTTTCATTACATCACTTAGTATTAAATAAAAAACACAACATAAATAAGGTAAAATTTCATCAATAAATTGCCATGATGAATGATAAATTCATCAAAATTTGTGGTATTAGTTCTATTATAGCAACATTAAGCTATATTGGTACAGTTATTTTCATTCTCATTGCGGGTATTGGAAAACCTGAGAGTTTGGCAACAATGGATCAATATCTCTTAGATTGGAGTGCTGTAAGTGGATTAATGTCTGTCTACGGGTGGTTTGGTATCCTTGGATCATTATTCACCATCCCAGCTATTCTTGGCTATTATCAACTATTACGAAAAGAGGGTCCGATGCAATGGATTCCTGCAGCAATAATCTATCATGGAGTAGTACTACTAACTTTAGCTTATATTATTCCTTTAGTAATCTCACACTTTATTGCTCCCACATATCTTGCTGAAAGCGATCCTTCAATTCTGGCATCTCTGCAAGTTTTAACACATACACTTAGGGTAATTGAGGACTTTTTCATTATAATTGGAACAATTTTGACTTTAACAACAGGCTTAGCAATTCTCGCTCTCATAGATTTGAAACGATCGATTCTACCAAAATGGTTAAACTGGTTAGCTATTGGTACAGGTGTTTTAGGTCTAGGTTTACTTGGAACTTTAGGAACTGGTGTTGTGAAACAAGTGTTTGACATAGTTACGATGATTTCTTTGGGACTAATGCTATTATGGATGGCAGCAATAGGGATAATAATGATCATCCGGAAAGAAGATGATGTAAAAGCAATAGAAGGAAAGTAATTCCTTCTTTTCAATTTTCTTGGAAAGTTATTTAATAGGCATTGTTCCTATCTAATCGGGAAGCAATATTGTTTGTTAAGTGAAGGAGTAGCTAATTTGACAAGAAAAAAAAATATTATCGATTATGTGGGAATAATTTCTATTAGCATTGTAATAATCTCTTTCCTTAGTAAGATAATCACAAGTTTCCTGGTAACTCGACAATTACCAACTGGTGGATACCCAGAACTACTCATAAATTACGTAGATGGAAAGCTTATTCATACAATTGATTCTGTTATGGTGTTGGTTAGTGCGGTATTTATTATTCCAGCAACTATAGGTGTTTTTGCAGTGTTTTATTCTAAAATCAAACAAGAGGTTAGGAATTGGTTATTTTTACCTACCATAACTTCTATCGTGAGTTCACTCATAATTATTGGTTTAATTATTCCAAAATTACTAATTATCTTCAATATTGCCCCAGATTATTATGTTGCTGTTGAACCTTTGAAATCCCTTTTACTATCAAAGTATGAGAGTTGGATATCCTATATCAATATCTTCCAAGTGATCGCTTACCTACTTCTATTCACAATTGGAACAGGAGGATATGGTTTTCTTAGTTTCAAGTATCAATTAGCAAGAGAAACCTCAACTTGGCTTGCAATTTTTACTGCTGTTCTTGGTTTAGGAGAAATTGGAGTTTTCATACCTGGAAATTTCGGTACTGTGATAATCTTCATGGCATCAATTGCGTCAATTCTCTACTTCTTCTGGTTGGGAAGTATCATTTTCGTTATACGTCAAAAAATGGTAGTAGAAAGTAAATTTGAAGCACCTGAAGAATTACTAGCGGATACGTTCTAGTTCTTTTTCATTAAAGGAATCATTTTTTCATTTGCGAAGATTTCAAGTTCTTCTTTTTGCTCAGTAATTAATTTCATTAATTCTTTTGTTTGACTAATTTTCTTTTCAAGAAAAACAATTTCTATTTTCATTTCAGTTTTTTTCTCATCAACAAAAGCTACTTTCCATCTACCCTTTACCTCTCCATTTATCCAAATAGATGGTTGGAATTGCCCCAAATTAATTGTCCCTTTATCATATAATTTAGTAACAACTTCATCTGAGATGTGCCAATTCCTAATTTTATACGCTTTCGGATAATGATCTTCATATGGGAGAAAATTAACAACTGGTGATTCGCTTTTTGATTCACAATTCAAAAAGATTTCATAATCATCTTTGAGCATAAAATACTGTTTGGAATTAAACTCAAACTCTTTAATATCATCTTTCATGGAATCAATGATTTTCTTTGTTTGGGTGTTAGTTAAAGGCAACCACCAACTAAAATCATCTATAGTTATCGGTCCAAACTGCTGAATATACAATCTAAATATATTCTGCAACGATTTTTCAATATTAATTGCCTTACTTTTCAATTCCTGAAAATAGTCTTCAAATAGACCATATTTTATGGTTCTATCAGTTAAATATCGTTGTCCTATCCTTGCGACCATTCCTTCGAATTCCAAAAGCTGTAAAGATGCTTTTACCCAATCACCTTTCCATTTACTTGAGAGCTCTTTTTTAATTTGGCTCGTTGTTAATGGCGATTTTAGCTTTAGTAATTCAATCATATCTGTTCTAATTCTATTAAAGCTGCCATCTTCCATACCCATTTTTACCATAAATTTTAGATTATCACGTATGGATTTCTCCAGAAATAACCTCATAGAACCAATAATACTTTCCAAATTTTCTCGATGGACAACAAAAACTGTTCTTCTAAAAGCTCTCATTCGTACAGCAGATTTATCCTCAGAAATCGCAAGAAAAAGACTCTTTGGTTCAAAATTCTTAACTCGAGCCCAAAGGGAGAAATAAGGTGTCAAATAGTCTGTTGAGTGTAAACCGATTTGTTTCTTTAAAATATCTTCAAAGTCATGATGACTTGTTTTTGTTAGTAATGATTGTTTTTGCAAATGATAATGCTGTATTTTTTCATTTTTCATTTTTATCTCTCGGTTATTCACTCAAATTTCATTAATTTGTTAGTGAAAATCTTCATACCAAACTTTGTTGGAACCTTGGATCGTGCATTTCCACTTTGGTGTTCCAGGCGGTATCATAACCATTTGCTTTATGACTTGTACTTGTTGACCATCGATTATTTCAGTAGTTATTTGTGTTTGACCCATTGGTACTTCACTAGCAGTATCTAATTTTCCGATATTATTACTATCAGGTGTAGAGCTTATTAAAACTTGATCTTTTTTATAAATCACTTGTCCGGGATAGAATGTTGATTCAGGGGGACGTAAACTTTCTGTTTGAATTCTATTGAGAAATATAATAATCTCGATGAAACCAACTACTAAAGCAATGTTGAATAAGGAAAAGAAAATTGTAAATGAATAATAAGGTAAATTGAAAATTACATAGAAAATATAGAAAATTCCGAATAATACACCAGTTGCCAATACAAAATAAGAAGAAAATAAAGTAGTTTTTCTATTAAGCCCCTGATGGTATGTTTTCTGAATTGCTTGATTCATAAAAAGAAATGCACTAGAAATAATTCCAATTCGAATTATATTTATGATTACAAAATAGACAATAGTATAAATTCCATAGTAAAATAACCTATATCTAATAAAAAACTCAATTATTTGTAATGCTAGTTCAGCAAAAGCAATATAAGAGATAAATAGGATTGCAGATATGATTATTTTATTTCGAATTTCAGAGGTAAAGAAATTTGAAAGTTTAAAGAAATCTTTTGCAAATAGAACAATCGTTGTAATTGCCATTACTGGAAAAAGATAATCTAGTACAATTGTAATAATTTGATAAACTTGATAAAAACCATAATAGAAAACATCGGATTCAAGTAAAGCATAAAAAATTGTAAAAAGTATATTCATAGAAACAGAAATGGAAAAAATAATAGCTTGTAAAATAATACCAGCTTTAATTAAATTCATTCTTTTTTGTATATCAACTTGATAAAATGAATTCTCGTAATACTCTTTTTCAATATAACCCAAAATAAACCCTCAGAGAGTTATTGAATTTTCTCGTTATTAATCTTTTCAATTTCTAGTAGTAAACAGATTGCTTGAATTAATTATTAAAATACACGACTAAAGCAAAAACAAAATAAAAAATTTGATAGGCACTTGCCATGAATCGCTCAGCTAATCCCATATATGGTTTTCCTCCAAAGAAACTCATTACTCCAACAAGGATTAACGAAACAATGGCTGAAACTAAATTAAAAATACCAAATCCTTTCCAACCATCAACTAATCTTAAGCTAAAGAACAGAAAGAACATCGCTACAATTTGAAGGATTCCCATACTAACGACTAAGACTACATGTCCTTTTCCTCGCCAAGCAGTGGGTTTTCCTCCCTCATCTAATGGGAACAAGCATGCAACAAGTAAACCCATAACTGCACTGATAATAAAGAGAATTGGCCCAACAATCGAACCTTCACCATTGTTCGTTCCCCAATGAGAACCAGCAAAGAAGACCAACATTAATGCACTGCTAGCAATAATTAGCGATTGAAACAACCATCTTCTATGTGCTTTAACTGCAAATAAGGAACTGATATCTTTGTGTAAGTGATTATATTCCGGAACTATAAAACCTCCAATTACCCACATCAAAGTATAGATAATCGGACTTAGCATTCCACAAATTGCTAGTATTTTGAATCCAATCATTTATTGCTTTACTCCAAATGGTTTTATTTGGAATATTTTTCCCAATGAACTAATTCATCTAATGGTTTTCTTGAAGATTCGCGTTCTTGATCAGGATAACCAAGTGCAACTATTGCCATAATATTGAGATGATCTGGAACATTGAGGAGTTTCTTTAATTCAGTTTCAAAGGAAGCACCAATTACCCCGGCCCAACATGTCCCCAAACCCAAACTGTGGGCTTCAATCATGAAGTGCATGATGGATGAACCTGTATCAGACATGTGATACTTGGCATGAATTTCTGGATTAGTTAACGGAACAAAAACAACAGGACTTTCTGCAACGAATTTTGCATAAGGATGTAGTTCAGCGAATTTTTTTCGTATTTTTTCATCTTTTACTATAATGAATTCCCATGGTTGTTTATTGGAAGCGGAAGGAGCCCATCTAGCTGCTTCTAAACATTTCTTAATTTTTTCATCTTCCACAGGTGTCGATTTGTACTTTCTAATACTTCTTCTTGATTTTAGTAACTCTAAAGCATCCATTTCTTAAAACCACCTAAAATTATTTTGTTTGATAACGAAGCATAATATTACAATAAAAAGTTTATTAGCTATATTTAAACAATGATTTGATTTATTGTGCTGTTAATTACATCATTTGTTAGAATGTACCGGGGATTTTTTTGATTCTTTTATTTCAGTACTTGTAATTTTTTCCTTTAAGCTAATAACAACAGTTTTTTCTTTTTCTTCTTTAAGCTCTAATGACAGTTTTTCTTCGGATTCTTCTTCTGCTTCTTCTTTTTTCTTTTCATCGTCAGTTATCATTTCATCTTTTTTAACAAAGAATGAGAGTATTGCTACACCTAATATAATTATAATAATTGAACCAACCTTCAGAGCTTTTTGCCATGTTAATAAACTGCCCCAGATAATAAGCCATTCATTAAAAACGAAAATTCCTGCCATTACTTGCATGAAGAGATTCATGATATCAATCGTCGGAGAAACAACTAATGCTTTACCTTTTTGCAAAGCTATTTGTTGTGAAGTAAAAGCAACGAAATACCCACAACACATTAAGAAAAGATATATCCACCACTGCCAAGCACTTAACGAATTTTGTAGAAAATCAACTACATTGGCAAATGTCAAACTACCAATAGCCGCTTTAGCGAATATTGTGGCAGTTGCATAGCTTAATCCAGAAGCCATAGCTAGCATTCCACCTGCTTGAGGATATTTTCTACCATAGGTTACACCTACGAGAATGCCAATAATAATGGAAAACACACTAAGAAACGCAATTGCATTGATCTCTCTAAAGAAATCAGTCATTTGTGCTAAGTTATAATTACCTGACTCAATTGGAGCAATAACATATAATGCAACAAGTCCAGCCATTACTACTAATATACCAATTATTTCAGTAATCCTAATAGGCTCTTTAAGAAAAAGCCAAGAAAAGATAACTAATACAACAAATCCAATAGCCATAGTTGGAGCAACCAGTGACAAAGAACCAATTTTGATTGCATACATCAAAGGAAACCATTGAACTATTGTCAAAGAGAACCCAAAAACCCAAGATTTACATTTTGCAAAATTCTTAATATTCTGCCAGGCAGAATTTTGTTCTATTTCAGGAAGAGTACAAGCTCCTCTTCTTTTGAAGACTAATCCTACATTATAAATTGAATTTGCTAAAACACCTAGTATAATTGCTAAAGCGTTATCTGTGACCAATTTTAGACTCCTGAGTTAATCTACAATTTGAGTTTAAGTAGTAAATTAAAATGCAGAAGTTCTAATAAAGTTTGCTCAATAGAGCTATAATTAAGTGCATTTTAGATTCTTTTTACTAGTAGTCCTAATTGTTAATATCCTATTTTTAACCTTTAGTAGAGAAAAGAATCTATCTTGGAAAGAATCTTTTTATAAGAAAAATACTATACTTGTTTTGCATAAGAAAAATTACTATCAAGCAACTTATGTAATTTAAATGCTAAATAGCAAATAAATTGGAGGGTAAAACTCAAAATTAAATTAGATTTTGAGCAATTACTTCAAGAAATCACTTCATGTTAAATTAGTTCAGTCAAAGTACAAATTAAACGAAAATCTACCCATCATTTAAAACTCTCTTAAAAATCATTGCGAGTATTTAGAATTACAAAATGAAAATTTAAATGACTAATAGGAGATTATCAATTGAAGAGAGTTGGCTTACCAAGAGCCTTAATCTACTTTAAATTCGCTAAAATGTGGAAGACATTTTTTAAAGAATTAGGAGCAGAAGTAGTTATTTCACCTTTAACAACTAAAAAGATTAAAGATGTGTCTGTAAGGTTAGCTCCCAATGAGGATTGCTATTCCACTAAACTTTATTTTGGTCATACAATGGACATAAAGGATAAAGTAGATTATCTCTTTATACCGCGTTTTGGTAGTGAAAACAAAAGTTGTGTTGGTTGCCCGAAATTTATCGGATTAGCAGAAGTATTGAGATCAGTTTTTCCTGACTTACCACCAATAATAATGCCTCATTATAATGTAGCAAAAAGTAGAGATGGAAAACTAAGTTTCTTTCTGAAATCATATAAAGTAGGATTGCTATTCACAAAGAACCCATTTAAGATTATCAAAGCATTCAAACTTGCTATGAAAGAGCATAAGCAGTATAAAAAAGAACTAATTATCGATGAAGATGCTCTGCAAAAATGGGAACAATCTGTATTATCTCTAAACGATTCTCCAATCATCAAAGAAAATGAAAGAATGTTAAAGATTGCACTTGTTGGTCATTCATATGTGCTAAATGATCCATTTGCTTCTCTAGATATTCGCAAAATATTACAAAATCATGGTGTAGATATAATTACATCTGAACAAATGCCAAGAAATTTAATAGAGAAACAATTAGAGAAGCTGAATTTTCCACTTTATTTCGATTACGAAAAAGAAATACTTGGTACGATAATGCACTTCATAGAAAGCAAAACTATTGATGGAATAATCCATATCATGGTTTTTAGTTGTGGTCCAGATTCAATTGCTGGAGAGATGGCTACTCACTTCTCTAAAAGAGATCCTACAATTCCTTTGCTACAATTAGTTTTTGATGAATTAACTGCTGAAGCAGGTCTAAGAACAAGAATTGAAGCTTTTGTTGATATGCTAAGAAGAGGTGCAAAAGAGAAACCAATTTACGTAACCACAAAAGTTCATGTCTAGTTGGAGTAAAATAAAGAAAAAAACAAGAAACAAAAAAATCGAGGAAGAAAAAAATGTCAATATCCTTTCCGCACGTTGGAACTTTCACATATGTTATGGAATCTATATGCTATGAAATGAATAGAAAAGATGTTGTTGTTCCAAATAAACCATCATATAAAACAAAACAATTAGGCTCTCGCCATTCACCAGAGTGGATTTGTACCCCATTCAAAATGCTACTTGGATCATTTATCGAAGTTTTAGAGCAAGGGGCATTTGAACTTGTAGGAACCTTGTTTATTGATTACTGTAGACTTGGTTACTATACTCCCATCTATGAGATGATTTTAGATGACCTTGGGTACGATTTTGAATTTCTTTATTTGAATTTTAATCAACCAATTGGTTTCATTCAAGAAATGAAAAGACGAACAAGTGGTTTAACCTATTGGGGCACATTTCGTGCTTTCCAGATAGGTTGGATTAAGAATCGGTTCATTGATCTCGTAGACAAATATCTCTATCATTATCAAGCAATTGAATTTACTAAGGGTTCAACGCAAGCAGTAGCTGATAAATTATACAGAATCATTGTTGAAACTAGAGGTATGAGTAATATCAGAAAACTCAGAAAGAAAATTCACGAAATGTTCAAAGAAGTAGATATTGACAAAAAAGCCGATCCTCTTAAAGTTGTAGTAGTTGGCGAATTATACGCCGTTGTTGAACCTCAAATTAATCTTGATATCATGAAGCAATTAAATAAGTTAGGAGTGATTTCATATACTCCCATTACATTTTGCAGATGGATTGATATCGGTTCGAGAGCAAATCCATTCGTAAGACCAACTTTTAAGACTGCAATAAAGAAAGCTAAACCTTACGTTGAATATCGTTTAGGTGGGAAAACGCAAGAATCATTAGGTTATGCTATTATGTTTAAGGAAAAGGGTTGGGATGGAGTTGTACATTTATACCCCTTTACTTGTATGCCTGAAATTGTTACTAGAAGTATTATCCCACAAGTCAGTAGAGAACATGATATACCGATTCTTTCTCTAGTATTAGATGAACATACAGGTGAAGCTGGGTTACAAACCAGACTCGAGGCTTTTGTAGATTTGTTAGACCGTAAAAAAAATGGTACATGAGAAAAAAGAAACGAAAATTAAAGGATGATTTGAAATATGAAAGATAATGGAGAAAAATATTACTTGGGAATAGATGTTGGTTCAATTAGTACTAATTTAGCTGTAATTAATGAATCACGAGATTTGATTGAATCAGTTTATATTAGAACAGAAGGTAAACCTGTAATTTCAGTTCAAAATGGTATTAAATTGATGAAAGAAAAAATCGAAAATGGTTTAGAAATAACTGGTGTTGGTACTACTGGGAGTGCTAGACAATTAACCGGAGTTATAACAGGTGCGGATATTGTGAAAAATGAGATTACTGCACATGCTTTAGCTTCTTTACACTATAATCCAGATATACAAACAATAATTGAAATTGGAGGGCAAGATAGTAAAATAATCATAATTCGTAATGGCGTTGCAATTGATTTTGCAATGAATACGGTCTGTGCAGCAGGTACTGGATCTTTCTTGGATATGCAAGCTAGTCGATTAGATATACCTATTCAGCAATTTGGTTGTTTAGCTTGTAGTTCAAATAATCCTGTATCAATTGCTGGTCGATGTACTGTTTTTGCTGAGAGTGATATGATTCATAAACAGCAGTTAGGGCACCCGACAGAAGATATTGTAAAAGGTCTATGTGAAGCACTGGCTCGCAATTACTTAAACAATGTAGGTAAAGGGAAGGATATTAAATCACCCATTATGTTTCAAGGTGGGGTTGCAGCAAACGAGGGGATGAAAGAAGCATTTGAAAAATACTTGAATCAAGAAGTGATAATTCCTGAACATTTCGATGTAATGGGTGCAATTGGTGCTGCAATTCTTGCTCAAGAAGATATTCAAAAAAGACCAAGAAAAACAACCTTTTTTGGGTGGGATATTCCTGATATGAAATTTAAAACGACAGGTTTCGAGTGTGAAGGTTGTCCGAATATTTGTGAGATAGTTGAAATCCATAAAGATGAAAAGATATTAGCAAGATGGGGAAGTAGATGTGGGAAATGGGATATAACCGAATAAAACCCACTTACTTTCTTTTTTGAAAAAATTTAGTAATATTGATTGCCAGAAAGTCTTAATCTTCAAATTGAACCTCTACGGTCTCTTCTTCCTCTTCA
>JAGXNT010000026.1 GCA_019894765.1 Candidatus Heimdallarchaeota archaeon
GAGCAACATTTTTTTCAGTCTTAAAAGACGAAATACCACCAAGGGAAACCCATTGCCAAGGAATTCTTCTACGATTCTTTAATGGAACAACAAAATTCATGAGACGCTTAACCAAGAAATGGGAAATCCTATTTCCGAAAGCAAACTTGTCAGTCGACATAAAAAAACTACTCGAGCTCATAGCTTAAAACATTTTGTATATATGAAGATTCAAATTGGACAGTCAAATGCTGAGGTAGAAACCTTTTTTTGAAGACAGAATGAAAGTGATAAACAATAGATGACGAATTTGGAGTCTCAAAAAATTGGAACTAGACTATTACCTAAGAGATCTTAATACTGATGATTGGTCAAAATTCAATGAAATGGACAAAATAATCTTTCCAGACGAACAAATGAGAGAAAGCAGTTATTTAAGTGGGTTATCAGGATTAAAATCCTTGTCTGTAATAGCTGTCCATAAGGAATCAAAAGATTTCATAGGGTACTACAAAATAGGGGTCTATGGAAACGAAGGACACGTCATGAGAATAGGGGTGCACCCAGAACATCGAAGAAAAGGTCTTGGTTCGCATTTATTGGAAAGAAGTATGCATCATTTGAAGAACGCAGGATGCAAAAGCTATTACCTCTACGTAGTGGAAAACAATGAAGCTGCAATAAGATTATACAAAAAACATGGGTACGAAGTAGATAAAAAAAGCTGGCAATTCATATTTCCCTACAAGAAATTAACCACGAACCCTAGAGGAAAAATCAGACATGTAGAATGGGGAGAAATACAAATGATTTGCCTTAGATTCAACTTGAATCCAGTGCTAATTCAACAATACTTCGGTAAAGAAAACCAGCACGTTTTGGTTTTTGAAGTCATGGGACAACAAATTGGTTTTACGCGATTCAGCCCAGACTTCCCAGGGGGAATGCCATTCCTGCTGAAAGATCCAAATTATGCCATAGATTTTGTGTCACATTTGAAGACCTACATAACAAACCACGATTTCGATAGTATAAAAACTACTTTTGATGATCAAGAAAATTTGGTGACCTATCTACAAAAAGAAAAGATACCACTAAATTATGAACTACTCAAAATGAGAAGAGCAGCAGATTAGAGTAGGAAAAGAGTGAGCTATCTTCTACGACCAGCAATCTGTGCAAAACAGAAGAGAATAAAAAATAAAACCCGAAAAATTAAGTAAAGACTCCAACACATATAGAAAAACCATTCAATAGGGTGCTTAGCAGAACGTTTCCTTTTAGGAGGTTGATACCACTTTCTAGTGCTATCAGCTGGTTCAGTATAGTAACCACCACTACCATAAGAATAGGACTCTTCAGATGATGGTGTCGAACTATCAAATTGATCAGTTGGTTTGCTTTCTTCAAAAGAGTAACTACTAGAAGCTTGCTCAGCAGTGATAGTAGTTCCACAGAAGGGACAGAAAACATCATCACTCTTAACTGCTACTCCACAATTGGGACAGGTCTTTGCCAAAGTAAATCCTCAAGAGTAATATGGAGGAGCGGAATTAAAAACCTTACATTTTCAGCAAATTAAAACACAGTTTTGCGAGAAAAAACTTACATAAAGAAACTATTAACTAAGAATAGAAGAAAATGATGAACATAATACTCACAGGATTTCCAAGAGTAGGAAAAACAACAACCATAATGAAATTCTTGGAGAAAACAAAAAGAGAGTGCTCAGGGTTTTATACAGAAGAAATAAAGAACAAACAAGGAAGAAGAGAAGGATTCAAAATAATTGGGATAAGCACAGGAAAAGTAGGGACATTAGCCCATATCAATGTGGAGAGTTTCCGGAAAGTAGGGAAATACTTCGTTGATCTCGAGGGATTCGAAGCAGTAGCCCTGCCTGAAATGGATACAGAGGCGGAACTAGTGATCATAGATGAAATAGGGAAAATGGAACTATACTCAAGTAAATTCAAATTCCAGCTGTTACACAACCTGAACAATGCGAACGTATTAGCAACGATAACAAAAAAAGGAGGAGGGAATTACGTAGAACTAATGAAAAAAAGAGCAAATATAGAACTAATAGAACTAACAAAAAAGAATAGGGATCAAGTAGGATCAGAGTTACTCAAGAGAATAGGCTAAAAAACAAATGGAAGAACGAAAAATGAAACAGAAAAAAATCCCCGAAAATATAAAGGAACTAGTTTACGGAACAACGATAAGCCAAGACGGGTGTAAAATTCTAGAGCTAGAAAGAAATGAGCAGTACTCACTAGCATACGGGGAATTAGCAGTCGGAGAGGAAAGCAAAGCACACAAAATGGAGATGCAGGAACTATACTATATTATTCAAGGAAAAGGAAAAATAACCGTAAACAAGGAAGAAAAGGAAATAGAGAAAGGCGATATTATAATTTTACCTGAAGAGGCTGTACAAAAACTGGAAAACACTGGAAAAGAACCACTCAAATTCCTCATGATAGTGAATCCCCCATACGATTCAGAGAAAGAACAGATAGTAGAAGAGTTGTAATGCAGAAAAAGTAAAAAAGAATCTGGGTATTTAATATTAAACCCATAATTGGGAGAATCAAAAATGGGTAACAGAACATGAAAATATGATTGACAATTTGGACATCTGTAGATAATTCTATTCTCTTTGATCCTAATTTTACAGATAGCACATTTTTGAGTGCCATACTTTGAATATTCATAGACAATTGGAACTAGAGATAAAATTAACTCCTTGTTAAAGACAGATTCAATAGGCGTTTCAGAACGTGAAAATTCAGTGTTATCAGCTAGGAGATCGAAATCTTCTAATTCAATTTTTTCTTTTAGTTTTGATTTATTCTTTTTGCGAGCACGAATATAAAGAACATAAAATAATGTGCCTAGAAAACCTACTAAAAATAATATAAGAAGAACAATTACAATGGGATTTGAAATCAACCAAGCAAATCCACCAGGATTAATTGGAGAATGGTTTTCAATATTTAGCTCAGCAGATATGCCTGTAAAATCAAAGGAAAAGTCAGTTCCTGCATAACTACCTGAATAGGGAGTAAATTTGATAAGAATGAAGCTGACAGGGAATGTTTCTAAGAGACGATAAGAATTACTAACTTTAAGCTCAGACTCACTAGTAATATAAAGACCTAGATTATCTCCAATTCTATTCATATTGAAAGTAATTGAATCTGAAAGAAGGAGACCAGCACTTCTCCATTCATAAAGATAAGGGGCAAAAAGAGCAATAGTCTCATAAGTACCTGTATCAACAGGGTTCAAGTCATAAATAGAACAAAAATAAAGACCACGAAAGCCAGCATTAGAGTTATCACCAAAGAGAATTTCAAGCTTACCGAAGAGACTGATGTAAGAATAATTGAGATTCAAAGAACATGAAAAATCAGAACAAGTACCAATATTACCGAAATTGTAGATATAAGATTCTTCATTAAGAGTAGAATAGTTTTCATTATAAGAAAAATGGAGAGAGCTATTAGTCTTAACACTATCAACCATTAAGCTATTTCTATGTAGTGTAAAAAGATCGAAATCAGTAACCTCAAAGATATGTGTAGTTTCAAGAAAAGGAGTGATATCGGAACGAGAATCAGTACAGATAATAGGAAAGTAATTACAAGAAATAAGTAAAAATCCTACAAAAAGTAATAAAAAATTCCCTTTCATATAAAAACAATAACAAAGAACAAATAAAAATGTTCGGCAAAAAGAATTTTGTACGGGAACAAAAAAGAAAAAAGAAAATTCCGAAAAAAAACGGAAAAAGAAACCCATTAACAAAACTTTTTTAAGGGGAAAATCCAACAAAAAGATAGAGGTTATGGTTATTAATTCTTTATTGACCATAATCTCCCCCATAAACCTCTCTCCCCTATTTAAACTCCCTTTTCCCGCGACGGGGGCTAGTTTGCCCTCGTCCGGTTTTAGTTTGTTTCAGCTCTTTTTGAGTTTTTTGACATTTTAAATTGCTTATTCTTCAATTTTTCTTTAATTAGATAAAATTTCAATTCGTTATCATATTAGGTAGTTATTAAAATAAAAAAAGATAATCAACTAGAGAAAAAAGAAAGTAATAAAACCTACAGATTACCAAGGAATACTTATTTAACTCTTAATATAGTTTATCAATTCTTCCCAATCATTAAAATTGCTTTCATAATAAACATCTGGCATTGTATGAAATTCTTCATTTATTTCCCCTTCAAGAGTCATCCCGCATTCTTTAGCCATTGTTATAAGGAGTTTACTATTAGGTAATGCGAAGACTAGATAGGAACGAAGTAAACCATCTCCTCCTCCTGCCGTGCCATAAATTTTAGCAAATCCCGTTTGTTTACAAAAACTAATTAAATATTCGGAAGCTGAATAAGTCATATCATCCACAATAAGTGATATATTCCCTGTAAAGTTAAAATTACTAGTAGGTAATGGTAAAGACCATTCCCAAATATGAATATCATCAATAAAAGCATCTGTATATACTTCTGCGGGTAAAAAGCTTAGTTCTACTTTTGAAATTTTTGGAGAAGTTTGGTAATAATTATTTAAGTAACTATTAACATAAGTCCCATTTCTATATGCCATATAGAAACTGAAATTCAAATCTGATGATTGAAGAGGTTTTATAATGTTATCCATCCAATAATAGATGCTTCCACCCGTATTATCCCTAATATCAATTATTAGATTATCATACCCCTCTATTTGTTCATAAAAAGCAATCATATCGCTATAGTCTTGAATTTTATTTTGATGTGAAAATGTTGGTAGATACATATACGCATTATTACTATCTAATAACTTATACTCATTGGAAGAATATTTTGAAAAATCGGGGGGTAAGAAAGTTGGAGGATAGCCATAGTTTAAGGTTATATCAATAAAATCAGTTGAATTATTTAATTTAATTTTATATATTGCATTAGTGCCAAAATGATAAGGTTTAAGGTATTTCAAATAGAGTTTGTTTCTAATGTAATCTATCTTCAATAAATCCTTATCAAATACTTGTTTTACTGCTTCATCTATTGGTGTTTCGTTTACTGCAACAATAATTGAACCATCAACAATACCATATGTTTCTAAAATACTACTGGCTCCATAAACTGAATAATTTCCCTTTTCATAGACTATTTGTAAATCAAAATATTGATACATTTCATAGCTAAGACTACTCAAGAAACTTTCCCAATAAGAATACGCTTGAGCAGTATATTCATTGAATGCATAACTATATGGATAGACATATTGATACATATCAGACAAGAATGAGTAACTATACTCGTTCCTTACTAAAAATGAATGTACATTTTGGAGTGCATATACTAGATCGTTAATCATTGCTAGAAATTCATTGTTGGATTGGCAATTGATTATTTTTTCGCGGTAAATTGGTATTAAATCTAACCAATTGTAATCATGCGTTCGTTCTCTTA
Organism: Candidatus Heimdallarchaeota archaeon; assembly: GCA_019894765.1. Next base: position 5,451 of record JAGXNT010000026.1, read on the forward strand.
CCCATAGGAAGGGGTAATTTTCTTTGACTATATGCATTAGATAATATAAATCCTCTAACCATTCATTTACTGTTAAAGCCGAGGGATGAATCGTATGAATATAAGGTGCTCCAAAATAAAAATCTGAATAAGATGGATATTCGACAGATTCATTTCTATTTTGAAAAACTGTCACATACAAAATTGATGAAACTACTATTATTGAAATAATAAATATTGATGAGAATATAATAACACCTTTCTTCAAGAATTCCACCCAATGATTCAATCAATTTAATAAAAATAAAAACATTTATTATTTTTTTTATTTATCTCAAAATTCTCTCCTTTATCCTGCGACTAGGATTGGTTTACCTCCGTCCGGTTTTAGTTCCATCTATTGATTTTGAGTTTTGCTTTTTCAAGTTATTTTTTTCTTACTTTGATTTTTATTCACTATTGGTAGAATTTGTAGTTGATTGCTCCTTTCCTACGAAACTTTTTTACTTAAAATGAAGTATTTTATAATATAGTATTACAAAATTCAATTTTGATAAATTATTTGGAGGGTATAATTTGAATAAAAGAATGATTAGCGTTGGATTAATGTGTTTAGTACTACTTAGTATAATAACTGTTAGAGATCAGTTTTTAGATGGTGAGATTGTTCAAAGTGATAATGCTTTTTTAAATAATTCCTTCACTGAACAAGAAATAACTGAAGAAACAAATAAGAAACTAAGATGCTCATTTATTGAGAATCAAGGTCAAATAGCAAATGAAGAAGTTCTTATCTATGGTAATCTTCCAAACGGGAAAATTGCTTTTGGACAGAACAAAGTAATGTTCTGGATGGAGGGGACGAATGATATTATTACCCTTAGTTTTGTAGGTGCACAAAAGGTTTCACCGATTGGTTTAGATGAGCTCGTAACCAAAAATAACTACTTTCTTGGTAATCGAGGAACTTATACTGATGTGAGAAACTTCGGGGCAATAATATATATTGATCTTTGGAAAGGGGTTGACCTTTATTACCAAAATACTCCTAGTGGTGCAAAGTATGAATTCCGTGTGGCACCTTATGCAAATCCTGAAGATATCAGTGTTAGCTGCAAAGGACAGGAACAGCTTGTGATTGGAAAAGATTCTTTGAAATTCCTTGTTAGTGATGGTCTATTCGTTGATGATGGATTAAAGGTTCTACAAGAACACAAGGAAATTGATGCTAAATTTGTTGC
>JAGXNT010000027.1 GCA_019894765.1 Candidatus Heimdallarchaeota archaeon
GAAAATACAGCTTCATTTGTTCAATGAAGTCATCACTAACATGCGACATAAATGAGACTACTGACAAGGATTAATTAATTCTCTGTTTGAGTAGATTTTTAATTAATAAAATCTATTTCTATCATATGTCAAGGGATTCAGAAGCAATATCTTATGGATATCCGTTTTTTTATGTTGAGGAATCTCTAAACGAAAATAAGAGAACGGAGATTATAGTAGCAGCACTAATTGGGTTTTTAGCTTTAGGTGTTTTCGCTGCAGCAATATTCCTAGCAATTACTTTTGATGTAACTATCTTTACTGTTATTGCTTCTTTATCATTTATAGTTTTCATTATCTGCCTAGTTTTTCTAGTTGGATTTACCAGGATTCATAATAAAAAGAAAAGAACTTTTGCAAGAATGCTGAAAGCAATTGATGATAGCGATGTGGGTCTTAGTGCAGAGGAATTGCAACGTATTTCAGAAGAAATACAAGTAAGAATTCCGCGACCGGAAGTAATCTATCGAAAAACAAAGAAAGTTAAAACTTATCAAGCAAAGCATCTCCAATATTCTGGTGAGATCAAAGGAAAGAAATGCCCAATTTGTAAGCTTGAGATAAACAAGAGGCAAGACGTTTTAGGTTGTCCCAATTGCCAAACTCCTTTTCATTATGGTCACCTCTTCATCTGGCTACAAGCAAAAAACAGTTGTCCAGTTTGTGGAGAGGAGTATATAATAAAAAACTAGCACTTTCTGAAAACATTTAACTAATGTAAAAAGTAAAAATACTAAACAAATTTATAATTAAAAAAGTCATATTAGTAATTGGGGAAAACTATGTCTTTAAACGTGAAATGGGCAAAGTTGCTAAAATATCAAAGAAGTTCGATCTTTGTAATTCTATTAGTATTTTTTGCATCTATCATGTGTATGCTTTTGATACCTACAAGGGGATCAAATGTAAGAGAAATATTTGCACTTACAATGTTTGTATCTGGAATAATTCTTGTTTTACTATTAATTGTCTTACTCTTTTTCAAATTGCTTGAGAATCGAGCATTAAAAAATAGAATAAACTGGATTACTAATGAATTAGCTTCCCATGAAAAAAATGAAAACCTAAAGGAATTAGAAATTGCAGTTATAGAATATAATCCCAAATTAGGTGAAGAAACCTGTTCCGTCTGTGGATTAATATTTAAAGAGATTGCACGTGTTGTTCAATGCTCAATATGTGAGAAACTCTATCATGAGGAACACTTCATTGAATGGTTGAAAGAAAACGAAAATTGTCCCTATTGTAGGAATCTCATCCTACCTTTTGATTAATAGAGTCTATGTGAAAATAAGAAGAGCTAGATAATTTTTTAATTCTAAAAATCAACAATAATTGGGGAAAAAATTTGCCTTTAAAGGTGAAATGGGTTGAATTGTTTCGCAAAATAAGAAAAGTGCTTATAATTACAGGAATAGCTTTTGGATTAACAACAATACTTACTATTTTTTGGCCATCTCGTGATTTTCCTTTCAACTACGTTAAATTCATGTTACCAATAATAATTGGGAGTGGAATTTTTCTTACTGTGTTAGTTGCTTTTACAATTATA
>JAGXNT010000028.1 GCA_019894765.1 Candidatus Heimdallarchaeota archaeon
GGACACCTAAAGTCAACTACTTTTTTTTAATTTTCAAAGACAATCTAAATTTACATAAGAGTAGCTTTACATTCTTATTGTCATATATAGTGTTTTCTTTTTCGTCAAATTTTCACCAGAAATCTGCAATTAAGAGAAAGATTCTTCTTCGTGAAAGTTTCAATCATTCTGAAATATAACCATGGTGTTTTTGTGTTGAAGAACGTAGTAATTGCTGGAACCATTCGTGCGGATGAAGCGTTACCTGTTGGTATGAAGCTGCTTTTAGATGGGAAGACAGCCATTGATGCTGTGGAAGAAACCATCAAGCTTGTCGAAGACAATGAAGATGATTGGACGGTGGGATCTGGGGGATTGCCGAATCTTCTTGGGGAAGTCGAGCTTGACGCTTCAATTATGGAGGGCAAAACTTTGAGGGCTGGAGCTGTTGCAGGGATTAAACGACACAAGAATCCGATATCCATAGCCCGAAAAGTCATGGAAGAAACGCCACATGTCTTGCTGGTTGGGGAAGGAGCCGATCAATTTGCAGACGTCATGGGTTTTGAGCCTGCTGAATTGGTTACCGAGAGTGGTCGTGATCTACATAAAGATTTTCTCGAGGGAAGAGGCATTGTTGAGAAAGGATACGATACCGAGGAATCAATGAAAGTAAAGGAAAGATACTACAAATCATTTCAAAGCATGGTGAAAGATAAGAAATTGATGAAATGGTACAAACAATACACCCACAACAATCATGGAACAGTAAACATTATAGCTATAGATGTTAATGGAGATATTTGCTGTGGGGTTTCCACAAGTGGTTTGTCTTTCAAGTTTCCGGGACGAGCAGGTGATTCGCCCATCATTGGTGCTGGGAATTTCGCAGATAATCGATTTGGAGCGGCTGCTTGTGTTGGGGTAGGGGAACTAGTTATTCGATTATCTATGGCCCGAGTAGCAGTGTATGAACTTTCTAAAGGAGCAACTGTTGAGGAAGCAGCAGTGAATGCTATAGAATCCATGAGGGATTTAGCACCAGATAAAGGATCAGTTTCCATTATGGTTATGGATAAAGAAGGAAATATTGCTGCAGCATGTAATTGGAAAGATTATTACTTTTGGTTAGCAACAACAGAGAATCCTACACCAAAGAAAGTAGCGTGCATTTTTGTGGATTTAGAACAAGAAAAAATAGGCGAGGGTTATCATAGATAAGAGAAAAAAAGGAAAAAGAAAACGCTGAAAAACAGCGTTTTATATTATCGTACGGGAATTTTCTTCTTTCTGATGAAAAGTACAGTAACAACAATGATTCCTATTAGAATTAATCCACCGAAAAGTAAACCAAAGATTAAACCAAAAGGTGTCGGTGGTTTAGGTTCATGTTGATACAGAATGTTCATGGAAAATATTCTAGCAGTATGATCCACAGGTCCGGAGAAAACTGCACGCCAACGAAGGTCACTACCAATTTCTGTAAAGGTATATTTAACTCCTACAGTAACAGATTCCCAATTGACACCATCAGAGGTAAGATAGAATTCTATGCTTGTTCCAGGTGGTATATCACCAGCAAATGTAAGAGTTACGTTTTCAATGAGTTCTTCTGTATCATCAATTGTAATTGATTGTGCTTGTGAACCAGCCACATCGAAAGCATCAGCTGCACTTCTGAAGTGACGCATAATTAGTAAGTTGGAGGTGTTTGCAATGTATGTAAAGTCACCGTGTGTGGTTATTTGGAGAGCTCCAGTTGCATCGGGGTAATTATAGGTAACAGCAGCATTAAGGTTGCGAGCATCTATCAGAGTCGCCCCATCAATACTATCAGCACTCAGAATGTAGGGTCCGAATCCCCAAACACCCAATGAGTGATAATCAGTATAGAAACTAGTCCATTGAATATCATAGGGATCAGTTACATTGTACATAGCCATCCAAAAACCTCCACCAAGGTAAGCGAAGTCACCATCTACATACACATCATAATGATGACTATCACGTGGCTGAGCATCGGTTAAAACAGGGGCGGTATAATCCTTCACGTTATATATCAGGAAACCGTCACCCACCGTACCAATATCATCAACGAGATACGCATGCTGCCCTTGTACCCAAATACCTTTCAAACTAGTCGTTGGAAAGAAGTTATTTGAAAGCACGGTTGGAGCTGCAGGATTAGAGACATTCACTATAGCAAAACCTACATCAAATGCAACAAATTGGATTTGACCACGAACAAATATGTCTCGTAAACCTCCACCTCCGATTCCTCCAGCGTATACTATATTGGTTGGGTCAGAAATATCGTAGATATAGATACTTCCACCATCCTCAATAAGATGAGCGTATCTACCATCGACATCCAGTTTTGTGATATTAACACCACCGCTGACTGTCATATTATCTAATAGAACAGGCATACCAGGATTACCAACATCAACTGTTACTAATCCATCAGTACCGCAAGCAAGATAAGCGATATCTCCTCTAACGCGAACATCATAGACATTAAACAGATCAAATGCGTTCGGATACGCGAAAGAGAAATCAGTCATACCAGCACCAATACCGATTGAGTAGACTCCATCATCTGTGCCAACTATTAAATCGCCACCGTAAAGATCAAGATCCCATGCGTATGGAAGGACGATTTCAGTAATGATCACAGGAGCATTAGGAATTGTTACATCAATGACTTGCACTCCGCCATCACCATCAGCTACATACAAGGTATCTTCTTGTATTGCTAATCTCCGAGCATTACCCGGGGTATCAATACTTCCAAGTAAAACTGGATTACTTGTATCACTAACATCAACGATGTGAACACCAGCAGGACCATCTGCAATGTAAGCTGTTTGTCCATCAACTAAAACATCAGTAGCATTTCCAGGAGTATTCAGGTGACTAAGTTCTGTTATTGGGTCTCTTAATGAACCATCGAGTATGTAGAGCCCATCATCACTTTCAGCAGCATAGACTATTTGTCCTTCTACATCAATTCCTAGGGTCTTATTGGAATTCCATTCAAATGTTAACCAATCTAAATTATCTATGTCTTGGCCGCCTGCTAATTTAATTGAACGGAATGATGTTGACTTATAAACTGTATAATATATCAAGTAGCCTTGTATATCAATATCAGTTACTAACCCATCAGTCTCAATAGAGTCTCTATATACAGTGCTGGCCAAAGTGTATGGATTGCTTACATTGTAAGAATTAATCCTTAATGTACCACCTATGAAACCAATATAAGCACCATCGCCATCCACTTTAACAGGACCGACATGGCTACTGTAATCACGAAAACTCATTAGTTCCATATTAGCAGAATCAGAAATGTTCAATATAAGAAGTGTCTGTGCATTATAAGTTGTATTATATCCACCAACATAGGCTTTTCTTCCTTGCACATCTAAACCTCGAACAGGTTGAATTGTTGGATAAAAATCTAGGATTTCTACAGTAAAATCAAGTGCATTCCTGATCGTTCCAGTCCCCCAACCTTCAGCAGTTGTGGCACTGTCATCATTATAATTTTCATCAACAAAATCCTCAAAATAGTTTACTAGACCATTTGGGGATAGATTATTCCAGATATCATTTCCGTTTAGACCAAATGCAGTTAGTGTAAAAACATTGGTTAATGGAAAAAGAGAGAGTAGGAATAATGCGAGAATTTTTCGTTTAGCATCAATCATAAATCATTCTTCCCTTAAAATTTTAAATAAGTACTTATACTCAAAAAAAAGATAAAAGTATATTGTATTTGAAAGACCCAAATTCCATTTTTTTTATGCCCATTTACAAAATATGTGTTTTTGTTGTATAAAAAACTCTATTAATGTCGCTGTAAACTAGAGACATCTAGTCTTTAAAGGAAAATGGTGTAAATATTGAAAAAAATTATGAAAATTTCACTTGTTATACTTATTGTAAGTTCATTTATTTTTGCTCAAAATACTCAAGGCAATTTTATAGTAAGCGTAGGTGATCAAGTCAAATTCAAAATGCTGGAATCAGAAATCTCAGTGGAATTTGGAAACTTAGCGGAATCATTCCCTGGATTCTTAGTTAATAGTACTGTTGTAGATGTGGGAACGAGCTTCAAATTAAATGTTGAAGAGATAACCTTAACAGAATTGGATTGGAATACAACAATTGGTTCAAACACAGAATTTGGGACTTGCCCACTTGCTTTTCCATATACAACTCTTTTAATGTTCTTAGCTGGTCAAGATTTATCTATGCTTTATGATTTAGCTACTATCTATTCATCTGGAGTAATAGAGGAGAAGCATTTAGATCTATTTTATCTTGAACCATTTGTTGATGTAGCACCAATTACTTGGACGTCATTTGAAACTATAGTTACTGATCAAACTACTCTACTTGACTCGATATTTCCATTTCCATTTACTAGTAATGCTACATATAGCGATGATAATAATACAATGACTATCTGGTGGTATTTTGATTTATATATACTATTTTCACCTAGTCCGTTATCAGAAATTACTTTCATGAATGATGTCACATTCACATATGATATGACTACAGGTGTTTTGCAAGAAGTATTGTTGGATTATCAATACAATGGTACTTACCTTGATTTTGAATTCATGATTGAAATGGATCAACATGTGATCCAAACAGATCAGTCTGACTTTGTTGAATTCTTAGATGAGTACAAGTGGTATTTCGTTGGTGGAGGAAGTGGATTAATCGCTTTAATACTTACAATCTCTATTATTGCTCGTGTAAGAAAGAGATGATTAATCAATTCTATAATTGGAGCTCATAGAGCTTCATTATTTCTTTTTTAAAGTGAATCAATTCTACAAAAACAAAAGAAGAAGGATTTTTAATGTCAAGATATTAATCTTAATGAGAGATTCCTTCGGGGTGTTAAAGATTAGTTTAGGTGAATATACAGGAAAAGATTTCCGAGCGTTCATTGTTAAAATCTCTGGAACAGAAGAGAAAATGTTTGCTGAAGACATAGTTATGATTGGTTGGTCGAAAGCAGACGGTTTACTTGATGAAAGCTTGACGAAGGATGATTTTCGAGAAATTGTCCACAAAGAGTATTTTCCAAAGGAAGAAAATAAACGACGTGCAGGACAAGTCGCAGGAGATTTGTGGCGATTTATTCGTGAAATGGATGTTGAGCACTACGTTTTAGTTCCTACCAAAAAAGGATTCTATATTGGAAAAGTTGCTGGCCCTGCAACTTACAATGAAATGAGGATTTTCAATGATACCGCTTATCAGAGAAAAGTCCAATGGCTACACAACAAGGAACCAATTACTTTAGAGAAAACACCAGAAGATGTGCAGAAGAGACTCAAATCTGTTCAAGCAGTGATCGATGCAAGTGACCTGTACCAGGAAATTGAGTTCGCAATAAGGATTTCATGAACTAATATTCGGATTCTTTTTTCCCGTGAAATTCACTACCAAGATGACTCCTAGTAACGCGCCAGCAATTGCGATATTAATAATCATATTTGTTGTAAATTCTAGACCAGCTTCTACAGTATAAGAAATTGTAGCGGTATTCGTTGTGCTAGGATTATAAAAGACAATGTAGAATGTATCAGTCCAAGTAGTAGTAAACTCTGTCGAAAAGGTTTCCGTGATATCATCATATGATCTCTCGTAATATAATCGTTCAATATAATTTTCAGAATCGAAAATGTAAATGTCAATTGTCCCACTAGTAACAGTAACTGAGAATGCAACGGAATCATCATCATGTAATTTGACTGAAACAGCTTCTTCTTCAAGCGGAACTAATGTCACTGTATCAGAGATAACCGCATTAGTTACCAAACTTGTAGTGCTAATCATAACCACGAGGAAAAAGATTAATCCCATGAAATTTAACCAGAGTTTTTTTGTTTTTCTTATCAACTTGATTCCTCCTAAGCATTCAAAATTGATCCACATTTATTGCAGAAATCACTTGCTTCAATTACTGTAGCACCGCAATTCGGACAAAATTTATCTTTCTTCTTCTTTTTGCCTTCCGTAGGTTTTGGTTTTTCCTTAATTCTTCCTCCTTTAGCTAGTCTCTGAGCGTTCAAGTATTTCTCATAATTCCTACTGGAAAGCACTTTCAACCAAATCATAGTTAGTAAAGTACCTACCCACAAAACATAGCCTATTGGAAAGAAGAAATTAATAATTAATCCTCCGATGAAGAAAGACCAGAGAACAATTAATGCTCCTTTGTTAGGTGATTTATTCCATCTTAACATGACCCCTCGAGAGCTCTTATGATATCCTTTCCCTTCTGCATAATCTAAGAAGCAGTGAGGGCAAAAGAACTCATAGTCATACTCGTAATCGCTTCTACCACGATACGTTCGGACAACTCGAGAGCTTACAACCTCTTGAAAAGTACACTCACGACAAATAGACTTGGAACAAGTACTACAATTGTGAGTGCCCCCTTTATTGGTATGAATATAGCAATTTGCCATGAAGCAAAACCTACAATTTTAGTATTGATTAGGGATAAGTAATTTTAAAGTTTATTTGACGAAACCTACATAGTTGGTATTTCTAGCTCACCAAAATACGTTGGAGCATTCTTGGGTTCTTTCCCTTTGAGATGGGTTTTATAATGAGCATAGGTTAATGGCGTACCATCACGAATGATTTTTCCACCAACGACTTTCGCAACAAACAAAGTATGAGTTCCACAATCAACACTGTCTTTTACTACAGCTTCTAAGTATCCCAAACTATGATCAAAAACAATAGGCGCACCTGTAATAAAGATCTCACAATGAATTGGATCCTTGAATTTATCATAAACCTTACCTGAACGAAAACCAAATCTACCTATGAATTTCATGGGGGTTTCTTCTGAAAGAACAGATGCAGTGAAAACTTTACTATGAGTAACAAACTCATGGGTGTAATTATCCTTAGCAATACTAACAGCGATCATTTGAGGATTAGATGAGATTTGAAACACAGTATTAACGATTAATCCATTATATTTTCCTTCTTTCTTGGAACAGAGAATAAATAAACCGTAACTGATTAATCGTATGCTTTTGTAAAGTTCAACTGTCATAATTACTAACCCATTCTTTTCCGATTTCTTGTTATCTAACGTTAGTTTACTTTCATACATTAAAAAATTATGCTAGGAATAGAATTTTCATATTTCCTTGACTAATGCTAACTTTTTATAAGAAAACAAATTGTCTACTTAACGGAGCAATTTATGTCACCAACTCTAAAGTACACGATATCCTTACTCAGGAAATACTTGAAACCCTACGTTGGGCAAGTAGTCCTTCTAGGATTTCTTTTAGTGTTGTATAATGGCATCCAAATTGCAAACCCGCAAGTAATTCGTTTTTACATTGATGCTGTTTTTGCGGAAACTTTGGACACAAAAGCAATTCTAATTGCATCATTAATCTATATTGGATTCAGTCTTATTCATCGTGCAGCTTATGTTGTTATTAGGTATTTTAGTCAGAAACTTGCCTGGGCAACCACAAACGATTTGCGTGTTGATCTAACAAATCATTGTATGAACTTGGATATGACTTTTCACAATCAGTATAAAACTGGGGAAATGATTGAAAGAATCGATGGAGATGCGTCCTCTCTCTCTGAGTTTTTCAGTACTTTCTCGATTTACTTCTTTGGGAGTCTAATATTACTAATTGGTGTATTAACAGCTGTCTTTATTGAGAAGTGGGTCTACGGAGTACTTTTCCTTGGGTTTGCCTTTTTAGCATTAATTGCTTTTTATTTCGTAAGAAATGTCTCTTCACCATTGTGGAAAAAAGCAAGGGAATCAACAACAGCATTGTTTGGACACATAGAAGAGAGTGTTTCAGGTCTTGAAGACATCAAAGGAAATGGTGCAGATGAATTTCTTATGAAGCGATTTCATGAAGTATCACAGACCGATTTTAAGAATAAGAACAAGGCCATGATTGTCTCAAGAACATATTACGCAATAAACGTGACAATGAGAGCAATCCTAAATATCGGAATATTAGTTGTAAGTCACTATCTTGCAGCATTCTTGGATACAGATGCAGGAGTAATTTACTTACTCTTAACCTATGGAACTAATTTATTATGGCCTCTAAGATTATTGCTCTGGCAAATTGAGCAATTACAAAACTCATTAGCAAATATTGAGCGAATAAATGAATTCTTTCAAATCGAAACGAAAATCATTGACGATGGAGAAACCGAATTTCCAGAAGGAAAAGTCAATCTATCCTTTGATAACCTTGATTTTGGATACTCAGAAGATTTAGTTTTGAAGGATATCTCGTTTAACTTAGAACCTGGAAGAACAATAGGTTTAGTTGGACAGACGGGAAGCGGAAAAACTACTCTAGCAAGATTAGTCTTTAGGCTCTACGATCCAAGAAGTGGAAAAATAAGAGTTAATGGAATTAATACGAAAAACTTCCCACTCAAAGAATTGAGAAGTAATGTTGCTTATGTCACACAAGACGTTGAATTATTCAAAGCATCTGTCAGGGATAATGTTACATTTTTCGACAAAGAAATTCCAGAGGAAATAATACTGGATATTTTCAAAGATATAGGTTTAGAGAAATGGTGTAATAATCTACCAAACGGACTTGAAACTATAATATTCTCAGAAGAATGTGGTTTATCAGCAGGAGAGGAACAACTCCTTGCATTAACTCGAGCATTTCTGAAGGATCCTAAAATAGTAATCCTGGATGAAGCATCATCTCGGCTTGATCCCGCAACAGAACGACAAATCGAGATTGCTCTTGAAAAATTGCTTCAAGGAAGAAGTGCTATAATAATTGCTCATCGATTAACTACCCTTTACAAAGTGGATGATATTCTCATATTAGGTAATGGGGAAATAATGGAATATGGTTCTCGAGAAGAACTAGCGAAGAATCCCAAATCACAATTCTCCATATTATTGCAAAAGGGCATAGAGGAGGTTCTCACATGAAGGTTTGGCGTTTATCTGGGAAACTCATGGCTTATAGAAAAGGCTACATAACTGGTAGTTTCTTTTCTGCAATTGCCTGGCTCTTAGCACGATTCACAATAAGTTTTGGTTTGCAGGAATTAATAGATGCCATCTTGGGAGACCAAACCATCTTAGGAATGTCTGTAAGAAATCTCTTTATCACTCTACCATTCACTTTTCTGACAGCTTTCGTATTAGGTTCCATCATGGATGTGGTTTTATGGTATTTCTTTACTACAGGCGAAGTCTTAGTGCGAAGAAACATCATGCGTGGATTACTAAAGAAACCTGGGGCAGTTGCGCTACCAAGTACTTCCGGGGAATCCATCTCGCGTTTCAGAGGAGATGTAGATAATGTTGTAAGATTTTCGTACAGAATTTCTTTGAGACTGGGCTTTCTAATCTATACAGGAGTGGTAATAGGCTACATGTTCACGGTTAATGCTTCAGCAACAGGTCTTGTATTCATTCCTTTACTATTAATCTTGATAATAGGATTAACTGGGAGAAGAAGAATTGATAAGCTTCGAAAGAAAAGAAGAAAAGCAACAGCAGAAGTAACTGACACCTTGGGAAAGATATTTGGCTCGATCCAAATCTTCAAAGTAGCTGGTTCGGAGAAAAATATCTTAAATCACTTCAGAGGTAAATGTGATAACAGAAAAAATGCCATTGTTAAAGAAATGGTCTTCATAGCTATTATCGATGCGATTTA
>JAGXNT010000029.1 GCA_019894765.1 Candidatus Heimdallarchaeota archaeon
GTAAATAGGTACTTTCCCTACTAATTATTATGAGACTATAGTAGCGTTGAAGGAAAAAACCCCCTTTAAAGTAAAAAAACGGAGAATTACAAAAATGTGCAAAATCATGATTGTCGAGGACAATAACCACATACGAACTCTCTTCAAAAATATCCTAAAGAACAGAGGATATGACATAGTCGACGTTGCCGACGGGGGAAAGGCGATTAAAATATATGATTCCATGGCACAAAAGCCGGAGATAATAGTCGTGGATTATAGACTTCCAACATTAAACGGATTAGAGCTTACCCAAGAGATTCTCAATCGAGACCCATCTTCAAGGATTCTTATGATCACAGGTGATCCCAAAATCAACGGAAGCGTAGAAACAGAGTATGGTATCAAATTGAGGGCGAAACCCATACACATGGATGACTTTGTATCCGAAATCGATTTGCTTAACGAAGAAGTAGAATCCGATCGTAAAGAAGATGTTTTACCCAAGACGTCAGGAAGAAATAGGTATTTTGTCCAGGAAAACGAAATAGGTTATGAATTAAAGATCTACGGTGAGTGATGTGGGGATTACCGTGAAGGGATTCGTCCTCCTTTCAAGGTAATTACTCACTCTTCGTAGATAAAACTCGTATAGTAACTCAGCATCCAGAGTTTCAATCTCTCCCAATAGCAACATCGTAAATATGTATCATATAACTCGTTCAGTAAAAGGAAATTTAGAAGAAGCCCCAGGAAGGGAATAGATAAGTTCGTCCAGGAAAAGATTTAGGAAATGAAGGAAGAATGAAGATTCCAAGATTAGTTTACAGAAGAAGCTCAAGAAAACTTACTATAGAGCTTATGCCGACTACTGTTGAATCGAAGACATTATTCCAAGTTTATAATAAGAATAGGCGAATCGATGATTGGAAATCAATCAAAGATGATTTATTAAGGAGAGAAGGGAAGAAATGTTGGATTTGTGATAGGAATGACAACCTGTTACACATTCAAGAGTTCTGGGATTTTGATGATGTGAAACAAACCATGAAGCTAATAGAAATCCATCACGTTTGCGACTTGTGTCATAAGATCAAACGAACTGATTTCTGGTTTTTCACAGATTATGGAAAGGAGCAGTTAAAGAAACTTGGTTACAGCTACGAGGATATCATTAAACATTATTGCAAAGTCAATAAATGCAAATTAAAAGAGTTCGGGAAGAATTGGCGTAATGCCATTGAAACCTGGAAAACAAGAAATAAGCAAGAGTGGCAGCAAGACTATGGTGAGTTTATATCTTAGCTTGAAAATAACGAATTCGATTCACTGAATATGCTCCTACGTGAGAATAAAAAACAAGCTAAATTTTGATTTTTTTGTATAATATCTACATACTCTAGCATTATAAAAAGAACTTTTTCTTACTATTTTATCTCGAGAGCATTAATTTGTTCTCAAAACGGATATGAATCCGTTTAGGAGAATATTGAGTTCGAAAGATGGAGAACACTTCCCAAGAGAAACAAATTTGTTGATCTTTACTTTACTTACTGGAGAAAAGCTGTTCAGGAAAAGATGAAGAATATCTTGGATTGGATTGAGGGCTTAGAAAATAAAACGAATAACAAATATCCTTCATCTCTCAACTCAATAATTCAACCTTTAACATCCATGAGCACATATTAGGAGAAGGATGAAAGTGTGTAAAATTATGATAGCTGAAGACGATCCAATAATTCGTAGTTTATTCTCGAAAATACTGAAAAGTAAAGGATACGATACTGTAGAAGCTAAAGATGGTGAGCAAGCCATTAAAATCTACGATGATCTTCAAGAGAAACCCGATATCATTGTTCTCGATTTTCGCATGCCTAAAATTAATGGATTAGATGTTACCAAAGAAATACTCAAAAGAGATCCTTCAACGAATATACTCATGATAACTGGTGATCCACGAATTAATCGCAAGTACCTATTCGATACTGGAATTAAGTTTAAAGCAAAACCAGTGAGAATGGATGATTTTCTAAGTGAGATTCAGCACTTTGCACAAATTTAATTTCTAATTCTTGTAATTCATTGGAACTTACATATCAAACACTAGTTGTATTGCAAGCAACTCCACCGTCACCGTATTGTGCCCATAAGGTATCAAAAAGTGCTTTAGCTGAGGACGATAGGAATAAATACGGGCACACATCATTTCCATTTTCTTTCATACCAAAATGAATGTGGGTCCCTTCTCCATGATATAGAAGCTTACCAATAACATCTCCTCTTGAGACCTTTTGACCCACTTCAACATAGATTTCAGCAAGCTGAAGACTTCCATAGGTTTCATTTAGTGCCCATGATTCAAACACACAATCAAAAGTATATTTCCAATTGTATGCTAATCCCACATTTGTTTGCCAATGTCCACCACCATCATTAAACCAGAATTTAATTCCTCTTACTCGCATATCGCACCAAGCAATGATGTAAACAGAAGCATTACACCCATAATCTATACCATTGTGTAAATCCATCCATGGTTTTGGGCCATAACTTCCCATGATATGAATAACATCAGTGTTTGCTATTGGAAAGCCCATGCTGGGTGGATCACTACTCCTGGTAGCCGGCCACACTCGAAAGAGAAGATAACCCCCACCACTACCAATGATTACGAAAATAATACTGAATACTATAAGGATAGTTTTCTTCTTGCGAGACATAATTAATTGATTAGAGAAATAAAATAATAATAGTATCGGTGTTAGCATTAAATGATGATTTCTGATAAATTTGTATTATTATTTTATTTACGCTTTTTTCTTTTAGAAAACATCATCCTATAAGCAAAAATTAGGATACGTTTTGGGAGCTTACGCATAAAGAATGCCAATAATTTATTTCTAAAGCCAGGAATACAATAGACTTTCCCTTTCTTCAAAGCTTTTAGAGATATTTCCACAACTTTCTCTGCAGTCATGAATTTTCTCCTATAAACAGGATGTCCAGACTCGTACCCCATTTTTTTATGAAAATCAGTTATTGTGAAGCCAGGACATAATGCTTGAATCTTTATACCCTTTTTTCTTAATAAAAGATCAAGTGATTCAGAAAGATAATTTAAAGAAATTTTAGTTGTACTATACATGACCCCTGGACTGGGAGAGAAAGATCCTATTGAAGAGACATTTATTATCACACCTTTTCCATTTTTCAACATATTTGGAATAACCGCGTGTGCAAGTTTTATAGGAGCAATAGTATGAACCTTAACCATATTGATATGGTCTTCAATCGGTATTTTATAAAACGCTCCATTCCCTCCGCCAAAACCAGCATTATTAATTAGTATTTCAAGGTTAGGAGTATTTTTTATTCGTTCTTCAACAATTGCTAGCTCATTTTCCTTTTCAAGATTAATTAACATGTACTCAGCATTGATTCCCTTTGTATCTTCAAGTTCTTTACAAAGTTTTACTAGAAGCTCTTCTCTGCGAGCAATAAGAATTAAATCAAAACCATCATCTGCAAGTCTGCGAGCAAAAGCAGCTCCTATTCCACTTGATGCACCAGTTATTAGTGCTTTTGATTTTGTTTCTACAATTGCATTTTCAGTCATTATTAATCAGCGAGAAAAGTTAGTTTTTATGTTTTAAAAGTTTATTAAGAAAGTACGATGGACTAGCAACTCTCTTGATTTATTCTTTGTATTCCTTTCCTAACTTGAAAGCATCAGCTAATTTTTCACCAACAGACCAATATGAAGGATGTCCCTCAATACCAAAGTAGATAATTGGATTCATCTTTTTCACATCAGGTTTTCCATCAGTCAGATATTTTTCATCAATATACGTATTAACCGCAGTTCCAATCACAATAAAATGATCAGGTAACTCAATTATGTCCTTAACAGAAAGCTCGATGTTAATAGTGCAATCTTTGACCATAGGAGCTTTTGTTTCACCATAAAATAATTTGAAAAGCTTAGATTTGTCAGCTATCCTTCCTGAAGTAATCCCAATGTAATCGGTTTCTTTTATGATGTTAGCAGAAGGAAAATTTAAACTGAATATTTTGTTTTTTCGGATCCCTTCCATTGTAAGATATTTAACATTTATAGATGCCATCCAAGTGGGAGGGGTTCGATTTAAGCGACTTACCCAAGTACAAGTCATGAAATTTGGTTTTTCATCCACTATTGCTCCAATAATTGTAGCAGGCATTTGATATGGAGAAAATCTTTGATCCAGTTTTATTTTTGTCATGAAATTCCATTTTCCTTTTATTAACATTTAAAATTAAAACTTAAAAAAAATTGCTTTTAATCTTGGTATTAGATGTTAATTCAATTGGATTGTCACTTAATACTCACTAATGTTTCTTCGTATTAACTTATTAATCTATGACTTTAAAAGGAAAATTTCTTACAAAAAATATTATTCTTTGAGCAAATAAAATCTAGAATTCTTAAATAGAAAAATGAAAGTGGAAAAGAAAGCTCTTTTCCATTTTTATATTTTGTTTAACGTCGCTTCTTCTTTCGAATAAAGTTGATGAGTACTGAGAGCATTGTTAGACTAACAAAGATTGCAAATGGTCCTAAGAATGGCAGTTTTCCACTTAATGTTGGATCAGTCATTAATACTCGGGTTCCATTAATGCCTTCTGCTAAGTAGATGTAACTATTGTGTACACTGATGCCATAGTGAGTCTGATCGTTATCATAGTTTCCAATCAACTTTGGATGATTTATGTGTGTTAAGTCAAAAACATCTATACCTTCTGCGTCATCTAACATATAAACGAATTTTCCTTCAACAAAGATATCAATTGGAGTCTTCCAAGTAAAGTATTGACCTACTTTTACAGGATTTTCCAAGTCAGTTATATCAATGATGTCGAATCCTTCCCAGGACAATAAGATAGCATAGTCTTTTACAACATACATATCCATGTATACAGCATTTGTTCTTGTCCAGTTGCTTAATTTTTCTGGATTGAATGGATTAGTTAAGTCAACAACATGGAAGTAATCCAAAGCTGCAAGTAAAAGATAAGTGTCAACCATTGCTGCACTAAATATTACTGGAACTTCGTCATAAATCATTATCAATTGAGGAGAGTCATGGTAGAAAATGTCGATAATCGCTAAACCATCACCAACAAGAGAAACAAAAGCATACTCTTCAGTTACGAAGAGATCCCACATACTATATCCCATCAATGATACATTACCCATTTCAATGATATTTGTAGGATCAGATACGTCTAAGATTTTTAAACCAAATCCTGCTTCAAGAATGTAAGCAAAATCACCTCTAGCAAAAACTTGGATGATATCTCCACCATCATCAAAGAATTTACCAATTCTTATTGGATTAGCAGGATCGCTTATGTCTAGAATTTCTAAGTTTGTAGTATCTGCAACGAAAGCGTAAGATCCATCGATAAAGAGTCCAACAGTCTGACCATAAATTTGGTCGAACCAAAGAATTACTAAGTTCATTGAATCTGCAGCATCTATAATCTCAAAAGTATATTGATCAAAAGCATAGACAGTATTTCCTTTTACAATAATATCAGAGATAAAGAAGTTGGTTTCAGATATAGAGTGAAATTGGACATTTGTTTTATTGCTAACATCCACAAGAACTATGTCATCTCCTTCTTCAATGAAGAGATAATTACCAGCAACTTGTATGTTATTTAAACCAGAATTATTGAAAGCATAAGTATCAGTATTAACAGGTACTGCAGATTTATCTGTAAAGTTCCAAAGCCAAAGATTGTTTTGATTTGAAGTGTAAATGTAATTATCAGCATAATAGAAATCATGCAAATTTGACACTGACATGAAATATAAGTAAACTAGATTAGTTGGATCAGTTACATTAATCACTCTACATTGATCGTTATCAGTTTCATGAACGTAAGCATATCCACCATCTATTTGGAAATCATAATAATCATTGTCTGTGTGATGATCTTCATATGTAGGATTTAGTAAATCAGTAATATTATAGCTGTAAAATCCATTGCTCCTTGTATAATAAACAAAGTTACCTTGACCATAAATATCTCTTACATTACTAGCTGACCAATTAGTAGCTAAATTTAGGCTGTCTATATCACCAGCATCTAATACATAAATAGCTGTATTATTGGCACAGTAAATATAATCACCAGCTGCATGGATGTAAGAACAATCATAATCGTCCCAGTAAGTTTCCAAAACTGGGATTGAAGCATTTGTTACATCATAGATTAACAATCCTTCGGTTCCTAAAGCAAGGTAAGCATAGTTCCCGACAACTGAGACATCATTTATTTGTCCGTAATTGTCGTCCCAAAAACCAATTTCAGTAATATCTACTGCGTCTAATGGTTCCTTGGCATTAATTGTCAACCCATTATTATTTTCCTCTTCAGATATACCTGTTAGCATTCTAACTTGATCTGAAACAAAAAACGGTAGTAGAAAAGTAATAATGAATATGAAAGCAATTAGCTTAATTTTTCGACTTCTTAATAGATTATTTTTTCTCATGGCTTATTCCGCCTTGTTTTATAACTCGCTATTCCGCATTAATATTAAAAAACGCTAATATTTCGAAGATTGTTTCTGTTAAAAAACATTATTCTAGGAGCAAGATTTAGAGTAAGAGAGAAGAAGAAAAATTCTTCCTCAACCTTAAGAAAATTGCATTTTTGTGCCATCCATTCATTAGAGTCTTTCTCTGTTCGTCTGTTACATAGATATTTTTGTTTTTGTGAAGGGAATAATTTCCATAAAGCAGAAGAAATTACAGAAAAACAACACAATATCTACTTATTATCAATTATGTCTACTACAGCAAAACGTTCGCAAGATTTTATGAAACAATAACCTACGCAAATAACAAGCTGAGAACAAACCCTCCGCCACCACCAATAATAACGAAAATGATGCTGAATACTATTAAGAGTGTTTTCTTCAAGTTAAACCATCTTTCATAATTGTCCCATCTAATAGCTCAATTACACGTATCCCATCACCAATTAATGCTATATCATGAGTAGCTATAATGGTGGTTATTCCTTGCATTTTATTTAATTCATGTATTTGTTTTATTGTCTGAGACGCAAGCTCAGAATCCAGATTTGCAGTTGGTTCATCTAAAACAAGTATCGAGGGTGATTCATTATTAGTCATAGCTAATAATGCTCTTTGTAATTCCCCACCAGAAATTTCTAAAGGATAAGATTTTCGTCGATGAAATATATTAAACTGTTTTAGTAAATCTTGTTTTTGTTTATCCTTTTCTAATTGATTAATCTTAGTCTCACTTTTCAAATAAATATCTTTTATGTATAGATTGTCTTCTATTGTTAAGTATGGATGCATGTTTCCTTGCTGAGAAAGTATCCCAAAATATCTCATACGTAATCTAGCTTTTTCAAGATCAGTTAAATCACTGAATTGAAATCCTAAAATGGTAATCTCTCCAGTTGTACAAGGTTCTAAACCGGAGATAATTTTTAGCAAAGTGGATTTTCCAGAACCACTTGGTCCGACAACAAAGAGTAATTCCCCGGTATAAATCTTAATATTAACACCGTCTATTGCTTTGATTTCAACTTGATTGTTAGAATAATATTTTGACACACTTGATAGGTCGATAATAATGTCCTTATCAGTAAAATAATTCTTTGGCAAAGGTCTCAATTCAAGAGTTCTTCTACGTTTTTCGATTTCTGTTAATGTCACCTTTTTTGGTGAAAGCTTTTCAGGATGAACAAGACTAACTGAACCTGATTTAGTTATCTTATATTCCAAACCTTTTTCAAGATTCAACGTATCATACACTAAATCAGGTAATCTTGTACTTTTTGTAGAGTCAACATAACTTTTCAGAAGAATTGGAAAAGAACTCTGATTCTTTCTTTCTTCTTGTGTAAGAACAACTGAAATTCGTCCATCAAGAATTTCATAAGTCTTATCTACTCCCGATAAAAATCGTAAATCATGTGTCACGACAATAATTGTAC
>JAGXNT010000030.1 GCA_019894765.1 Candidatus Heimdallarchaeota archaeon
ACTTCTTCGAGTTCGAGAAATGTTCGATTTTTTCCATGCTCTTCTAACTTCTTTTTTCCATTTTGTAATTTTCTAGAAGATTTTTGTGAATATACGTTAAAATTATAACATTTTTATTGAATCTTTGCTCAATTTTAAATTGAGCTCGAGGAATCACTTAATATTTGAAATCGTAAAGAAAAAATGGCTTCATGAAGTTATTTTCCTGATAGAGATAAAAGCTCTTGAAATCGCCCGGAAGATTCGTACAGGTAATTTTCTGGTCTTACGAATGCGAGAAGTAGCAGAACGAATCCCTATTACCGTTGCTGAATATGATAGAGAAAAAGGAACCGTTACATGTATTATACAAGTAATCGAACAATCCACTAAACTTCTTTCAATATTAGAAGAAGGTGATCACATAAAGGATGTAGTAGAACCACTAGACAAAGCTACTGAAATTGAGAAATAAGGAACTGTAGGAATTGTTTCAGGTGGTTTAGGTATTCCTTTAGTAAACCTAGTAGCTAAAGAATTGAAAGGGGCTGGAAACAAAGTTATCGGTAAGGTTGAGGGAAGAACAGAAGACCTTCTCGTCTGGGAAGAAGAAATGTCTTCAATACTGTGAAGAAATGCAATACTGTACTGATGATGGATCCAAGGGAATGAAAGGATTTACTACTCATTTATTAGAATCAAAGAATACGTAGAGAAATACTAGACTGTTGAATATTATACTTGTAATGAGCATAAGGATATCAAGAGTCCTTGGTATGTGCCGGAAATCGAAATTGCTATGCACAACACAAAACGAAGTTGACTTAGATGAAGCTAAAGCTCTAGTAAAGAACGGTGTTTTAGCTGTCAGCGAAGGTGCAAACATACCTTGTGTATCAAAAGCAGTTGATTTATTCATTGAGAAAGGAGTTTCCTTTGGTCCCGGCAAAGTAGCAAATGCTGGTGGTGTTGCAACTTCTGGTTTAGAAATGAGCCAAAATAGCTTACGATATTCTTGGACTAAAGATGAAATTCTTGATAGACTTCACAAGATTGTGATAAACATTCATTCACAAGCAAACAAGACAGCTGAAGAATTTGATGCCCCTGAAAACTATGTTATTGGTGCTAATATTGCAGGTTTCATGAAAGTAGCTAAAGCTATGCTTGCACAAGACGTTATTTAAAAGTATTTTTTCTAAAAGAGCAATAATTGCTCTTTATTTTAATTTTAACGGAATATTTATCTAATTTGATTTTTATCTATAAGCAAATTATGTTAGTTTAATACTTATCAAAAATCTTAAAGGCATGAAATATAGAATCGTTTGCGACCTACTATGGTGAATAAAATATGGACATAGCATTCTTCAATGAATATGAAAAAGAAAATAATTCGCTAATTCCTTTATTACAGCAAATCCAAGAAAAATTTGGTTATTTACCTAGCGAAGCTTTAGAAAAACTTGCTGATTATTTAGGAATCCCATTAAGCAGAATTTATGGTGTAGCAACATTTTATGCTCAATTTAATTTTTCACCACTTGGAAAATATATCATAAAGACTTGTCATGGAACAGCTTGTCATGTTAATGGTGCTGTGAATATTGCTCAAGAAATCGAAAACGAATTAGGCATAAAAGAAAATGAAACTTCTCCTGATGGTCTTGTTACTATACAACCTGTTGCTTGTCTCGGTTGTTGTAGTCTTGCACCGGTAATTATGGTAAATGAGAAGGTTTTTGGAAATCTTACAACTACAGCAGTGAGAAGAATTGTAAAAAAGATAAAAAGAGAGGAATTAGAATGATAAAGAGAATTTGCATTGGTATGAATTCTTGTGGTATTGCAGCAGGTGCTGAAGAAATTAAGAAAATTCTTCTCGAGGATCTTAAAGAGAGAAAAATCGACATCCCAGTTAAGAACGTTGGTTGTATAGGGATGTGCTATCATGAACCCCTTCTGGACATTGTAACTGAAGATGCTATTTATACTTACGGTGATCTAACAACTGATAAAGTTAAAAAAATCATAGAAGATCATGTTATTAATGGTAAAGTAATTAAGAATTATTTAGTTAAAAAAGACACTTTCAATTCAAAGAAACGTGAAACATGGGATATTGATAATTACTTTTCAAAACAAGTAAAAATTATTCTCGAAAATTCTGGATACATTGATCCAGAAGATATTAATGAATATATTGAATATGATGGTTATGAAGCACTGAAAAATGCTTTCAAAATGAAACCAGAAGAAATTATCGAGTTTATTTCAAAAGCAGGTTTAAGAGGACGAGGTGGAGCAGGCTTTCCAACAGGTCTTAAATGGCGATTTACACGGGAAGCTAAAGGTGAACCAAAATACATAGTTTGTAATGCTGATGAAGGGGATCCAGGTGCTTTCATGAATAGAAATGTTTTGGAAGGCGATCCACATAGAATTATAGAAGGAATGATAATTGGAGCATATGCAATAGGAGCTCATAATGGATTTATTTATTGTCGTGCTGAATATCCTCTTGCAGTGAAACGAATAAATATAGCAATTGAACAAGCTCGAGAAAATGGTTTTCTTGGTAAAAACATTCTTAGTAGTGGATTTTGGTTTGATTTACGTGTAATGGAAGGAGCTGGGGCTTTTGTTTGTGGTGAAGAGACTGCACTTCTTGCTTCACTTGAGGGAAAAAGAGGGATGCCAAATTTACGACCACCATATCCTTCCACGAAAGGTTACCTAGGAAAACCAACCAATATAAATAATGTTGAAACTTGGGCAAACGTTCCTTGGATAATACGAAATGGCTGGGAAAAATTTACTAGATACGGTTCTGAAAAAAGCAAAGGAACAAAAGTATTTGCGCTTGCAGGTAAAGTGAAACGAGGAGGAAATGTAGAAGTACCAATTGGAATTACAATTAAAGAAATTTTAGTAAACATTGGTGGAGGAACAAAGAATAATAAGAAATTAAAAGCAGTACAAATAGGTGGTCCTTCTGGAGGTTGTATTCCGTATTCATTATTCGATACTCATATAGACTATGACTCAATTACCGCTACTGGAGCTATTATGGGGAGTGGTGGTATGGTAGTTATGGACGAGGATTCGTGTATGATTGATATAGCAAAATTCTTCCTTGATTTTACAGTTGATGAATCTTGTGGAAAATGCACCTATTGTCGTTTAGGAACAAAAAGAATGTGGGAAATACTAGATAGAATCTCTAAAGGAAAAGGAAGAGAAGTTGATTTAGAAATATTAGTTGATTTAGCTAAAAAAATTAAAGCTGGTTCGTTGTGTGGTTTAGGACAAACTGCACCTAATCCTGTTCTTACTACAATACGATATTTCAAAGAAGAATATGATACCCATATAAGACAGAAGAAATGTCCTGCAAAAGTCTGTAAACCTCTGCTAAAATACACAACTAATGATAATTGTACAGGTTGTGGAGCATGCTTTAGAAGATGCCCCTCTGAAGCAATTGAAGGTGAGAAAAAGCAACAACATAAAATAATTCAAGATCTTTGCATAAAATGTGGCGCGTGTTATCAAGTATGCAAGTTTGAGGCAATTAACGTGGAGTAAGATGAAAATGAAAGTTAAATTTAATTCCAACGAAATAGAGTTTCCAGAAAAGAAAACTATTATGGATTATATGAAAGAAAATAATGAGCATATAGCTGGTATTTGCAAGATGAAAGAACTGGATCCATATGGTTCTTGCAGATTATGCTTAGTTGAAATTAATAATCGCATATTGCCAGCTTGCTCCACTTATCCAAGGGAGAATGATATCATTAATACTAAAAACGAAGTAGTAATTGATATAAGAAAATCAGCTATTGAATTAATGTTATCAGACCATTTTGGAGATTGTATTGGTCCTTGTAATGATGGTTGCCCATCAAAAAGCGATGTCCAAGGTTATTTAGCTTTAGCAGCAAATGGCAAATATCATGAAGCAGTTTCTTTAATGAAGAAAGATTATATTCTTCCAGCGACTCTTGGCCGAATTTGTCCAGCATTTTGTGAAAGAGAATGCAGGAGAAATCTAGTTGAGGAACCCTTAGCAATTCGACAATTAAAACGGTTTGTCGCAGATTATGATCTTGAGCGTGGAGCTTGGATGCCTGAAATCCCACCAGATACAGGTAAGAAGGTTGCTATTGTTGGTGGTGGACCAGCAGGATTATCTTGTGCTTTCTATCTTCGAATAAAAGGACATGATGTTACTTTATATGAAGCAATGCCTGAATTAGGTGGCATGTTAAGATATGGTATTCCTGAATACAGATTACCTAAAGATATTCTTAGGAAGGACATTGAAACAGTTATCAATACAGGTATTCATGTTAAAACTAATACTCGTATAGGAGAAGATATCTCATTTAATGAACTACAGAAAAAATATGATGCAATATTTCTTGGAATTGGTGCATGGAAAAGTCGAAAGCTTCAGTTAGAAGGTTGTGAAATGCCAGGTGTAATGGATGCGTTTGATTTCTTAAGAAAAATTAACTTAGGTGAAAAAGTTGAGATTGGGCAAAATGTGATGGTAGTTGGAGGAGGAAATAGTGCAATGGACGTTGCCCGAACTGCAAAACGATTAGGTTCCAATGTTATTGTTACTTATAGAAGAACTCGTAACGAAATGCCCGCGGAAGAAAAGGAAATCGAAGAAGCAGAAGAAGAAGGAATTGAATTCAATCTTCTTTCTAATCCATTAAAGATTATTGGCGAAGAAAATGTTAATCAAATTGAATTGATTAAAATGAAACTTGGTGAACCAGATGAAAGTGGTAGATGCAGACCTATAGCTTGTGATGGAACAAACTATTGTTTAGACATTGATAATGTTATTTTCGCAGTAGGACAAAGTTCAGATAGAGAGTTGCTTGATAAAATTGGTCTTAAATATTCAGTTATGTGGGCTGATTATGATAAAACCACATATGAAACAAATATCCCAGGTACTTTTGTAGGAGGGGATTTAGCTCTCAGTCCTTCAACAGTAATTGAAGCTATAGCAACTGGCAAAGAAGCAGCAATTATGATTGATGTATATGTGAAAGGAAAATTACCGCAATATAAAGAAGCTTTACAAAAACCATGGGAACATCTTGATGAAATTGAAAGAGATGAAGAATTAATGAAGTTAGTTCTAACATATAGATCTTATAATCACTGGAAGAAAGTTACTGAAGAAGATTATAAAGATAGAGAAAGATTAAACCGTGTAAAAACCAAAAATCTTCTTGTTGAAGAAAGAATCATTACTTTTAACGAAGTCGAAGCTACATTTACTGAAGAAGAGGCTATAAAAGAAGTAAATAGATGTATGTCTTGTGGTTGTCTGGATTCCTTTGAATGTAAATTAAGGGAATGCGCAAAATTATATAATGCAAAGCAAGATCAATACGTTGGGGAATTACATACTGACCCTATAGATGATTCACATTCACATATAATTCTTGATAACAACAAATGCATCCTATGTGGTCGATGTGTAAATCTTACTCATGAAATTATTGGAGAAGGTTTAATAGATAATCTAAATCGTGGATTCCCAACAAAGAATGGCCCACCATCAGGCATACAAATGGGTGAAGTAAAAGGCGATTTCATTGGTAGTTTTGTTGATATTTGCCCAACAGGAGCATTTGCTTCCACTACTCCTTTTGTTAAAAATGGTCCATGGGATGTAATATCAAAACCTACTGTTTGTAATAACTGTGGCATTGGCTGTGAAATGAATATTGATATTTATAAGGGATTTGCAATCAATGTTTCGTCTATTGATAATTCATGGAATTATGGACTTGTATGTGATAAACCAAGATTTGACAGAACTTGGGAGAAGAATATTAAGAAGCCAATGAAAAAATCTAGAAAAGGATTCACTGAAATTACTTTGAATGAAGCTAAAAGTATAATTGACAAACATAAAAAGAATTTAGCTATTGTTTTAGCTCCAGATGTTACTAATGATGAAGCAATAAAACTTAAGGAATTTAGTGAAAAACATGGATTCAAAATAGGTGCAGTTTTTAATGAAGGAGTTTCAACGGCCAAAATAACAGATATTCCCAAGAGCAAACGGATAAAATTAGATGTTTCTCTAAGTGATTATCCTTTATTAAAACCATTTTTACATATAGCTAAAAAACAAGGGGCTATTCTAACGAATGATTCTTATGAATTAGCAATTCTAAATGCTCCAGCCAAACCTGAAAAAGTTCCTACATTAATTATGCATAAAGGATTAAATGAAATTGGACTTCTAGAACTTAAGTTTGGTAAAGTACCAAAAGCAGACAATTATTTATTAATTGGAGCTATGAATAAAAAATTCAAAGGCTTTACTATCTCAATGGGATATAATGAAAATGCAGATCTTATTATACCAATACCTGCTTGGATTTCAAGATCAGGTAAAATCGTAAACACAGATGGTAGAGAATTAGAAGTAAAGAAGATATTTGATGATATGTCTATCATTGAAATACTCAAGTTACTTTTTTAATTCTCTTTTCTTAATTTTTTATTTATATATTAAAGAAATCTAGTATTATTAGATGCTGATATTCATTTTTTGATTGTTATTTTATAGTTCTAGCTTAAAGATTAAATCAAAGATTTATTTTCTAATAATATGAGTCATTGTTTAAAGATAATTTCGGGAAGTAAATTAGAAACAATTTTTATTTATTAAATTATTTTGATGTGATAATAAATGAGTGTCTAACAGATCGTGAATTTTATCTGGAAGTTATTTATCCTAATCAAATATTGTTAGATTATTTAAATCTAAAAAACCTATAATTGAATTTTTTACTAACAAATATTTAGATTTTCATAAAATACACTTCAAAAGCGTTAGATCTATTTAGAAATAAATTCTATTAGATTATAATTAAAAAAAATTGATCCTTCAAAATAAGTTATTAACATATTGAATTGATTGATAACGAAAAATCCAATTTGTTGTAACTAGTGCTACTACTGATATCCTGCCAATGGGAGCAAGTAGAACAGCTACTAAAGCAATGAATGAATATTTGATTAATAAGAAATGAACAGATAATTGATGTTTTGATCATCAATTATTCTTTCCTATTTTTTCTTTTTTAAAATTCAAGATGTAATGAAATCTTTATGAATATTAAGCAAAACGTTGAAATGAACTAAAGATTTAATTTCTTTGATTTAGCTGTTTAAAATATAAAAAACGAGTTGAAATAGTGGTATTTAGTCGCAAATTTTTTGACTGTAAGATTTGATGTGAATATTTATGGATGAACCAATTGAACTTGAAATATTAGATAGAAATAGTATTTATCCAAACAACATGCTACTTGATTATCTAAACAAGAAGCAACCAATGTTTGATTTTCTTAAGAAAAGTCCGAAAAAACTCCATTCTGTTAAATTTAATGGTGATAGATCTTTACTTAAGGAAATTTTATTGAAATATAATAAATCAATAGATGCTCATGATGAGACAATAAAAAATATTGAACAAATTGAAAATGAAGATATTTATTTTGTTGTAACAGGTCAACAACCAGGATTTCTATCCGGACCATTGTATACCATTTACAAAACATTCGCTGCAATAAATTATGCAGAGAAATTTAGCAGTGAAAAAGTGAAGTTAATTCCCGTATTTTGGAATGCTTCAGAGGATCATGATGTAGAAGAAGTAAACAATATTAGAATTTTGAATAAAAATAATGAAATTGTTCCTTTAGTTATTGATGCTACTGGAGCTTTGGGTAAAAGCTTGGAAAGAATTAGACTACACAAAAGTAAGTGCAATGATATAGTTACTGCCATGATTGAGACTTTCCCTGAAACAGATTTCACCAATACTTTGTTTAATGATATAATTAAACCTGAATTAGAGAAATCGGATATGTGGGGTGATTTCTTCAGTCGGATTATGACTAGATTGTTTGGTAAGTGGGGATTAGTTTTAGTGGAACCTTGGATTTTGAGACCACACCTTACTGATTATTTTTCAAAACTTATAGAGAAACCAGTACATTATAATCAAATCTTTCTAGAAACAACAAGTCAATTATTCGATTTGGGTTATAAACCAAAAATGCATAAAAAAGAAGATATTGTTGGCCTTTTCTATATTGATAAAGAGAATTTTAGAAACACAATTACAATTGATAGGAAAGGAGCTTATCATATTTCCAATGGCTCAACTCTAACTAAAGAAGAGATTTTGAATGAATTACAGCAAAATCCAGATAGATTTAGCACTAATGCTATCTACCGCCCTTTAGCTCAAGACACTATGTTTCCAACATACATATTTGTTGGTGGACCATCAGAAATTGGTTATCATATTCAAATTAAAGACCTCTATCCGGAATTCGGATTAAAGCAACCCAATTTGCAATTCAGATTGGGGGCAACAGTTCTTGAGCGACACATCAATCGCATAGTTGAGAAATATGATGTGAATCTTGCTGAGCTTATAGACACAAATAAACTCACAACTCGATTACTAAGATCAGAGAATAAGGAATTCTTGCTGAATTATTTTGATAAAATAAGAAATACTCTTGACGATATGAATAAAAATCTTACAGAAGTAAGTGATGAATTAGGGAAACGTGCAGAAGGAAGAAAGCAAAGCATAATGAAGGAACTTGAGAATATCGAACGAATGTACTTGAAATATGTAAAAGATGACAACCAAGTTTTACAAACACAACTCCAGAAAGCAAAAGCTTATGTCTTTCCTGATGAGAAACCACAAGAAAGAATTTTTAACATCTTCCAATACTTAAACAAGTACTCATTAAATATGTTAGATTGTATGAAAAATTTAATGACTAAAGTTGAACCAGGAAATCATGTGGTGTTGAAATGTTGGATGTTTTAGTGTTTGCTCCTCATCCCGATGATGCGGAATTGGGTGCAGGCGGAGCTATTGTTAAAGCAATAAGTGCAGGTCTTAAGGTGGGAATTATTGATCTTACTGCTGGTGAAATGGGATCACTTGGAACAAAAGAAATCAGATTAGTGGAAGCTGAAGAAGCTCGAAAAGTGTTAGGTGTAGAATTCCGTCAAAACCTTGGATTTCCAGATGCTTATTTACCCTTTGAGGATAAAAAGGAAGCAGCTTTAAAGACTGCAAACAAAATAAGAGAATTCAAACCTAAAATAGTTTTACTGCCATACTGGGAGGATCGTCATCCTGACCATGTAGCAACTTCTTTTATTGTCTCAAAAGCAAGTCACTTCGCGAAGTTAAAGAAAATAAAACTAGATCATCCAAAGCATAAAGTGAAACACATGGTATTCTATGAGCTTAACGGACAGTCGAAGTACACTTTCATTATGGATATCAGTGAAGAGTTCCAGAAAAAGAAAGAAGCTATTATGAGTTTTAAGTCGCAATTCAAAGAGTTTTCAAAGGAATATCTACCATTTCCAGTAGAAGAGAGATGCAAGTATTATGGGTCATTGATCAAAGCAGAATATGCAGAAGCGTTCCATATGAAGGATCCACTTGTCTTGAAAGATTGGGCTACAATACTTTAGAATAGTCAAAGCAAACCTTGAGATGTGAAAAATGAAAATCGGAATTATTAATTACCCAACATTTGGTGGGAGTGGCATAGTAGGAACAGAATTAGGTCTAGAATTAATGGATAGAGGTCATGAAGTTCATTTCATATCATATCAACTTCCTGAACGATTGAAATTAGAAGAGAAATTCATTTTTCATGAAGTCAATATTTTATCGTATCCACTTTTCAAATACAAACCATATACCATTGTTCTTGCTTCGTTATTAGCGAAGCTACAAAAGGAAGAACAAATAGACGTTTTTCATGCACACTATGCGATCCCTCATTCTATCTCACTCCATCTAGCGAAACTTGCTGAACCAAATATGAATATAGTTTCAACGCTACATGGTTCTGATATACATTTACTAGGTCTCGATGATGCTTACAAACCGATTTTGGAAAACAGTTTGAATAATCATGACGCTTTAACTACTGTTTCTAAATTTATGACCAAATTCATTGATGAGCATTATAATATTGAGAAAGAAATACAAGTCATCTATAATTTTGTAGATCCAGAGAAATTCTCCCATATCAAGAAACCTGAAAAAGATGATATTGTTTTATCACATGTTTCAAATTTCAGACAAGTAAAACGTTCTCCGGACATTATTAAGGCTTTAGCGATTGTAGTTAAAAAACAACCAAACGTAAGATTAGAAATGATAGGGGAAGGACCAGAACTTGAGTACTGTCGTGACTTAGCTATCACAATGGGATTGAAGGATAATATCACGTTTCGCGGTAGTTTACTCAATGTACCAAGAGTTCTCTGTTTCACAGATATCTTTCTCATTCCCTCAGCAATTGAGAGTTTTGGATTAGCAGCTTTAGAAGCAATGTCATGCAAAATTCCAGTGATTTCATCAAATGCAGGTGGTCTCCCTGAAGTTAATGTCCATGAAAAAACTGGCTTCGTAGTTGAAATTGGTGATGTAGAGGGAATAGCTGAAAGCATTCTAACACTCGTAAATGATGAGAAATTAAGAAAGAAATTCGGTGAAGAAGGTTCTCGAATTGCTCGAGAGAAATTCCATCCTAATGTAATTGTACCTCAGTATGAAAATCTATACAAAAAAGTCATTGGAAAATAAAAATGACATAAGACTAGGCAAGTAGTTCTAGTCTGTTTTTTATCTCTTCCACAAAGTGAGTCTAGTTACGACTATAATGATAAGCGGTGCAGCTAATAGCAAACTACCAATAAACCACCATTGCCACGACCACAAACCACGCTCAGGATACGGTATTGAAGGAGTTAATGGTATCAGCTCAACATACAGAACGACATGTGCTCCATTATAGGTTAATGATTCATTGTTTAAGAAATAAGATACAAGTGGTTGACCTGTGGATTGTTGTCCAGAAGTATGACAATGAACTGTAAAATTATATGTAAAAGTCATCAAGTGATCGAATTTTGCCCAGGTGATATTAATGTATGTAGAATTCCACCAGTAAATTGGTGTAGTTGAATCTTCATCTAGTAAGTATTGAGTGAGATTGTAGTTTGTAATGTTGTAATTATTAACATTAACATGTGTGATGTTAAAGGCAGCATCAATATTATTTAGTTCAATTGTTACATTTTTCAAGCTTTCAGTTGTATTCAAGTAATGCTTGAAAAAGCCACTAATTGTAACATTGTCTCCAACATAGGGATTAACATCTTCTGCTGCAACATAGCAGACTAAAGTATCAATTGGGGGTACAGATTGGGCAGTATTTACACTATAAGCTACGACTAAACATGTTAAGGCAATTGTTAAGGTAATGGTCAGATATTTGCTTCTTTTCAACTTCAGTTCACATCAAATGTTAGTCGAATCTTTTGGATGAACGCATATTAATAAATGATTCGTAGATATAGGAAATTACTGATAACTGATTGAATAACTTTGCATTATTTAATCTTTTAATAATATTACGACTTTTTTGTTTTCTGTAACTAATAAGATCGAATTGTGATATATATCTCTAGTGAAAAAGACCTCTTTCG
>JAGXNT010000031.1 GCA_019894765.1 Candidatus Heimdallarchaeota archaeon
CTGTAATCCATTGCTTCTACTAAGGGAAGTGCTAAATCAAATTGACTTTCTTGTAGTTCTATCATATTAAACCTAAAAAAATAGCATCGTATCTTTAGTCTTTTGACTAATCTTGTTGCAAAGATTTATTATTCTAATATTTTCAGTAGAATTATTATGAAATCTGTTGAGACTATTTGCGAGAAATACGCAATTCAGAATTCGTTAGAACATGGGGAAGCACAGGTTGGCTCTATCATGAAGATTATTATGAAAGATAATCCTGAGTTACGAAAAGAAGCCAACAAAGTGAAAGAAATACTCGAGAAAAAAGTCGAGTACGTTAATTCCTTGAAGAAAGATGAAATACAACAAATAGCTCAACAAAAATACCCAGACATCCTCAAGGAAGAAGAAGTAACTGATACTGCAGAAGACGTTGATTTCATAAGAAAAATCATTAATGAGGATATGAAAACAGGGAAATTCGGTGGACGTGTTCACACTCGTTTTCCGCCAGAACCAAATGGCTATTTACATATCGGTCATTCTATGTCGATCAATCTAAACTACGGGATTGCTAAAGAATACAATGGATTATTCAACTTGCGATTCGATGATACAAACCCAGTAAAAGAAGAAGAAGAGTATGTCAAAGCCATTGTTGAAGATGCAAAGTGGCTTGGAGCAGATTTTAGAGATGAGGTATTATTTGCTTCTGATTATTTTGATCAATTCTTCGAATATGCTGTTCAATTAGTGAAAAAAGGATTAGCTTTTGTTGATGATTCGAGTGTGGAAGAGATTCGTAAACAAAGAGGTTCATTGACTGAACCAGGCAATGAGAGTTCTTATAGAAACCGATCAATAGAAGAAAATCTTAATCTCTTCTTACGAATGAGAGATGGGGAATTTCCAGAAGGCTCAAGAGTTCTAAGAGCAAAAATCGACATGCAACATCCTAATCTCATGATGAGAGATCCAATAATCTATAGGATTCTCCATAAATCTCACCACAATACAGGTGACAAGTGGTGTGTGTACCCTACATACGATTGGGCTCACGGACTAGAGGATTCCATTGAAGGAATTACTCATTCCATTTGTACTTTGGAGTTTGAAGTCCATAGGCAATTGTATGACTGGTATTTAGATCAACTTGATGGTGAAGATGGGAAACCCATTTATCATCCCCAGCAAATAGAATTCGCTCGTTTGAATTTATCATACCTTGTTCTCAGTAAAAGAAGGCAATTACGTCTAGTCAAGGAAGGTTTTGTAAATGGATGGAATGACCCACGATTACTTACTATTTCTGGTATGCGACGTGGTGGTATTACTGCTGATGCAATTCGCAAATTCTGTAAACATATTGGTGTTACAAAAAGAAAGAGAATAGTTGATAGGTCTGTCTTTGATAAATTTGTTAGAGATGATTTAGACGAAAGATGTCCTAGAGTTATGAGTGTGCTTAGACCATTGAAGGTTATTATTACTGATTTTCCAGCGGACAAGGAAGAAGAGATCGTTGTCCAGAACCATCCTCGAGATAAGAAAATGGGAACTAGGAAAGTGAAATTCACTAAAATCCTATATATAGAACAAGATGACTTCATGGAAGACCCACCCAGCGATTATAAGAGATTAGCACCTAACAAAAAAGTACGATTAAGATACGCCAATATCATCAGGTGTGACAAAGTGATTAAGGATAAGAAAACAGGGCAAATAAAAGAAATTCATTGCAGTTCTCAACCTGAAAGTGAAGCATCAAAATCACTTGGAGCTATTCATTGGATTTCTGCTGATCATGTTGTACGAGCAAAAATACGATTGTATGACCGATTGTGTATTAAGGAAAATCCAATGGATGTCGAAGAAGGAAAAGACTTCACTGATTACATTAATCCTAACTCTCTCGAGATTGTAACAGGTTTTGTTGAGCCATTTATCCAGAAAGCAGAAGTTGGTTCACGATATCAATTCGAGCGTTTGGGTTACTTCAATATTGATCCCATAGATTCTAAGAAAGATAATTTAGTGCTAAATAGGATAATAGCTCTTCGAGATTCTTGGGAGAAGCAATAAGAAAACCTTAGAAGTGACCAATTTGACTCAGAAAAATACCAATCAATCTAAGATTGAAGAATTATTCAATCAATCACTCAAACACTATGAACTAGAGGAATTTGATGAAGCTCAAAAATGTTTGGAACAGGCGCTAGAATTAGATCCGACAAACATGAATACATTACTGGGTTTTGCTAACTTTCACTATGATCTATATGAATATGATAAGTCACTTGAGTATTTAATGAAAGCTAATGAGATCGAACCAACAAACGAAGTAGTAATTAGAAGCATGGCAAACATCTATGTTTTACTCAAGGATTTTGAAAAAGCAACAGAATACTGCGATAAAGCATTATCACTTAATCAAAAAGATTACAGGACATTACTAATTTTGGGGAGTGCTTTCTTTCAACAGCATAATCTTGAGAAAGCAGAAAGCTTGTTTAGGGAAGCAGCTGAAATTAGTCCAGAATCTTCTGATGTTTGGTTTAATCTTGGTGTTTTACACAGAACTTTGCGGGAATTTGAGAAAGCATTGGAGTGCTATCAAAAAGCACTAGCTCTGGAACCAGAAGATCTAATGCTTTATTTTACAATTGCTGAAATCTATGAAGATCTTGAAAACATTGATGAAGCAATCAAATTTTACTATAAGGTCTTAGATAATGACCCAAAAGCTTATTCCATTTGGGTCCGACTCTTTGAGTTACACATTGACAGAGAAGAGCACAAAGAAGCTGAAAAATGCATGTTGGAAATTTTGAAATTGGATCCTAAAAATCCTGTTATCCTAAATAATCTCGGTTACCTTTATCTTGAGATGGGGGACCTTGAGAAATCATTTAAGCTTTTAAGTGAATCAATGGAAGCTAATTCTCAGTATCCTAATATCTGGCACAGCTTTGGGGAGTATTATGAAAAGACTGGAGATAACGAGAAAGCTTTAGAACATTATCAGAAAGCAGTAGATTTAGATCCAAAAAACAAAGAACATCAGGAAGCACTCAAAAGGATAAAAAAGAAGAAATAGTTAATTAATTAAGCCTAGTTCTGATGAATTTTTGTTTTCCTTTTCTTCAACATTTTTTCTCTCTTACTTTCAAGTAAATCTACAAATGCTTCTAATCTTGTTTGGAAACCTGCTTCTCCTGTATGCTCATCTACTACTAGAGATAAGACCGGCATGTCGTGTTCACGACTTACTTGTGGAAAAATACTTCTTGAGATAATTTCCGGCATACATGTGAATGGATAGAGGTGTACTAATCCATTCCATCCCTTCTTTTTGTACAGAACAGCATCTCCAAGATTCTCTTGTGTTTCACCACCAACTCGATAAGGAACATATTTTACTCCATAGGAATTTGCTATTTGGAAATCCATCTTCTTGAATGGATTCAATCTCTGACCTATGTCAATAAACCTCCTTAATGTTACAGGAGTTTTTGTAATGACACCCAGCTCGTTTAGACGCTTGAAGATATCTAAATTCAATGCAGGTTCTAAAACTACATAGATTTCTCCATTCACAACAATTTTCAAAGGATTCGCTTTTTTATCCACTTCCACATTTTCAGCAAACATATTTGTAATAGTTTTGCGTAATTTTCGAATCCTACTCATTTTCCTTGTAGAAACAATGAGTTGGAATGCTTCATTGGCAATCCTTTCCGAATTTCCCTTTTCAGTTTCAATAGCTCGATATTTAGACAATAATTGGTCTGTTAAATCCGTTAAACGATTTTTGACCCAAGTAATTTGAAAAGCTCTAATTATTTGTAAAGTATTCAAACCAACACTAAGGCTCTTCATAACTTGTAAAATATCTCTCGTACTTTCATAATCTATTCTTACCCATTTACAATCATAGCCCAAATCCTCTAGAATAATTTTTTGAACTTGCCAATAAAAGCGAAAGCGACAATAGCCATTCCCTCCACCCATTCCTAATTCATCAGCCCCACGATCTAAACTTTCGATAAAAGTACCTAATGTGAGTTTGAAAGGTGTACAGACGAATTCCGGTGAATATCTGGATCCAAGTTGAAATGTTCTCTTACTCGGTACATTTGGAATGACTAAGTCGTATCTTCCTATCTCGTGAAATAATGACACGAAGACGTGTTTAAGAGACCCGAAGTGTGGGAACGTGAATGGCATCTTTTTCTTTCCTCCATCTTAACATATCGACAAATGCTTCTATTCGAGTTTTCATTCCTGCTTCCGCAGTTAAATCATCTAAGACTAGCTGTAATAAAGGAATATCTTGTCTTTGTAATGCAAACCTATTTGCTAATTCCCCTGCTAATGAATCAGGACCACAACTGAAGATCATTAAATGAATTATACCATCAACACTTCCATTTTCAAGGAAATACATGATTGTCCCTAAAATCTCGCGTTCAAATTCAAAGTATAGTCGATTTTCTAATTTGTCTAATTGCTCATCAATAAGTTCTCTTGGCATTTGTTCAGAAGTAATTACATCCGCACCATATGATTGTAATTTCCCACGAATATCTAGAGAACAAAAACTATCATTAATAACATAAGTATGTCCAACTAGAGCAATTTTCAGTGTTCTTTCATCTTTTAATTCATCAGGGGAATCATTTAGAAGAATAGCTGATTGCTCCCATTGATGAAGTGTATCGATATCAATAATCAATTTCTTTTTGTATTCTTTATCAGCTTCCAATGCTTTTCTCATGGCTCTAATTATTCGGAAAGGATTCTTTGTAAAAATGAAACCAACTTTGAGAACTTCTTTGAAAAAATCAAATTTCCCATGACCATACTTTGCCATATTGAAATGAGGGGCGATTAATTCAGGTAAATCCGGATAGAGAGAACGTAAGACATCAGCTAAACCAATAAATTTGGGGCACCCCATGTCAGTTTTGTGTTTACTCCCAAATCTTGGGACGAAAAGATAATCAACTTTATCCTTTAATTCCATAATATGTCCATGAAGGATTTTAGTTGAATAACAATCCTCATCCGGAGCGATTTCAATAGCTACTTCTCTTACATTCTTATTTGTTTCCGGTGAAACTACCACTGTTGCTCCTAATTGCGTGAAAAACGTTTCCCACATTGTGGCAAATTTGTAATAAATTAATGCTCGAGGTATACCTACCCTCTTGGACATTGACTATCCATCCCGAATGTTTTAAGTTTTTTTTAATTGGTATTTTAGTATTTGTTTTTTATTATTTTAGTATTCTTGTGAAAAATCATTCGCTAGGCTGAGATTTCTGAATAAGAATCAATTGTCCTAAGTGATAGGAGTTATGTTGAAGAAGAATCTGCATGATTTTATACTTTTGAACATTACTCCATGAAGGAGTAGGATGAGAGAGATCAAGTGTCTCGACTAATTTCGCAACAGTTTCCAAACCAGCAAGAAATTGCTTTTTATGAGTACTGAATGTTTTCTCATCACAATCATTCTCCGGAAATGATTTCAGCTCAATATTCTCCTTAAATGATGTATCATCATCTAATAACAACATGATAAGTAATTTCTGCCAAAAAATCATGTGGTAAAAGATTTCCCAAATAGTAGATACATTTGGGGCAATTCGGTGATTAACAATACTAAATGGAAGCTTTTCTATAGCTTCCTTGGTGTTGAGATGAGTATCCCCACCAATAAGGCCATCTTTCAAATGAAACTTTAATTCTTTAAGAAATTCTTCAGAAGTCATTTTACTCTAGACCACAATAATGAAGATAACTAATAAAACCATTTTGTTGTTAAAAACCAAGAGCAACAAGTAGAATTTTAACTATATATCGTTTTATGATAATATAAGGGTGAATTGTTTTGAAGAAAGAGAGATTTTTCACAGGAGTTATACTAATATTTCTTTTAGGATTTATAACTCAGCATTGGAATTTTGCTAGTGGTTTTGAAAGAGATGAAAACAGACAAACAAATCTAAAGAATTCAATTTTGAATCTTGTTGAACATGCACCAATTCTGATCGATTCAAATAATGATTTTGAGACTCTTAATTTCACAGGAGAAGGAACTGAAATTGAACCGTATTTAATTACTAATCTTTTTATAAATTCTTCAGGAGTAATTAATGGAATTGAAGTTCACAATACAAATGTTCATTTTGAAATAAAAAATTGCACGATATTAACTGATTATATTGCCATTCTTTTGAGTGCTACAGCTGCAAGTACAGTGAAAATTATCAATAATACTTGCATATCAAAATTAGGGGATGGAGCAGGAGTTGGAGTAACTGGGACGTATGGCTGCACAATTACTGATAATGAATTTGCCTATTTTATGCAAGGGATTCACCTAAACCATGCACACAATAATATTATAGAAAATAATGTCATCATAGCGAGTAATTATCAAGGGATAAACATACGGAACTCAAATTATAATGAAATAACATATAATAGAGTAGAGAACTCACAACAACACGGTTTAGCATTTGTTGGATTCTCACATACTAATGAAATTCATCACAATACTTTCATCAATAATTCAAAAGTAGAAGTATACACTATTGATGGTGAGAGAACAGGGACAATAATGAGTCAAGGATACGATGAAGGATCAGCTAATACCTGGTATAATGAAGATGGTAAGTATGGAAATCATTGGTCAGACCTAGAAGGAAGAAAAACCTATCCAATAGATGGTCCTGCAGAAGCTGAAGACATTTATCCGTTAGAACTAACTTATAATGAATCAGTGTTTATACCATTGGTAACATTTCTGCTTTCCTTTACTAGCATAAGCTGTTTACTAATAGTATTAACCAAGAGAAGAAAATAAATTTGTTGTATGTGACTGGAAGACATTTATTAATTCATAATTTTTAGTTTTACTAGGGAGAATATTTTGAAAGTAATTGTTGTATATTATTCAAAAACTGGGAATACAAAAAGTATAGCGGAAATAATCGCAGAGAAAAGTAAAGCAAAGATCATACCAATTAATCTATTCGAGAAGAAGGGAAGAGGAACAGAAGAAGAGCGGTTGAAAGAAGCGGAATTATTCCAACTAGCACTCGACGAAAGTGAGAATGCTGATCTATTGTTTATTGGAACATCTACTAGTTTCAAGCAAGCACAATCTAAAATAAGAAGATTTACAAAATCAGTTAATGCGAAAAATATAGGCTTATTCTGTACTTTTACCAAAGATGTTGGAATTACACTAACAGAATTAGAAGAAATCTTGAGTGAGAATAATATTACAATCATTGGAATGCAAGAATTTGGTGGATTAAAAACCGGACAATTCAAAGAACTAGTAGATGAAGAAAGAAAAAAATATATAAAAAAAGCAGAAAAATTCGCAAAACAATGTCTTGAAAAAATAAAAGAACCATAAAAATAGGATTAACAATCTCGAAAGAAAAATTTAAAACCAAAGGTAAAGGAATAAAAATACAAAATAGACCCGTAGTGTAGCGGCCCAGCATCGGGGACTTTGAAAGAAGTCCGGATGGCTCGGATTCCCAAGAATCCCTGGACGAGAGTTCAAATCTCTCCGGGTCTACCATTTATATTTTCTTTTTGAGAGAAAGCTTTTTCACACATATTATTCCGCTATATTTAAGGCGGGAATTTTCTTGGCGTCTTCTACTACAGCACTACTGAAAGACATTGAACATAGGATTTTTCTTGGAAAATATAATGATGCATTAACATTAATTGACGACTTATTGGAAAAGGAGGATCTTAGCAAGAACGAATTATTATTTCTTAATTTCTACAAAAGTGATATTGTAACCAGAAAGGGTGAGTTTCAAGAGTCTATAGAAATCATTGAAGGCGTGTTAAAAGATAGTAAAGGAATGACTGATTAATTGCTTCCTTTAGATGCTCTTATCGTTAATGCAAGTTCATTAACTAGACTTGGGAATCATAAAGAAGCATATACATGTTATGAAAAAATTGTGTATGTAGTAACTAAGAGGTAATTTCCAATGATGATTCCACTTCTTTCTTAATCCTCTTGTTTTTTGCTTCTCGTTCTTTACCAATAAAAGGCATAATGATAACTATTGGAATCGCAGCAATTATGTATACGAATGTTGTAATAATAAAACTGAGATAAAATCTGTTATTATTTCCAATCACAAAACCACCCAATACCGCAGATGCATTCCAGAATACTTGATGGGCAATTAAATTAATTGAATTCCATTTACCACGATTCTTTTTAGGAATAATATCCATTAAAATTGCTCTGCTTAATGGTTGGTTCCCATTCATGAGTGAACCCCGTAGAATATAGAATGGTATTAAAACTACTAATGGCGGATAGATTGTTATAATAAGTAAAAGAGCAGTAGCTGTAAAATGAGTAAGAAAAATCGTTTGGGATCTTCCTAATCTTAATGACATTTTTTGAAAAGCAAGACCAAATAAACCTGTTACTAAAGATGTAGCTCCTATGATTATATTCAACCAAACAGGCAAAATGAGATATTCTACTGTGAAAAACACCGAAAAATATTGCATTGATAAACCTGCACCTGCTGCAACAATCAAATTGAAGCCAACTAAAAGAAAAGGAATTAATTTGATTGCTTTTTTGGAATCAATGTTTAATGTTAATCTACCTTTTTGTTCTTTAAAAATTTCAGTAACTTCCTCAGCTATTGCTTCACTTTCCTTACCCAATACTCGCTTATCTTTAAAGAAGAACAGAAGAATAATTGCTATACTGTAAATAGCTAAACCAACATAAATAACACGTTTGATTATTGTTAAATCCCAAACATTACCAAAAATAATGTAAAAAATCGCTGCTAAAAAAGGCCCAACTGAATTTCCAATTTGGTTCAATAAATATCTCCAGGAGTAAATTTTTGATCGATAGCCTGAAAGAATTGAATCAGCAAATATAGCTTCATATGAAGGTACTAGTAATGAGC
Organism: Candidatus Heimdallarchaeota archaeon; assembly: GCA_019894765.1. Next base: position 8,973 of record JAGXNT010000031.1, read on the forward strand.
TAAACATACCTAAAAGAACTAATGAGACAAAAATTGTAATAAAAGAATTACCAAATGCAATTAAACCAATTGCAGTTATTCCAATTACTGCTGCAATCTTTATTATAATATCTCTTCTAAATTTATCTGCTAAATATCCAGCTGGAAAAAGGAACAATAACATTGTCAAACCTCTTACAGCAGACGTAATACCTAATACTGCTATTTGGCTTAAACCAAAAAATCCTTCCGCTTCTCCAGCAAAATAATAGATATACATACCAAAAGCATTTCCCCAGATGGCATTGCCTAAACATCCAAAAATAACAAACATGAAAGATATTTTGACATTATAGTTCAATGATTTGAGAATATCTCTTGTTCTTAAGGATTCAATAATCAATTAAATAACCCTCGTTGCAATTCTAGTCTCATTAAGTGTCCATTAGTCTCACTTACTGAGACTGAAGGACAAATAAATATATTAATATTATTCTAACTCTAATTAGATAGAAATAGAATGAAAAATCAAAGAATAAGTAGTATTAAGTTGAGTGGAACAGATGTCAAATAAAAAGGAAATGAAAGGGAAATACAAAGATTTCATTGATTTTGAACCGGAAATTCTAAAATATCTAACTGACGAACAACATTTTACAACTCTTAAATACAAACCAATAATTGTAGCACTAAGAAACAAACCAATGACTCCAAAAGAGATTCATGAGTTATATTATAATGAAGATAGTAAAGAACATGCATGCTCTATCAAAAGCATTTATCGGTATTTAGAAAAATTAGAGGAAGCAGATCTAATTAGAGTGGCAGGCTATCGAATAACTGAGGGAAAGAGGGTTGCAGAGAATTTATTCTTGCGAACAGCTAAAATTTTCTCCAAGAGAAACATTAATCCAAATCATCCTTTAGCTGTCAAGAAGAGAAATATGACTAAAGAAAATCTGAGAGTAATTCTTGAGGAAACATCAAATTCAGAAATTAAAGATCTTGAAAAATTCAAAGAAATTATTGAAAAATGGTTGCTGTATGAAATACAATATAATAGAGAAATAATGAAACAAGTCCCTAATAGTGAAAGGTTAAAGGAAAGATTCAGTAAACTCGATATGGAATTCATAAATTATCTAAATGAATTTGCTGCTAGAATGTTTATACTTATAAAACACCCAGATTTAATTGCAAAAATACAGAAAATATTTTCAGATTAGAAAATAGTTTCAAACCAAGTTATTGTTTAAATTATAAATTTTTATATCAAAATTAATGGTATCGTTAGCTTTTTTCTATGTAGATTTAAAAAACAAGTTTTTTCGATTTTACATTTCTATTGAGATTTATCCAAGAGTGTTAGTCTTATTTATGAATTAGAATTTTAAATTGTTATTTTAGGAGGAGCTAAGAGAAAATGAAAGAAGAATTCATCCTAAACAATTTACGCATAAAGAACGAAGTGATTTCTATTAAGCGTTTACAGGAATTACAAGCAGATTTTGATAAAACTGAGCAAGATGGAAATTTAAGTAATAATGAAGTGTTTAGATCTTACATTGGCAATTTTAAATTCCAGGTTCCTGAAAGTCTTCCCGATTCAAAATATATAGTAGTTTTAGCAATAGAACACAACCTCGCAAAGGTTAATTTTCATCTAAATGGTCAAAAACACGAAATCATCTTTTCCTCACCTTATCACGAACTTGGTGTTTCTGTAGAGGAAATGGGCAAGTTAGTTGAGAGAGATATTATTAAGGAAACAGGTTACAAAGTTGAGCATAATAGAGCAATGCATCTCAAGCTACTCGCAGTAAGAAGTGGTCTCGGGAGATACGGTAGAAACAATATTTGCTATGTTGATGAATTAGGTAGTTTTCTTTCAATATATACGTTCTTTACTAACTATGATTTCCAAGATGATAATTGGTATGATCTTAAGATGCTTGATGAATGTGAAGATTGTTCTATCTGTTATGATAATTGTCCCACTGGTGCTGTTTCAGAAGATAATTTTGTTATTGATATTGAGAAATGCATTCCACTTTATAATGAAATTCAAGGAGAATTTCCTGAGTGGTTCCAATCAGACATTCATAGTTCCTTAATGGGTTGTATAAGATGCCAGCAGTATTGCCCTGCCAATAAGAAAGCAGTTGAGAAAATCATTCGTTTGGAAGATATTACAGAGGAAGAAACCAAAATGATTTTGGATGGACGACTCGAAGAGAAATTAGCGCTTTCAATTGGACGAAAGCTGAAAATGTTCGACAATGTTAAACATGCCGAATATTACTTGCCAGTCATTAAAAGAAATCTTGAGGTATTGTTAAATTAAAAGTATATTTTCCCTAATCTTCTGTTATTTTGGATAAATACTCTTTGACTTTCTCTTCTAGTTTATCAGTTGGAGTCATTATGAATAAGCATTCTTTATCTCCCTTAGCCCTGCAAGTTAATTCTCTAGCATCTAATTCAATGCCGAAACTCTCGCTACACCAACCAGAAGAATATCCAGCATTCATTAAACAAATAGGTAAGTGAGAATTCTCTCCTCTTAATAAAATATATGAATCAGCCTCAAATGACTGAGGATGTGTATAAATCAGAAAGTAATTCTCATCCGGTGAAGGATGTGATTCTGGTTTAATACTAACCTTAGCCCAACCAGTATATGCGAAATGTATTGGTCCAGTTGACAATTTTTCTATTGGATCATCAAATCCCATTGATAGGTGGAATTTCTTTGCATCTGATCTACCCAATGATTTTGCTAATTGATAGACTAGTTTCACAACATAAGGATTATTTAATCCCCCTTCTAAGTCTAACATTCGTGCTAATGCTTCAGGGAAACCAATTCTCATAGCTGCTGCTCTAATGAGAATGTATCTTTCTCCCCCAATTAAAATTCGACCAGTTGATGGATCCCATTCAAGTAAATCGAAGTATTTTGCTACCTTTTCTTCTGCTTCTTTAAATTGAGCTCTAAATTCATCTGGAACTTCTACCGTTTCGAGTTCATCAGATTTCTTAGATTTTTTATCCTTCTTAATTCGATTTCTCAATTCTTAACTACCTCGAAAATACTATCATAAGGTGTTTTTAGATTGCCAATTTTATCTTTAATATCTTTTAATTCGACATCGATGTTTTTGTAACCAAGGACATTTAATTTCGCATCTATGTAAACAGTAAATTGATGCGAGCAAACATCACCCTCGAAGATTCTGTGTTCTGCTAGTTTCAAACCAGCGATTAGTTTAGGAACAGATATTTGATTTTTATTATGACAAATGGGACAAATTATTTGTACTTTACTTTTTAGTTGAGAATCTTCCAATATACCAAATTTAATCGATTCATCCATTAATAGTTCAAAATCCCTAAGAAATTCTTGTGAAAATTCATCATCACTGATGTAGGATTTCCTCATATTTTGTTTCAAATTGGCAATAAAAGCTGATAAATAAGAAGCCTCTTGATAGACAACCAAACGATTATCTCGTTTAAATAATAATGAGATAGAAAATCTTTTTTCTTTTCCTCGCACAGCTATTTTCTTTATGGTAAAGAATTGAGTAAAAGTGATGATATCTTCTTCCTGAATTGGTATTATTGATTCGTCAGTACTATAGTCTGCTTTCTCTGAATCTGTAAAAGAAAATGAACTCACCGTTGTCTTGAAGACTATTTTCTTGGCTAACTGTGGAGTAATTCCTTTGAAACAGATTGCCTTAGGACCTTCCTTATCGTCTAGGGTTCCTACACAAATACCAATTATTTTGGTACCCTCCGTACTCGTTAGAGCTATTAACGATATATCGAATTTAATAGTGTTAAGTTTAGGGCAATCTTTTCTTTCCAAAACATCTTAAGTTTTAAATAAGGATGTAGAAGCAAGATAACTAAGGTGAATCATTATGTCTAATCCGTCTTTCGAACATGCTCAAGCTTTTGGGCATTCTATAGTAACACATGGGAAAGTTAGAATTACAGTACTCACTTCTAGATTGTTTCGAATAGAATACTCGAGCGAGAAAAAATTCGAGGATCGACCAACTCAAATTATGTGGAAACGTCAATTCCCGAAAGTTCAAATGGAAATCAACAAAACGACAAGCTCTTTGGAAATTGTTACAGATTCATTGAAATTGCAGTATCTTGATACAAATGTTGAACCATTACCTTCGAATTTAATTATTTCCGAAATAAATGAAGAATTCACTTGGCATCCTAAAAAAAGGGATACTGATAATTTGATGGGAACAGCTCGAACACTGGATGAAGCAGACGGGATAATTTCTTTAGAAAAAGGATTAATCTCTCGAGCGGGATGGAGTGTAATCGATGACTCAAGTTCTTTAATTTTAACTCGAGAAGGATGGATTGAACCTCGAGAAAAAACAAAATTTGATATGTACTTCTTTGGATATGGTATTGATTATCAAGACTGTTTAGATGATTACCTTAAATTGAGTGGAAATGTCCCTCTCTTGCCACGGTGGATTTTAGGAAATTGGTGGTCTCGCTATTGGGAATACTCTCAAATGGAAGTTGAACAATTAGTAAAGGACTTCAGAAGTTATGATATCCCTTTGTCAATCTTCATAATAGATATGGATTGGCATATTACTGATTTGAAAAAATACTGGAAAGAACTGAAAAAACAAAAAATAGTTCCTGAAAAACTTAAACCAGCTATTCATGATGGTTGGACAGGATTCACTTGGAACGAAAAGCTATTCCCAAACTATAAGAAATTGCTGGAATTTCTCAAAACAAATAATATTCGAACTGCTCTTAATCTCCATCCAGCAAAAGGAATTTACCCTCATGAGATACAATATTCAAAGATAGCAAAGCGATTAGGGATAGATTCTAGTAAATTTAAAGCAATTGAATTTGATATCGCTAACCAAGAATTTGCTAAAGTATATTTCGAAGAAGTTCTTCACCCTTATCAAAAAGATGGAATTGATTTCTGGTGGATTGATTGGCAACAAGGTAAAAAAACAAAGATAGCAGGATTAGATCCACTTTGGTGGTTAAATCACTTACATTTTGAGGATTTATCATCTGACCCTGAAAGACGCCCGTTTGTTTTTTCAAGATGGGGAGGATTAGGAAATCAAAGATATCCTATAGGATTTTCTGGTGATACCTATATCACTTGGAGAAGTCTTGCTTTCCAACCGCTTTTCACTAGTACTGCCGCTAATGTCGGATATTTTTGGTGGAGTCATGATATTGGAGGTCACATGGGTGGTTCAGAAGATGCTGAATTATATACCCGATGGATCCAATATGGTTGCTTCAGTCCGATACTAAGATTGCATTCAACAAAGAATCCATTTATGGAAAAACTACCGTGGAAGTTTGATAGTGAAACATTTTCAATTGTTAAATCTGCTCTTCAGCTTCGACATCAATTAATTCCTTATATTTACTCCATTGCATGGTTATCATTTACAAAAAACATCCCTCTTTGTCAACCTATGTATTATCTCTATCCTTCAAACGAGTCTAGTTATTCATTTAAAGATCAATATTTCTTTGGAACAGAACTCTTAGTTGCTCCAATAATCTCACCGATGGATCCAACTGTAGGATTAAGTCGAAAAGAAATCTGGTTGCCAAACGGGTTATGGTTTGACTTTAATTCTGGAGAATGTATTAATGGAGATAAAGTCTTTGTGAATTATTACTTCAAAGATGAGATTCCCATTTTTGCTAAAGCAGGTGCAATTATCCCTGTTTCTCCTGATTATCATGAAGCTCATCATTCAAACCTAGAATTAATTCAGTTATTGGTCTTTCCAGGTAGTGATAATCAATTTATCTTGTATGAAGATGATGGTGTCTCACAAAAATACCTAACAGGTAATCATGTTCAAACTGAAATTAATTTAACCTCTTCACAAAAGTCAATTTCTATAGAGATATGCCCATCACAAGGCGATCTTAGCCTTATTCCAAATGAGAGGAAATTTGAGATAATAATTAAAGGAATTATTGAACCAAAATCCATTCATTTTGAAATTGATGATAGTAAAGGGGAAATTAATTGGACATTCTTAAAGAGTACTCGTACTTTAAGCATTGATCCAATTTTGCTTCAACCAAATCAAAAACTGCAATGTCACATTAGTCACTCTAAAGGATTAATAAATGAAGAACCCAGAACTAAAGATCAATTTTTCCCGCTTCTGAAAGCAATGCAAATTCCTTATAATTTGAAATCAGATTTGTATGAAATCAGAGGTAAATTGATTTCGGATGTTCACCTTCTACATGAATCACTAAGAATCTTTAGTAATTTACCCAAGAATATTGATTCATCTCATAATTATAATGCAGTAATTCAATTGATTGCTTACGCATTTATTCTAAGTGCAGTACAACCAAAATTAATGGAATCATCTGAGTTGAAAAATATGCTTAGTAAAACTCCAGAGCATGAACTTAAAAGATTGGTTGAGCATTTTTCATTATTATACTCAGGAAGTGCTAATAAGACAGACATTTTTCCTTTAAGTAAGCCACAACTCCAGGCTATAATAGAAACATTAACACAGCATCCACTTAAATTTTAATAGAAGTGAAAATGATGAAGCAGCAAATAATGATAGAGCCAGGGAAAATCGAATTCCGAGAGATACCTATTCCTAAATTAGAAGAAGATGAAGTTTTGATTAAAATAATGCGAATAGGTGTTTGTGGGAGCGATATTCATGTCTTTCATGGAAAACATCCTTACACTTCCTATCCTGTTACTCAAGGGCACGAAGTTTCCGGTGTGATTGATAAGGTTGGAAATAACATAACCAACTTAAAACCCGGGGATAAAGTAACCATTCAACCACAAGTTGTTTGCGGGAAATGCCATTCATGTTTACATGGTAATTACCACATTTGTGATGAATTGAAAGTCATGGGTTTCCAAACCACTGGTATGGCATCTGAGTTCTTTGTTACAGAAGCAAGTCGTGTTCTCAAACTACCTGAAGAAATGTCCTATGAACAAGGAGCAATGATCGAACCAATGGCTGTAGCTTGTGGAGTGTTCAAAAAAACAGATGAACTAAATGGATTAAAGGTAGTTGTTTTAGGAGCAGGTCCCATTGGCAATCTTACTGCCCAAACAGCAAAAGCTCTTGGTGCTAAAACAGTTTTGATAACAGATGTGAGTGATTTTCGATTAGAAATCGCAAAAGAAGTGGGTATTGATTATACAATTAATCCCTTGAGGCAAGATCTTTCTGAAGAGATTGTAAAAGCTTTTGGTCCTGATAGAGCGGATTTGATTATTGAGTGCGTAGGAATTAATCAAACAATTGATGATGCAATTACAAATGCAAGGAAAGGGACTGATATCATTCTAGTAGGAGTATTTGGTGATAAACCAAAGGTAGATCTAGGAACTGTACAAGATCGCGAATTACGAATTATTGGCATGCTCATGTATCAAACCAAAGAGTATCTAAAAGCTATCGAATTAGTTCATTCTGGGAAAGTTCAACTTGAACCATTAATGACAAAGCATTTCAATTTTGAAGATTATAACAAGGCGTATCAATTTATTGAAGAAAATAATGATAAATCCATGAAAGTTTTCATAGATGTTAACTGATTTCTTTTCGATAAAACTTTTTTTCCTTATATAGAAAAAGCTTAAGAGCTCAAAAGTGTACACTTCTGATTAGAATATCAGATGGGAAGATATTGACATGGGTAAAAATGATGAAAGACTAATTGTGAAAAATGGGAATGTTTTCGATTCTCTTACTGGAAAAATCAAAAAGAATGCTACAATAGCAATTTCTGGGAAGCAAATTGTTTGGGTAGGAGCCAATGATTCTTTTGAAAAAGAAAAGAATGATCAAGTGATAAAAGCAGATGGAAAAACAGTTCTCCCCGGATTAGTTGAAAGTCATGTACACTTAGCGTCAACTTGTAGTGCGCAATCTGAAAGAGTGCATTTGAGAACAAAAACAGCTATGTGGCATTACATTGCACTCAATAATGCTCAAAAGCACTTAGCAAGCGGGTTCACCTGTGTTCGTGATTGTGGTGCAATGCCTGGTTGGATTCCTTCTTTAAGAAGAATTATAGACATGGGTATTTTCGCAGGACCACGTCTTGTAGTTTCAGATAACGGAATTGGTCAATGGGGAAATCAAGAAGCCATTGGGCCAGATTATATGTTGGATTATTATCAAAAGGTTGGAGAAGTACTGACAGGTGTGGATGGTATAAAGCATGCTGTTCGAGAAAGAAAGCGTGCTGGTGCTGATTTCATAAAAACACTCACAACTGGCGGGGTACTTCATGGTATGGATTCAAAACTCGGAATGAGTCTCTTTTTGGATGAAGAACTTGAAGCAATGGTCGAAGAAGCTGAAAGACTTGGCATGCATGTTGCGTGTCATGCACATGGTCTAGAAGGTATTCGTAGTGCTGTAAAAGCTGGAATACACACAATTGAACATGGATCTTTTCTTGACGAAGAAACAGCTGATTTAATGGTTAAGAAGGGAACATTCCTTGTTCCTACTCAAATGGCTTTAGCAGGATTACTTTCAGCAGATATCTTACAGCAATTACCTCCCGAAGTTCAAATTAAAACAAAGAATACAGGCAAAAGAAGTAGAGAAGCTCACAAAATTGCCTATGAGAAAGGAGTAAAAATAGCTGTAGGAACTGATGCTGGAACACCAGGTAATTTCCATGGGACAACTGGAACAGAAATAAAATTCATGGTGGAAAACGTCGGAATGACACCAGTGGAAGCTTTGCAAGCAGCTACTATCGTCGGAGCGAAGTGCGTTCATTTGGATGACAAAATTGGAGTTATTGAGAAAGGAAAAATCGCTGATATTGTTATTAGTAACAAGAATCCATTAGAAGATATTACTGTAGTTGAAAATCCCAAGAATTTCTCTCATGTAATTAAAGATGGAAAAATAATGGTTGAGAAAGGTGTAATCACTTATTTCTCACCTTAATTTCTTTTTTCTTTGTAAAAGCATGTGTGTATAATAATTTTAATACATTGGATTTCATTATGAGATTATGAAAATTGAATATCGAAAATTCCAAAAAGCAGATCTCTCAAAGATAAAAGAGTTCACAGAGGTTATGCCTACGTACTTTGAAGATTGGAATTCATATGCCCCAGTAGTATTATCTGATACTAATTGTGTGTTTTACGGAGCATTTCAAGGGGAGAAGATAATAGGGTTAGGGAACCTTAGAAGGAAAAACAAAAACATTGCTTGGATAGAATTAATTCGAGTAAGACCAGATAATCAACTTAAAGGAATAGGAACAGAGCTATTTCGATTTGGGGATGAAATTGCTAAGAAATTAAAATACAAAATTGTAGGTTTTGCAACAGAAGGCGGAAATATCGGTTCATGTAAAATTGGTGAGAAATTAGGATTTAAATTACTAACAGAAATGATTCCATTTTGGGTGGAAAGCAGTAAACCGAAGATACTAAAAATAGAGAACCCAAGAGAACCAATACCTATAGATGAAGCATTAAATTTAATGTATAAAATCCCTGATGGTCCAAAAGATTACATTGCTATCGGATGGAATTTTGTTCCACTTGAGAAATCATTCTTTGAGAAAGAACCAGATATGAAATTCTATGCAAAAAACAAGACAATACTTTTGGAATATTTAGAACGAGATGAAGTAACTGATGAAGTGAGCTGGATAAAAGCTATTGTTTACGGTGCAGAAGAAGATGCAGAATACCTCATCTCAGAATATGTAGAAAGAACAAAGGAATATGGTGAATTTCTTGGTTGTATTACCACGACAAGATTAGAGCATATACCTGAGAAAATGAAATTCATTCGTTCACAATCAGAAGGTGGCAGACCCAATACTATTGTTATGTGGGAAAAGAAGCTATAAGTTCCGATTTATTCAAACCAAGTTGTGATATCATCCACAGTTAATCTTGTTCGGCTTTCTGGTGATTCATTTGGATAACCAAGTGATACAGCAGCGAGTAGAGGCATTTCAGTTCCTAGATGTGTCATTATTGTCTTATCAATATAGAGCACATCGCAAATCCATAGAGAACCTAATCCAAGTTCTTGAGCTTTTAGCAACATATTTTGTATGGCAGCGGAAACTGATTGGATGTCTGGTCTTGCAGGATGCTCCATAACTTGTGCAGAGAAAACCAAAATTGCTACAGGAGCTTGATCCATTATTTGGAAACTATATCTAGCATATGGATGTACTCCAGGTTCACCTGAGATTTTATCAAACTCTTCTAAACAAAATTTTACCAATTTGTCTTTTGCTTCTTTTTGATAGACATGAAATCTCCAGTGTTGCAGATTCTTAGCAGATGGTGCTTTATTTCCAGCATCAAGTATAGCTTCTATATGTTCTTCTTTCACCGGATCTTTCTTGAATTTTCTAATTGACCTTCTATTCGCTATGATTTCATCAAATGACATTATAACCAATCCTATCAATGTTTGAAATAAAGATAATTATTGAGTAATCATTTTTGCTAACTAATAATAATTCGTAATATCTTATTATTCTAACAAAAATGTTTTATTGATTCATATTTCAATTATAATAGAGTTATAATTTGTCTAGAACGAGATGGAATTTTCTGTGTTTGAAGAGGAGATTAATAAAATCAAAGAGATCATTTTACATGGTGAGTCAAGAAAAGCATTAGAGCATATAAAAATCATTGAAAAAAGAGCATTAAGTAATACTGAAAAGGATATTCTAAATCTGTATAAAAGTAATGCTTTAAGACATTTCGGACATCATGATGAAGCATTAAAATTAGTCGAAAAAGTTATGCTGAAGTTTTTAGAGAATGATTTACCGAAATATTATTTACTTGCACTAGCGAATAAAGCAAGATTACTATGCGAAAGAAATCAATCTAAAGAAGCAATAAAATTGTTGAAACAGAAAGAGAAAATTCTTGATTCTTTGTCTGCAAAAAAACTCAATGAACTTTATGAAGAACGTTGCTATTTATTATTAGCGGAAGGAGGGGCATATTTTCATTTAGGGAAATTTAAACGTTATGCGAAGCCTAGCAAAAGAATGCCTGGAACTTGCTGAACATTATAACTTTAAGTTTGGCATAGGATTAGCACTTCTTAATCTAGGAGACAGTCATACTAGATTGGGTCAAAGTGAAAAGGCTTTTGATTTTAGAGAAGAATCTTTGAGAGTTTTTAAAGAAATAAAAAATGAGTATTGGATTGCATACGTTCAACATTATTTTGGTCACTACTATTCAGAGATAGGAGATTATGATAAAGCTATTGAGTACTACTTGAAAATTATGCCCTTTGTTGAGAATACAGAAAATGCATATCAAAAAATCATTATCTTTATGCATTTAGCACATATCTACTACTTTAACTTGGAAAAAGAAATTTCTTACGAGTATATTTTACAAGCTTATCAATTACTGGAAAAGATAAATCGTTTAGATGTAAAGGATATAATAATTAGCAGAATGGTAGATTTGAGTCTTGAAAAAGGAGAATTTGATAAAGCAGATGAGTATTTAGAAGAACTTAACCAATCATACGTCAATTGAAGAATCAAGAATATAATAGAATTATTAGATATTATGATATTCAAAAAATGATTAAAAAATTCCATAAATCGAAAAGTACTTTGATTCGAGAAGATGCTGAAAGAATAATCAGAGAAATAATCAATGATGAATCAATAGATGAAAATTCAAAATGGGGTTTTAAATTAGATCTTTGTTTTTTACTTTTACATGAATACATTGATACGGGCAAAAGTGAATTAGTAGATGAAATTGAAACAATAACTTCAAATCTACTTACTGATTTAAAATTTTATGATGAAGTGATTCCTCGAATAGGAATCTTATCTTACCGATTATTTGCATTATTAATTCAAGCAAAAATTCATGGAGATAAGAAAAAACTAGAGGAAATTCAAGATCTTTTATCAAAAACAGAGAAATTTGCAGGTGTTAAAGGAAATAAACTCTTATTGAAATATCTTGAAGAAAATAGAGAGTATTATACTTCACTAACTGATGAATTAGTAGAAATCATAGAAAAATATGTTATATCAACTTAGATTCCCAGATTTTTTTTAAGCAATTATTTTAAATTTAAACTGTTTTTGTATTATGTTTGATAATGAACGATGAAACTGAAATAAACAGCAAAAGTCTTAAAACTCTTATGAGATATATTACTTAAGTTATTATAATTGGAGGGTAAAAGCTTATGGCTCGTAAGTTTTATGCTTTATTTTTGATATTGAGTTTGACAATTTTAGTAGCTCCAATAGGAGCTTATCAACCTATAAGAGATGAAATACCAGTTATGATACCTAAAGCAATAGCGGTATCAAAACTGTGGGATTTTCCTACAGGTGATATGGTAGCAGGTTCACCTGCAGTTATTGACCTAGACAAAGATGGGACAAATGAAATTCTAATTGGTTCTAACGATGGTAGATTATACTGTTTAAGTCACTTAGGAACTGAAGAATGGTCATTTAATGGTGGAGGATGGATAGCATCATCTCCAACTATTGCTGATTTGGATGATGATGGTACTTTAGAAATCATAGTTGGTTTTGATAACAAGGCATATTGCATAAGTCACACAGGAACTGAAGAATGGAGCTATACTACAGGAGGAGATATGACTAGTGGAGCATCTGTAGGCGATTTAGATGATGATGGAACACTCGAAATATTATTTGGGTCTTGGGATAACAAAACTTATTGCTTAGATCATGAGGGTAATTTGGAATGGACTTTTGAAACAGGACATATGATTACTGCTGTACCAGCACTAGCAGATTTAAACAATGATGGAACATTGGAAGTTATTGTAGGTTCATTTGATAATACCACATATTGCTTAGATCACTTAGGAGTACAAGAATGGAATTATACTACTGAAGGTATGATTTCTGTTTCAGCAGCAATAGCTGATATTGATAACGATGATGATTTAGAAATTCTTTTTGGCTCTACAGACTATAAAGTTTATTGCCTAAATCATACTGGAGGATCTGAATGGAACTATACAACCGGATACATTATATATGCTACACCTATTTGTGTAGACCTTGATGGAGATTATACTCTAGAAGTTCTAGTTGGTTCTTATGATGCTAAAATGTATTGCTTAAGCCACACAGGAACAAAAGAATGGGAATATGTAACACCAGATTTTATTGCTTGTACTGCCACAATTGCTGACCTTGATAATGACAACACTTTTGAAATTCTTTTTGGCAATGGCGAATATTACGTTGATGGAACTCTCTTTTGCTTAAGTCATACTGGAACATTGGAATTTTCTTATGCAGTAGGTGACCTTATTTTTGGTTCTCCAACGATTGCTGATCTAGAGAATGATGGCGTTATGGAAATAATATTTGGTAGCTATGACTACAAAGTATATTGTTTAGAATTGGTTGGTCCTACGGAATCTGGTGATGCTCCATGGTATACTTATCAAGGAACTTATAGTAGAACTGGTCGTATGGATGTTGATGGTGACTTGATATGCGACATCACAGAGGATTACTATAATACAGATCCAGAAGATTATGACAGCGATAATGATGATTTAGATGATTGGACTGAGATATATTTTGAGGGTACTGACCCTAATGATGCTGATTCCGATAACGATAATCTCGATGATGGTGAGGAAGTAAACACATATGGTACTGATCCACTTGATGATGATACAGATAGTGATACATTGACAGATGGAGATGAAATCAATCTTTATTTCACCGATCCTTTGGTTGCAGATGCAGATCTTGATACAGATGAAGATGGTTTGACAAATGTTGAGGAAGTGGATACTTATGGAACTGATCCGGAAGTCAATGATACAGATGGTGATGGTTATACTGATGGTGACGAAGTTGGAAATGGTACTGATCCTTTAGATCCTGATGTTTATCCAACCCTTGAATCCCCTGCTTGGTTCTCAACTGCTATGGGTATTGGAGATCTCGCTTTAATAGTTGTCACAATTGTATTTCTTGTAAAAAGAAAGAAGAAAAAATATGACTAGAAAAATAATGATGTGAAGTTTAATTTGGGAATCACTAACATCTGTTAGTGCTTTTTCTTTTTTTTTCTAATGACTTATTTCTATTTTCCTAGCTTTTTAGAAAAGTTATATTGATTAATCCTTTAAAGAAATTTGATTTATATAGTTTGAAGAAATGAATTTAGGATTTTAACTCTTCCAATTGTTTATTATGATGAAATATATTAGTAATTATTTTAAATCTAGAATGATTCAGCATTATGTTTGATAATGAACGATGAAACTGAAATTAATAGAATGATTGCAATTTGGCGAGAAATCCTTGTAAAAGAAGAGAACAGCTGGGTTTTATTCAATCACGGGACATGTTTAATCTTATTGGAACCAGAAGAAGACTTACGAGCTCAAGCAATTGAAATTATGAAAATGTGGGGACCTGTTGTACCTGGAACTTCTGCTGGTGATTTCAAAGTTGATACTTGGGAAGACCTTCCTGGCTGGACTGTTTTTTATCATCATCCAGACATAGCGAATTATGTCAGTCCTGAGGAATTCGGAGAAGAATCAGAAGATCAAGTCAGAAATAATATGATTATTGGATTAATTGGTAGAAACAAAAGAAATGAGGATGCACAATCCCTACAAATCGTTCATGTGGAAGACAAAAGAATTGAATAGTAATATTTTCCTAGATTTTTGATGTGGTTTATATTTGTGATTAACACAAAATGCTTAGGGAAAATATTGTACAAGAAAAAAACGCTAATATTTGGATTAATTATTGGGCTTTTTGTTTTTGGGATGATTGTTCAGAAGACTGATAATAAAACTTCAGATAATTCTAATATGGATTTATTATCTTATATCAAACCAGTAGATGGTTTGATTGAACCACAAGCTCGTCCTAGTAAAACAGAAATAAGTAATTTTGTTGATATGATGAGTACTCAATTGTTGAGTTATTATAACATACCTGGAATGACTGTCTCGTTTGTTATGGACGATGAAATTGTTCTTTCAAAAGGGTTTGGAAGAAGTGATTATTTACCACCTACTTTTGTTCACAATCAAACATTGTTTCGAATTGGATCTGTTTCTAAAAGCTTTACTGCAATTGCAGCATTGCAATTAGTAGAAGATGGAATATTGGATTTAGATACAGATATCAATGATTATTTAACGGCTTTCCAAATACCTGAAACCTTTCCAGAACCTATAACCTTAAGACATTTACTAACTCATACTCCAGGATTTGAGGAATTTCCTGCAACAGTAATTTATGATATGGTAGTTCCACAGACAGTAGAAGAAATCTTAATAACTTGGATGCCTAACAGAGTAGCTCCCCCAGGAGTTAAATCTAGTTATTCTAATTATGGGATGGGATTGATTGGTTATCTTATCCAAGAATACTCTGGCAAATCATTCGAACAATACGTTGAAGATGAAATACTTGTTCCTCTAGGAATGAATCACACAACATTTAAACAACCACTACCAGCAGTTTTAGCAGCCAATATGTCAAACGGTTATTACGAGGATATAGAAGAACAATTCTTCGAGATTGTCACACTCCCCAGTGCGGGTTCTTGTAGCTCTACAGCTTCTGATTTGGCAATTTACATGCTGACTTTATTGAATAACGGAACCTATAATGGAACTGAGATTCTGCAAAGTTCAACTGTTGATATGATGTTTAATAAGCAATTCGAACCACATGAAGATTTACCAGGAGTAGGATTCGGTTTATACCAATTTTACCCAAATAATGTTAATGTTTGGGGGCATGGAGGAGACACCATTTTCTTTCATAGTAATATGTGTCTCTTTCCAGAGGAAGATCTTGGATTCTTCATATCATTTAACAGTTATAATGGAGTATATGCCAAATCAGAATTCTTAAGTGCATTCATAGACACTTTTTATCCGTATAGTAGTTCACCACCAACACCAATGGATGACTACGATAAAGGATTAAATCAATTCACTGGATATTATTACACAGCTCGAAGATACTATTCTGACAAAGATATTACTGATTATCTAACAGAAGAGGTTGTTTTCACTTGGACTCCTTTTGATTACATAGATACTGTGCTTGAAATTACAAAAAATAATAGCTACCTATCATTGGCAGAACTAGATTTCGTTCAAGTAGAACCAGACTACTTTAGAGAAGCAACAGGTGAATATGATTTAGAAATGGCTTTTGTTCGTGACGCAAATGGAGAAGTAAGTTATCTTTACACTAATTTCATGACTACATTAGTTGCTAGTGAAAAAATGCATCCGTTTTATTATGAATCCGGACCTGTTTTAGCAGTATTAATTGTAGTAGGTTCAGCATACTTCCTATCTTTACTTTGGTGGGTAATAGAAGCTATAATTGACTCAAGAAAGAAGAAGAATGGAAAACCATTCCTACAACACCTCTCGAAAGGACTAATTGCAGGAGTCTTAATACTAAATGCAATTCTAATAGGCATTTACTATCCAATGTCAAACACGAAAGTTTTACTTGATACAGATACAATTTCCGATCTCGGTGGTTTGATTGCTTTACCGATAATTGTGATTGTACTAATTGCTGTAATGATTGCTCTAAGTGTTTTCTCATGGATTGGAATCGGTAATGTTGAAAGAAAACCATACGGAAAACTGTGGGAAAGAATACACTATCTAATCCTAATAGCATTAAGTGCAGTATTCATATTTGCATTCGCGTACTGGCACTTTCTAGGGTACTAAAATGAAGATGCAGTTCCATCTTCTTTTCTTTTTTTAAATATTATTAGGAGTAATGTAGTTGTAACAATTAGTGTAAACAAATGATTTTGAATACTAAATCCAATTGTAGGTGTACCTATATCATAACCAGCTATTCTCATATATTTTTTAGCTTCTTCTAGATTGTAATCATAGCTAATTATGTCTGGATTACACCAGACACCCAATTTATAGAAAATGGGATTATCAACAATTTTATACAACCCACGATGGATGATATTATTAATTTCTGCTCGATTAATTGCATAACTAATCGCTTTTCTTATTGCCAAGCCTTTGGTTATTGACTCGTCTCCAGGTGCTGGTGAACGACTGCCAATATTTGCTCTTACCTCTCGCATATTATAAGCGAAAAGAACCATATCTTTCATTATATCACTTTGGTAACCATAATTAGGATTCAGTAGAAAAGCATCTGTTGGAGCAGGGAAAGAACTAAAATCAATGATATCGAGTAATCCAGCTTCGAATTGTACTTGTGCTATTTCATGATCGGGTATTATCTTTATACGTAATTGATTCAACCCTCCTGCAAAATCACCGAATCGATTCTCCCAATCGAGGTTAGGATCATTCGTTATGCTAGAATTTAACCACCAACAATCACTCCTAACTCCTAAAATTGTTTCAACTCCCTCTTGAAAATTTGTTAAGTTAAACAGACCTGTCCCGAATCCATTCACAGCGAAAGTTGACCAAGAAGTATGATTTACATAAGGTGTTATACCATCAGCTAATTGCGTTTGATTTAGGTAATGTTCAGGCAAGATCTCTTCATTTAGTGAATTAAATATTGGTGCGAAAGGCTCGTTTTCTGATGTATCTGGATCACCATCAATAAAAATATCCAAAGTATTTTGGTCTACTAATTTCATGTCCTCAATCCAATTAAACATCTCTATTTTGTTTGACATTTTTGACCAATAATAGAAGGTGAAAAATACATCCTTTGCATCAAGGTATTCATTCGGGAAGAATCCATCCGGATCAACTTGCCATTTTATACCTTCTCTTATTTTTATTCGCATATGAGTATCATTTATCATCTCATAGCTTTCAGCTAGATGAGGCCAAATACTCATATCATTATCAATCCAAACAAGGGGTTCCATGATAAGTTTTGTAATGAATGCTGATTGTGCATCAGCATGTGTTAGGGGGTTTAAGTCGCTCCAAGAATAGAAATCATTGATTACAATTTCACTTGTACTTATTTGTCCTGTATGACTGGCGTCCCAACCCATTTTTCCCCAAGATTGAAGAAGTCCATCCGATATATTGTAACCGGTCAATTCATTCCAATAAAAATCATATTCTTTGGTAGCAAAGAGTGGTTGCAATGGAAGAATTTTATCCATCATATAATCTTGCCACGCCCAGTAGTGTTGAATTCTTTCTGACGAATCTGCTGGGGTCATTAATTTTCCTTGTTGCAAATACCATTCATTTATTCCTGTTCCTAAGTCTTCATCCCAGTCCATACTTGTATGATATCCCCATACATTTAATGAACCGTTTTCATTGTAGACTCCAGTAAAATCTGGATCTATATAACTGATAGAACTTGAGAAACCAAAACAGGCAATGTCAAAATCCCTAAAGGCAATAAGTTCTCCAACAAAGGTAGGCAAACAACTAACAATTACATCTACATTTATTCTAATTCGTTCTAAGTGTTGTATAAGAAAATTCAAGTAATCCGCCCGTATGCCGCCAGAGGTAGTTGTCTTTGCAACTAGTGTAAAAAATGGTTCATTTTCCTCAGCACTGATATCTTGAACAGTTGTAGAACTCATTAGAATTATCGATATAAGAAATGCAACAGTTATTGTTTGCTTAAATCTTAATTTCCTCATTCCCATTAACCATCTACTAGTCATCTACCAAAGTTATGTAACCCTCGAAGGTTTATATAGGTTTTTACTAAATTATTTTAAGTTGCTAATTAGAATATAGGTTATGTCTTTTATAAATAATAATGGTATAAAGATAAGTTATTCAATTATTGATGAATGTGACGGCGATTATTTACTGCTTCACACAGGACTAAATTCTACAAAAGAAGCTTGGATAGAACTAAGTTATACTGAAGAACTCAAAAAGCATTTCAAAATCGTTTTAATTGATCCTAGAGGACACGGTGAAAGTGATAAACCTCGAGACTTGAAAAAATATTCTTTCAAATTAATGGCGGATGATGTTGTTGCTCTTCTTGATAATTTGGAAATTAAGAGGGTTCATTTCTTTGGTTACTCATTAGGAGGACTTGTTGGTTGGCAAATGATAAATTATTATCCAGAGAGATTATTATCCTTAGTCGCAGGTGGTAGTCGAGTAAAATTTCCTCCGGACAGACCTAATGCCTTTCTAAGATTATCATTTTTACAGGAAGGACCCATTGAAAATGCTGATACACCAACACAACCTTATGATATCGAGCATCTTTTACCAAATATCAAGCTACCAGTTCTTACATTTGTTGGAGACAAAGACACATCATGTTATCCTTTTGTTGATGAGTATTCTAAATTAATCCCAAATTGTACAACCTTTGTTTTGCCTGACTTAAATCATCCCCAAACCATGATGGATAAGGAACAAGTTCTTCCGAGAGTATTGGCGTTTCTTAAAGAGTACTCTACTAAATAAGATTAAGAAAAAATACTTAACAAATTAGTTTAAATAATAATTGCTTATGGTTAACACACAAACCTAATATCTTCATTATGTTATTTCTTTAATTGGAGGGTAATAATTGAGCAATCCGGAACTAGATAGTGAAGAAGCTATTATTAAAATGCGAGAAGAACCAGCTTTTGACAGAATAAAAAGTGAAATACTTACACTGTTCGCTGAAAACAGGGGAATGATTTTAGCCACTTCTTTAAACGATAGAGTGACAGCTCGACATGTATCCTTTGTTAATGATGATTTAGACATCTATTTTACATCATGGGATCATAATAGAAAGATAGTACAAATGAAAGGGAATCCGAATGTAGCTTTAAGCTTGTATAATGTACAAATAGAAGGGAAAGCAGAAGTTCTTAGTTCGGTGTTTGAGGAGGACTACAAAAAAATTAGTGATTTGTTTAGGGCAAAGTTTGGACCAATTTGGTTAGATAGATTTTCCCATATCAAAGAATTAATTCTTGTGAAAGTAACACCTGAAAAAATAGTCAAATTTGAAACCATCCATAAAAGATTCCAGCTTCAATATGTCGATTGTAAGAATATGAAAGTTTTTCAAATGAGACTTGAAGATAAAAACCATCCAAATTATCCATATTAGTCAGAAAGATTTTCCACAAAGATTACAATACACATTTTTGAATGTAAACATCACCCATGATTAAATGTTATGATTTCTTTTGAATCCTTTTACATCAAAACTAATAGATTAAAAAGCATATGTAAAAAGGAATGAGATTTCCTTTCTACAATTGTATTGTTGCTGTAACAGGCATATGGTCAGAGGAATGAGCATCTCTTACAACTCTGCAATCAGTCAATGTAATATCAGATGAAATGAAAATAAAGTCAATATGATTTGTTGGATCTTGCCAATTATTTGTATAACCACCGTATCCTTGATCATCTATACCAGTTGGCCACACAGTAATCCAAGCATCATCTAATACAGAAGTAGTTAGATTATATTGTAATGACAATGGTATAAAATTAAAGTCACCAAGTAAAATCGTATTGCTTTTACCTGTTGTTAGTTCTACTATTTTTTCAGCCTGTTTTTCTTTGTCATACTCATCTTCACCAAAATGAGTGACAAATACGTTGAATGTTCTTGAATCAACAGTTATTTGTGCTTCAATTGTTGCTGTTTGTTCTCCTTCACTATACATATAATGGGTTAAGGTGTTTCTGATTGGATATTTAGATAGCAAAGCAATCCCAAATGTACCCGTAACCGTCTTTGGTCCGAAGTATGAATATAAGTGCAGTTTATTTGCGATAAAACGAACAATATCACCATTTCCACTAGATATTCTACAAGTATCAGATTCTTGTAAACCAATTATATCAGCATCAATTTCCTTTATATCGGCTAAAATTCCTGTGAAATTAAATTTCCCATCTATATCAAATCCTTGTTGTATGTTAAATGTTACAACTTTCAAAGTAGTAGCAGTTCCTGATGGCACAGAAGGAAATGGTGAGGTTGCTATTGCACCTACAATTGTCCCAATAAAAATTACTCCAATTATTGACACAAGAATCTGTTTTCTTAATTTTGATTGAATAAATGTTTTACTAAAATTAATCGTTTCTTTCTTAACAATCAGAACAGGTAGAACAGCTGCTAATGCTACAAACATCAAAACAAACCAATGTTTATTTCTAAAGAATGGTCCAACAACAGGGATGTAATCATATGCTATTGTGAAGATAAAACCGAATATTGTTAAAAGAAAGAAGAATGCGCCTATTGCAAAACTTCCGCCAATTTTTCTCAAAGTAGGTTTACTCTCAATCAATTCCCGAACTAATAATGTGAAATCAATTAAGATAATCGGGGAAAGAATAATCATGAAATAAAGGAATATTTGTCTTAGAACAGCATATTGTGGTTGATAAATTACAAATATAATTGTGAAAACAGTAACAAATAAGCTATTCCATAACCAAAGAATCCAAGATTCTAATTTACTTATTAATTGTGGTTTAACAATTCCTACAATTACATATGCAACGATCATAATCATTAGTAAAATAACAATTCCAAGATAATTTCCTTCAACTGACCTCGAAATAACTGCTGGACTACTAAAAGAATAATAAACCAATACCAGAATACTGATTATTCCAAAAGATAATCCAAGTATTTTTCCAAAATTTCTTGTTGTTTTTCCTGAAAAAGTTTCTTCTATTGAAGTACTATCATCATTTATTGTATCTGATTCATTTCGATCAATTGAGGATTTTTTAAGAAAACCAATCATCATAATTGTTGCAATAACTCCCAAAATCCAACCAAAAACTTGGAACCAACTAAACATTGTGATATCGAGAGTTGATCCTATTGTTCTAAAGAGAATTGAGAGAGCTAAACCAATAGCCAATCCAATTCCTAAATTTAGTGCCTTTCTTTCCTGGAAATTTTCTTCGTTATTAGTTTTCTTAGCAAGATAAGCAGGGAAGATTATCAGGAAAGCTCCCACTCCTATTCCAGCAAATATGGCTTTTACAGCAGCGATTTTGATTATAGTTTCAATCAATCTACTTATGATCATAACTTCTCCAAGAATAACCCATAAAATTTCTGAGAAGCTCTTGAAGAATAACAACACGATAGATGAGAATAAGAACAAAACAATAATCACATAAGCATTCAAAGATTGCGTTAAGAGATTAAGTGCAAATATAGAACTTATCAAATCTGTGATCAATTGAAAGAAAAATAAAAATATTATACTCAATAAAATTATATCAGAGTAACTTTTCTTAAAAAATGATTTAAAGACAGCCATTTCGATCTCCTGTTATACCAATAATATTATTTTCTACCTAAAGATTAGTTTTTCTCTATTTTGTGTGGTTTTTTGGTTTAATGTCTTATTTTAAGATAAAAATTCCGAGAGAAAGATTTTTCCCTTCATAATTTAATTCAATAATAGGAGGGATTCCTTGGAATACCAATTTCTCAAATACGGGGAAAGTAAGAAATGGGGGAAATGCATACATATAGATCTATTCAAGAAAAAAACATGTTCATATGATTGTGTGTATTGCGGTGACGGTCCAACAGAGTTTAAAACGATAGAGAGAGTCTTTACTGCCCCTGTTAATAGAATATTTCAAGAAATTAGTGATCATATCGAGAAAAATGGAGAACCGAATTATATCTGGTATAGTTGTAAAGGTGAACCAACTCTCTACCTTCTTTACGGTGCTTTAAACAAAAAAATCAAAGCAGCTTATCCGAAAGTAAAACTTGCTTCTTGGACAAACTGTACTTTAATGTGTAGAGAGGATGTTTGTGAGGCTTTAAATCTCTGTGACCTAATTATTGCAGATTTGGACGGAGTAATTGAAGAAGAATTCCAAAGAATAAATAGACCGCATCAAAAACTAATACTGGATGAAATAACTTCGAAACTTTTAGAATTTAGAAAGGGTTATGAAGGAATTTTTTGGTTGCATACAGTATTTCTTAAAGACTTTAATGATTCAAATGAAAGCTTAAAAGCACTAAAGAAATACTTGTTAAAAGTTAAACCTGACGTATTCTATATCTCCTTAGGAATTAGAGGTGCAGAGGCACCACTGTCTGAAGATTTTAAAATAAATCTTGAAAAGCAATTGGAAACAGTGCCTTTCAAGTATCAATATGAGTAAAGCCATTGTTAAGGATTAAATTTATCCCAAAATTCTTTCGATGGATGACGCAAATCATAGTCAACACGAATGTCGTGAATTACTCGAGAGCAATATGGATCCCCTAGAGCAATTGTATGCTCCATTGTTAAGATGAAATTTTCATTATGGAATTTTACAGATCCATAATCACCATAACAACAAATATAGTACTTTATCTCTTGATCTGGTAAATGTTCTAATACATCTACCCACATGCAGTTTTCGTTTTTGTATGCGTATTTTCCTTCATTGATGAGACCAGTAACTATTACCCAATCACTTGGTTTTTCTTTTGGTTCAATTCGCTTTTCAAAAAGTGTCTTAACATCAGGATAACTATTTTCTCTGTTCTTTTTAGCTTCATTATAGTAGTGAGTAACATACTGCTTGTAGAGCTTTATTGCTTCCTCTCTACCTATTGTCTCTATTAAGGAGAACAAATTGTAATATCTTGGATGGAGAAATGATAATAATTGATTTTTATTCGGAATTTTGATTTTGTCCTTCTTCCAATTGACAGTATCAGGAATCTGATGTAATTGCAGATAGTAATTCAAACTCAACTTTGCTAATTCTGTGTGCTTCTCTAACAATTGGAAATCAACAAACACTTCTTTCATATCGATTTTCTTCTTGCTAATAGCATCCTCTTTTACTAGCTTCTTGTAGTTCTTTGAGAGATTGCTTACAAATTTCTCTAAAAAGTCAAGATTTTTCTTTTCAATGAATTCCATTATGAAATTCAATCGTTTCAAAGGTTCTCTTCTTGCAAAATCAAATGGTTGAACTTCCACTAGTTCTTCCATATAATTTGGATTCAATTCACCTAACCGATATTTCTTCATTCTAATTACCCATTTTCTTTTATACAAGAGCAAATATAAGAATTCTCATTATTTGAGAAATTAACTGTAATTTTTCCAAGAAATATTCTAGTTTTTTTGCTCAAAAAAACCTAATTTATTATAAAGTATAATATTTGATTATACATGTTATAATGCAGTAAGTTTCATAGGTGTAAGGATTAATGCCAAATCAGAATAATGAAAAGCAAGAACTTGAGCTGATTATTCTACCTGAACCTGACAAAAAAGGTGGAAAAACCATTTTGGAGGTACTTCAACTCAGACAAACAAATCGAATCATTAGCTCAGAAGAGCTTCCTATACAGATTCTATCAAATCTTCTCTGGGCTGCTTTTGGAGTGAACCGTGAAAAGACATCAGTTAGGAATTCGGGAAGAACTGCACCGTCCGCCAGCAACTCACAGGAAATTGATCTATATGTTGTGCTAAAGGAGGGTGTTTACTTATATGAGGTTACACACCAATTGAAGCTAGTCCTACTAGGAGACTATCGAGAGATGTGTAGTAGATGGTCAGCTGCAGAACGTACTGGTATCGCACCATTAAATATCATCTATATTGCAGACCTTTCTCGCTATGATCTTGGACCAAACCAACCAGATCCACACATTGGAGAAACAGAGATACAGAAATCCTACTATTACACAGATACGGGATTCATAGCCCAGAATGTTTACCTATTTGCTGCATCTGAAGGATTGGCCGCTTGGTTCCATAATTGCGATAAAATCAGAATTTCTAAGGAGTTGAAATTACGTCCAGAACAAATTATACTATTTGCACATACTATCGGTTTCCCAGAGCAAAGGAGTGGTGAGTGAGTAAATGCCTTCTATTGTTGCTTTAGTTAAAGGAGAACGCGGTCTTGAGCCCGTTTATCGAGCTATTGACCTGATTCCGTTTGAAGAAGCTCTTGGACCTTATGATACTGTTCTTGTAAAGCCAAACCTCATCACAAGTCATACCTATGAGACTGGAATAACCACTGATCCTATAGTCGTGGAAGCAATAATCACGAAAGTACAAGAACTTGGTAAGAAAGCAATTGTGGTTGAAACAGATGGAGGAATTACCTCACCAGACGACGCAATCCATAAAACGGGCATGATGGAAGTTATTGAACGACTTGGTTCTGAGTACATCAATATGCGTAAACTTGATGAAAAAGTTGAGCTAAAAGTAGCGAATCACCGTGCGATAAAGAAGTTCAAAGTTGCCAAACTTGCAGTGGATTCAGCAATCATCACTGTACCTTCCATGAAGACTCTACATCATACATCTATCACAATGGGTTTAAAGAACATGTTTGGGATGCTCACAACCAGAAATAAATTTTCACTTCACATACATGGTATGAATAAAGTAATCTATGATGTATGCAAAACATTGCCACCCACTCTAAGTATTATAGATGGTTTCTATGCTAAATCTGGTGGTGGACCATGGACTGGTGACCCAATCAAAATGGACACTATTATAGCAAGTGTTGACCCCGTTGCTGCTGACGCAACTGGTGCAAGATGCATCGGTATTGACCCACAAACAATAGATCACGTTCGCTGGCTACACGAATCTGGTATGGGTGAAATTAACGACATTGAAATTGTCGGGAACAACATTGACGATGTATACCAAAAATGGGATCTTTAGATTTTTTCTATAGAAGATTTTCTATAAACAGAGTCAATAATTGCAGAAAAACCCTTCACACAAAATATATATGAAAAGAGACAAGAAAAGACTGTGAGAATTAGAAAAATGGTAGAGACTATAACTATAGTTATTCTTTCAATGGCAGCGTTCTGGTTATTTCAACTAGTCATCCTTTCATCCTCTTTCTTTGGAGTTTATATTTCAGAAATTAGTTTATGGTTTTCCTGGATCCCAATAGCAAACATCGTTGTTGCTATACCATTTATTGTGCGGTTTGCTCGAGAAACCCAACCAAATATTGATTTTATTCTTTTGATTATTAGTCTCCTTGCTTTTCTAGCGACTTTCTTACGAATAATCATTCCTTTTCTTCAAGTACGAAAAACAAATTCTGAGTTTAGTAAAGCTATGAAGAGTGCTTTAGGTTCAGATTATCTTGAGAATATTGATTCGAGTATAAATTCTCGTTTTTCGAAAGAAGTTAAATTCAGGCTTATTCGTTATATTAGAGGTCCTCAATTATGGAAACTAAAGAAGCGGGTAAATATACAAGATTCAATCACATTTCGAACTTTTAAGGATGGAGATCTTCAATTAAATGTTTATTATCCGAAGAGAGAAGGGACCTTTCCAGTAGTTGTTTTCGTTCATGGAGGAGGATGGATATCAGGCTCAAAGGATGAAAAAAGTAATATTGCAGTTTGTCTGATGTTAGCAAATCTTGGTTATTGTGTCTATAATATTGATTACCGTTTAACACGTTTGGAGCCTTTAGTTAGGAAGGGCGAGCATCCACATGACCATCCTACTATAAGGGATATGGTTTCTGATGTTCGATCTGCAATTATATTCGCTAAGAGAAATGCTTCAAAGTATAAAGGTAATCCTGATGAATTCTTCTTATTTGGTCGCTCTGCTGGGGCACATCTTGTCTTATTAACAGCTTTTAGCTGTGAAGAAGAATTTTTCAAAATTGAAGGCATCCAATGTTCTAAAAAGGATGTAGAAATTACAGGAATAATTGCATTTTATCCAATTACTAATGTGAATGAATTTTACAAACTTCATGCATCAAGTCCGGTTCGTTTAGCTATAGAGAGATCTGTGGGCGGATCGCTTGAGGAGAAGGAGGAGCTATACAATCTCTTCTCTCCAGTTAGTTATATTACAGAAGAAAGAGCAAAAAATATTCCACCAATATTCATAGCAGCAGGCAAACAAGATAAAATTGTGAATGTTAAACAATCAAAAGAATTATTTGAGAAATTGAAAGAGCATAATCTAACTAGTGTTTTATTGGTACTACCGTGGGCTAATCACATCTTTGATTTCATTATGTATGGTCCTGGGGGACAACTAACATTTGAGTATTTGACTCAATTTCTTGTTTGGACACTATCAATGAAGAAAATGAAAGAAAAAGTGAACAACAATGAGTGAAAAAGAAAAAATAGATTTAACTGAAATCATTATTGAGCACTTCGATCAGGATAATCTAGCGGAAGATTTCTGGGAGAAATATCATGCATTTAATGAGAAAACTCACAAGGAATTATTCCCAAATGATAGTTTACCAAATAGAAAAGTAGTAGAGATTAATCTTGTAACAGGTTGGCCGGATTATCATGTTATCAGAGATTTTGTTTACAAAGATTCGTCAAAGAAAAAGATAATTGCTCACAGCATTTATGCAATAAATAGAGAAGATGCTCCAGGATATGAAAACAATAAACACAATAGCTTTTTCTACATTTTAATTGATAGCAGATTTAGAAGACAAGGTTTGGGCAAATTATTGTTCAAATCAATAATTGGAAAAGTCAAAGAGAAAGGCTGTAAATTTACAGAAACAGATACATACTATGAATCTGGAAAAGAATTCTGTAAAAAAATTGGTGGAAAGTTAATCAATGAGCATACCGAAAATCGCTTGCAAATGGAAGAAATAGATTGGAAAGTAATAAATGAATGGAGAAACGAAGG
The DNA here is from genome assembly GCA_019894765.1 of Candidatus Heimdallarchaeota archaeon. The sequence goes on from JAGXNT010000031.1 coordinate 36,703, forward strand.
AAAAGAGAAAGCTCCTATGGTGGTTCTAGAGAATTTTATAATTGTTCCAGAAAAAGATATTGTTGAAATCTGTGAATTAGAGACAAATCTTGAGAGACAAATACCTACCTTAGATGATAAGGAAAAATGGACGGATATTTATACTCCTGAGAAGAAACGGAAGATCGAAAGAAATCGTCAGAAACAAGGATATATCAACTATACAATTATCTCTCGAGAATACAATGGGACCATCAGTGGAATGACTGAAATTAGGTACTCAAGAACGGATAGACCGGAGAGAATAAATCAAGGATTAACAGGTGTTCTTGAGGATTTTCGAGGTAGAGATTTGGGAAAATGGCTCAAAGCTGAGATGTTGGTTTATATTGAGAATCATATCCCAGATGCAAGATTCATCGTTACTAGTAATTCAGATCATAATGCTTCAATGAATTCAATAAATGAAAGATTAGGTTTCAAACCTTTCTACAATGAATCGAGTTACAAGTTTAGATTAACGACTGTAATAAAAAGAATGAATAAAATGACTTGATGAATTTTCAAATCATTTTTCACTATTTCTTAGATGAAAAGGTGTTATCATAAAGCCAACCTTCTCTTTCTAAGATTTTATCAGGCATTTTTAGTACTTTTAGTACCTTATGTTTACAGACAAAAGTATGTGGCAAGGGTCCAAGTAATTCACCCATTGAATGAGCAACTAGTCTTTTTGGCGATTCAGTACTAAGAACTATTTTCTTTCCTCTATATTCATGGACTTTTGGATGTGATAAGTGAGAACCATCACTTAGTTTTCTCGAAGTAATTAAGGAATCAAGAATTCCGGTATCTCCAACCACAACTACGTCAAGTAGACCATCATCAACTATGGCATTAGGAGCAACAAATTTTCCATTTCCTACTCTTTGACCATTTCCGATAGAGGTAATTAATGATTTACCATCGATTACCTCTTTTCCATCATCGATGTCTATATGCATGTGTCGTGGCCGATAGGTGAAGAAGGATCTCATTAAAGCAATTTGATAGACAATTCTTGTTTTCTTACCATAGGTTCTATCTGCTACAACAGAATCAATCCCAGCACCAGCTACACCCATACAATATCTTTTACCATCATCAATTTCCATACAATCAATAGTTCGTTCTTCTTTTGCTTTAAGCATTTCAACAATATCTTCAATATTATCTGTTTGTCTAATATTGAAAGCGTTATCATTTCCTCTACCCACAGGAATTATGCCCATAGTGCTTTTGAAACCTGTTTGACCAATACCTGTGACAACTTCATTTACTGTGCCATCGCCACCATAGACAATGAATAAATCATGTTCATCTACTGATCGCTTCACAATTTCTACTGCATCATTTATTCCTTTTGTCCATTCAACTTCAAAATCGAATTTTTCATCTTTTAAGACCTTCACTACTTTTGGCCAATCCTTTCTTGCTTTACCTCCAAAAGAAGCTGGGTTACAAATTATTTTCATAAGAATCTCCTGTTTTTTTTTAATGAAACCTGTTAATTGCCAATTAACTTTTCTTACTGAGTCTTTTGAGTTTTATAGTTATTTCGTTTTAAAACTCTCATTCAGTTCACTTTTTATATTACACTTCATTTAATAAGACAATTAAATATAGAAAAAATTGTAATTAAGAATATTATATTTATAATGTACATTAAAGCTCGTGTGATTCTTATGTTTGAGAAGTACCTTGATGATAAAAAAGATAAGAAAGAGAATATTCCTGAAGAAGGGGACAATTATATCTCTGTCAAGAAAGCAGACAAAGTATCATCTGATTTTAAACAAGAAATTGAATTGGATCCAAACAGTAGTTTTGATAATCTCATTGGAAAAGGAAATACCTATATGGAGCATCATGAGCTCTCAAAGGCTCTGAATCAATACAAGAAAGCACTTGCATTAAATTCAAAGGATCCAATGGCTCTTACTAAAATTGGAGTAGTCTATAGTTATATTGGGAAACTAGATATTGCTATTGACTACTACAAACAAGCACTAGAAATTGAACCAAAACATCTTGATGCGTTAGTTAATCTGGCTATTGCCTATATCTATCAAAGGAATTTCACTCAAGCTATAACTAATCTTGAAAAAGCTATTGCTGTAGATCCGAATTTTAGTGATATTTGGTTTTATCTTGGAAATTGTGTGAAAGAAACAGGTGACATTGAGCGAGCAATTTCTTGTTATGAACGAGCAGTAAAAATAAATCCAAATGATTTCAAAAGCTGGTCAAATCTTGCTTTATGTATCCTAGGTCAAAATAAAACTGATAAAGCAATAGAGTACTATAAACGAGCTCTTTTGATTGAACCTAAAGATTACATTTCTTGGAATGGTCTTGGTTTGGTTTACATGCAGCTCAGAGATGCAGAAAAGGCAATTAAAAATTTAAAGAAATCCCTAAAACTGAACCCAAATTACATATCAGCAATTTTAAACATAGATATTTGCTATAGAGTACTAGGAAAATTCGATGAAGCATTGGAATACCTTGAACAAGGATTGAAAATAAATCCAGTAGATCTTGAATTGCTTTTTAGAAAAGCAGAACTCTATCAAATGAAACAAGATTTTACATTAGCACAAGAAACTTATGAACAAATTCTCAAAATTGATAAAAATGACTTTCCAGCCTGGAACAACCTCGGAGATGTCCACATGTCAAAGAAAGAATTCAAGAAAGCGATCGAGTGTTACAATAAAGCACTAAAGATTCAACCAAATTACTACCTATCAGTTCACAATATTGGTATCGCACATGGAAATATGGGAGAATTCAAAAAAGCAATTGAATATTTTGAAGAAGCATTGAAGATAAAACCTGATTTCATTAGTTCCTTAAGCTTTATGTCCTCTGTTTATAGTGAATTAAAAGAATATGATAATGCGATTGAATGTCAGAAGAGAATGTTAGAGATTCAACCTGATAATCCTCAGATCATCTTTGGATTAGGATTTGCTTATTTGAGAGCTGGAAAGTTTAAAGAATCAATTGCTGTATACGAAAGATTTCTTGTGATAAGTCCGAACAATGTGGATGCCTTCTTTAATATTGCACTTGCATATTCCAATTTGAGAGAATATGACAAATCAATTGAGTACTTTGTAAAGGTTCTCGAAATTGATCCAAAAGATGTTGAAGTCTTAGTTCGAATAGGAAATTGTTACTTTGCATTGAGAAAATATGAACAAGCGATTGAATATTATCAGAAAGGCTTAGAGCTTAAACCTGATATGATTTCCGTTTTGATAGATCAGAGTATTGCTTATTTCAATATTAAGAAATTTGATGAAGCGCTTAAAACCTATCAAAAAGCTTGGGAACTAGAACCAAAAAATATTACCATTATCTTCGATATTGCGAGAATTCATATGGAAATGGATGAACTAGATAAAGCAATACATATATACAAACAGGCTTTAGAAATCGATGAAAAGAATGAATTTGCATATGCTCAATTAGTTTTCGTGTGCATGAGAGCTAAGCTTTACGAGGATGCCTTGGCTTACAGTGAGAAATCTCTTGAGATAGATCCTAACAATTACAATGTTTACAATAATTTAGGGTACGTTTACTTGGGTATGGATAATCTTGAGAAAGCAATAGAATGCTGGGAAAAAGCTCTAGAATTAAACCCTGAATATGCACACGCTTGGCATTCTTTAGCCGAAGGATACGAAAAGAAAGAAGAATTCGAAAAAGCTTTGAAATTTTATATGAAAGCATTTTCTATTGATCCTTTTGAGCAAATCTTTATGCATTCCCTTGAACTCCTTCATGAAAAACTTGGGAAAGATTATGATATTAAAGCATTAAAGAAAGAAGCAGACAAAATGAAAGGTAAGAAAATGGATGTAAAAAATCCCTAACAGAAAAAATAATCTTGTGTTTCGAGTGTTCATTCTCTCTTATTCTTTACAGCTTTGTAAATGAGGAACGCAGCCACAGGCAATACAATTAACATAAAGTAGAAATTGTTCAGTGAAAAACCCATTTCAATTAAAACAATATCTGATACTAGACCCCAAAATACAGTACTAGGATCGGAGTTCAATGTTTTAAAACGACATCTGAAATAGTACTCATTGCCACCTAAGGGGCTAACGTCAAATTCTTCTATAAACCAAGAATTTGTATTATTATCCCATTCTAAATCTCCGAGATAGACAGTCGGAGAACCATCAAAATAGAAAAGTTGCCATTTCGCTTGACGTGAATCACTACCAAATACATCCTTTTCATGGATTTGATAATTATCTAGTGGTAAGTTCATATAATCTTGAACTGCTGTGATTCCTGATGCTCCTAAAGTATTTCTACTGCTAAAATAGTGAATTTGAGGTTTTGAGCTTGATATAATATGATTTCTTATTTTGAATAAATAATCACCAACATGACGAGCATATTGATAATAATATGTTGAATAAGGCGTTATATGTTCAGTACCTATAGGCAGATTAGAAAGATTAAATTTAATCACAATAAGACAATCAATAAATTCTCCTGTAAAAACCCAACCAATATCAATATTTGTTGCAGACCATGTTTTTGTTTGATTATCAAATTCAAGCTGTCCTTGAACAGGATTGCCTTGTGTATCTATTACCGGAATTCCAAAGATATAGCTTGGATATTGTGAGTCATAACTTCCGTAATACAAAATCCATTCTGCTTGATTCACATTTGAATCATTTACTATGGCATAACCAGGATTATTATCCAATGAGGGTGATGCATTTATTATATTTACACTGAATGTTTCAAAAATATACTCATAATGGAAATCCGGAAAAGACATATTAAAGAAATTCATGTGAAAGGTTTCTGAGGTCAAATTACTCCAGGTGTAAGATGACTTATTGGTTTGGAAGCAGTAAATGAGACTATGTGTTGTATTATACGATAATCCTCTTGTTAATGACTTTGGATAAAACCATTTCTTTGATATATTATTGTACAGAAACTGATTGTTTTCATCTGACATTGAAACAATCATCGCTGTCTGATCATAATATAAGTAATAAAATTCTGCTTTCGTTGTGTTTTCTTCGGTTAAAATATACGTGCTTGAATTGTCTGAAAATGTTACTTCAAATTCTGAAATTTCTAGCTGCCCATCAGAATTATGAAAAGTAAAGCTTGGATCAGGTAGGCTAATGTATTGTAGATTAGATTCGATGATAGCTGCTTTAATACATGAGTAAATTGCTTCTATTGAGTATTCCAGACAATCTTCTGCATCATTATAATAGGAACTTGTCCATTGATCAGCATGAAGTATTGAACCATTAAAATTATCACCTAAACCTTGAGCAAAGGGATGGATATTTTTAGCAAGATTAATTGTTGCATTGTATCCATCAACAGATCCAACTTTCAGAGGTGTTGGATTGAAGTAATTGTTCTTCATATTTGAGAAATTTAGAAATCTAAAATTAATTTCGATTTGGGGAAAAGAACTAATGTTATTTCCGCTTTCAATTGCTAATTCAAAATTGGTCCAGTTTTCCTGACTTAAAGGACCCCAAACTGTTTCATCCCAAATTGCTCCCCAAACACCTGCTTGTGAAACATAATGACTAAGAGCTCCTGCATAAAAGGATGATAAGGAATAATTTGTATTTGTCTTCATTAATTCCAAAACAAGATTATTGTATTCTTCATCAGCTCTCAAAGCTAGAGAATCATTAGTAACACTCGTTCCTGTTCCATCAAGATACAATACATAGCTATTAACATCCCCGTAATCATTACTATCTAATCCATAAGGAATACATGCTTCAGCATTCAAAGCCGCTTCTACTCCATGCCAAAAACTTAGATAGTTATTAGTTATCCATTGTATTTGTGCATCTGAAAATAATTTTATTGCTTCAATTGCTAACCATTGATGAGTCGAAAAAGATGGATTTGTTTCTAATTGAGAGTTTTCTGTAATCTCAGCATACCAACTACTTGAGTTTTCAGGAATAACAACAGCAATTAAAGAAATAAGAATTCCAAATTTGAATAATCTAAAAACTCTCTGTGACACTTTTCCTCATCAGTATTAATAGGGAGAAACAAGATATAATATTTTTTGCTATTTTTTTAGATAAAAAAATCCAAAATTATTTCATATCAGAAAAAACCTAGAAAAAAGAAAAGAGAATATGTCTAAGTTATAGACATATCAAAAGCAAGGAAATTACTGTATTCGTCTACAAATCCATTGAACGGATTGTCATTTGAATCGCCTGGATAAGCCCAAAAGTTCGTTCCAATAAAGCTCATCGTTCCATATCCTGCAACAAAAAGATATAACATATCATCATTTAAGTCTGGAAATTCTGATTTTGCTATTTTAAATTCAAACATTCTGTGATCTTCGATACACTTTACACTTGAACCATAAGACCATGCAAGGTCATAGTTTCCTTGAGAAATTGTATTTTCTATTAGTGTGATCAAGGGGGTTGTTCGCATTCTTAGAGCTAAATAATCAATATTTAATTCGTATGCTGTAGGGTATGTTGCATTTACTTCATTCCAACAATGAATTGTAAAATAAAACATTCCATTTGAAGCATTGACTCCTGAATGATCCAGATCAACATTACCGCTTGTTATTGTATCATTTGATAAATTAATATTATTCATATCACTAGTGAAAGTAGCTTCATCTGTAAAATTTCCTGGCATGCCATCATGTTCTACAACACCACAAGCGAATCTTTCAGCATATGTCAAATGATCACTATTTAATGCAGTTAGATTTGCTGACATTACATAATTTAGTTTTAAATCCAATAAATCGGTTAGAAAAGTTGTAATGTTTTGTTCTGGGAATTTCTCTGTAATATTAACTCCAAATCGGATATCAATGTAATCTCCAGGTTCCCACGTGCCAGCGGGATCTGTGTTGAAAGACTCAATTGTAAAGCTTTTGCCATCATAGCTATTCCAGAAGTCCAGATAATTTGAACTTGTATTTCCATTGATTATTTCAATTGAATCATATTCCGGAACAATTGGTATATAATTGTAAGTCATTGGAATGATTCCAGTTCCTAAGGAGTAATCAAATGTTGTGCTTTGATTAATATCATAGTAGAGATATTCAAAACCATAATCTACTAGTGCTTGAAATGCTAATCGAGAACCCATTATTTCAGGCATTCTATTTGCTAAAAAGAATGATATCCATTCTTCACTCTTATTGTTAGTACGATCAGAACAAAGATCAAGTGCGATGTAGTAGTTTTCTTCATCTTCCCCAACACTTAGATAGTTCCAACCATCAACATTTTGTTTTCCTTCAAAAGGATCTATTGTATTGTCTACGTCCAAGTAGAATGGAATATTGTAATAAGCGGCTCGTTTCCATTCGTTCTTCTCAATTATTCCATCAACAATAGGTGTGATCGGTTTTGGATTATTAGTGAACTGGAAATCATTTCCCCAAACAAATCCAAATAAGAGAGAAGCACCGACGACTACAATAATTAAAGTTATTGCTAAACCTTTTTTCATTTTTAAATCACTATATAATATAGAACTCGAAAATATTAAAGGAATCTCTGAGAATGGTTGTATATGCGTTGGGAAGGTTTAAATTAGGTTTCAATTATGTCCAAATTCTTTGAGAGATATAAACTGAGGTCTCAACACATATTTATTCGAATATGTTCATTTCGTCGATTATTTTTCTTACAAATTCAATCATTCTATTTAATACTCATAGATGTTATTGTTTAATTATGAAGCGAAAAATACTCATTATTGTTCTTTCCGTTATTATTCTTGCGGGAACTGGTACTGGATTAGGGTTATATTTCTGGTTAAACCCACTTGGTGGAACAAATCTGAATCTTGAACCTGGAACAGTACTTTCTGAAGGGACTTTTGTTCAAATTGATACATCACACTGGGGTTCTGGACCAGTCGAAATTGTACAATTGGCTAATGGTAGTTTGCAACTACAATTCAATAGAGTTGAGATTGCAAATGGACCTGACTTGTATGTGTATTTATCCAATAAAACTTCATACACTGGTATATCCGATAATCCAGGCGGCTATGTAGATTTAGGACAATTACCATTTAATGAAGGCAGATTTTGGATGGATATTCCAGGGAGTACAAACTTAGCAGAAGTTAATTCAGTTCTAATTTGGTGTCTACAATTTACAGTCGTCTTTACTTATGCAATATTAAGCTAGAAACAAAAGACAATAATCGAAAATAAAGAGATTAAAAAAATAGAGAAAAGAATGCGAAGAAAGTTATCTTCACTTTTCATTTTTATTTATTGACTAATTCTTCCCAACCAGTTAGATTGAATTGTAGTCCAAGTGCTTCGTCATCCATACCAATTGCTAAACCAATGTACTGAGAAAGATACATAGCAGGAAGTTTGACATCCTTACCTAGAACTTTGCCAGCAACATCTTGGGAAGCCCCGAGTTGTTTATGACAGAAAGGACAGATGTTTGCTATACTGTTGTATCCTCTTAGCTTCATAGTATTGATTTTTTCACCAGAGACTGTTAAGGCTTTTTCAGCATCAATTCCGATGGTAGTTGCAGAACAACAATCAAGTAATTCAGGATAAGCAGGTGATTGTGCACCAAGCACTTCAAGAATCTCTTGGATGTGGGTTGGTTGTTCATGATGATCTGGACGCTTAATGGTTTTAGGTCTAATAGCATGGCAACCATAATGAGCTGCTGTAACAAATCCTTTAAGCTTCTTTTTAACGCTCTTCTGAATCTTCTCGAGACCAATGTCTTCATAGAGAATTTCAAGAATATTTCTAACGGGAAGAGGACCATCATAATGTAAGCCTTCTTTTGCTAAAGCTTCATTGATTAAATCAATAGTATCAGGGTGATGCGCTAATTCATGAGATAATTCGCTTAAGGAGAGATCGCAACCATTACAAATTGTAGCAATTGCTTCGTATCCTTGCTTCTTAGCTAAGGCATGAACTCTTGCAGCTAGGAATCCCCACATGGAATGCTTGGTTGTTTTAATTGGAGTTCCACAACAGTTTTGATCCTCAATGTCTTGAAAATCAATTCCAAAATGGGTTAATATTGCACGAGAGCTTATCTCGTTTTCGTAACTATCAGCTTGTGAAGTACAACCTGTGAAGAAACCGTATTTCATTTTTCTTCCTCCGCTTTCTTTATTTCGAGAACTTGGTCAGCTCCTACTATTTTCAGAGCTTCTTTGAATTTCTCTGGATCCTTTATCCCTCTTGGTGGCAAGTTTAAATCATCTCGAGTGAGAAAATCAAAATCTGTTGTTTGTGCTTCTCTTGGTTGAATTATCGCTCCATTCTCTTTTACTGCTCGAATCATTTCTGTGAATGCTTTTGGCGGAGCAATCCCTCTATCAACTGCAATATTTGTGAGAGAGCCTATGGTTTGGACTGGTGAGGTTTTCATTGGGCATCTTGTTTGGCATGTTAGACAATTCATGCAATACCACAGAATGCCTGATTCTATTAGATCTTCAACAAACCCCATATGAGCTGCCACTTGGATTTTATGAGGTGCGAATCCTTCAAAAATCTTGTTTGCGGGACAACCATTTGTACATTTTACGCAAGTATAGCAGTCCTCTGGTTTAGCTTCATCTGAGATAGCTTTTATTTTATTTGCTAGCTCTTTATCTCGAGAACTGTATTCAATAGTATCCAAGATTATTCCTCCAACTATTTATTTAAAGGGCTTGGTCCAAGCTCTCTGAGCTTATCTACCATCTCGATTACAGTGTTAGCGAATTTATTTCCTTCACCTGCTGAGATAAATTCTAAACGCAATCGGTCTTTCTCTATCAGAAAAGATTCCATCAACTTATGAAGCAAATTCACTCTCTTGTAGGTTTTATAGTTCTGAGAAATGTAATGACAATCACCAAGGTGACAAGCAGCGATTAGTACTCCATCAGCTCCGTTTTCAAAAGCATCGACTACGAATTGTGGATCAACTCTACCTGAACACATGGTTCTAATAATTCTGATATTTGGGGGATACTTCAATCTTGAGAGTCCTGCCAAATCTGCTCCTGCATATGAACACCAATTACAGCAAAAAGCTAGGAGATTGGGTTCAAATGTTTGATCTGTTTTTTTAACAACGGTGGTTGCTTTTTGGTTCATATATTTGTCCCCCTTTTTTTAAGGTGCGGGTGATGACGTTTCTTTAAATGCAGTTTCAATCATTGCTTCGATTTGGGCATTTGTATAGTGATTCATTACTATCGCATTCGATGGGCAAGCCACTACACATACACCACAGCCTTCACAAAGGATTTCATTGATTTTAGATTTTACTAATCCTTCGTCATTTACTGTCAACGATAAGGCGTTGAATGCACATGTTGAAATGCATGTGCCACATCCGACGCAGACATCTTGATTCAGTGAAGCAACAATTGAATCCTTTTCTATCTTTTTGCTTTTAATAAGTTTCGTTGCTAATGAAGCTGCAGCTAAACCTTGTGAAACACTGTCTGTAATATCTATTGGACCTCTGCAAGCACCTGCTACGAACTTCCCAGAAGACGCAGTTTCCACTGGGCCGAGCTTTATGTGTTTTTCAATGAAGAAACCATCTTTATCCATAGAACAATTCATGAGTTCACCAATCTTCTTGGTACTTGCTGTTGGTTCCATGGCTGTCTGTAGAATTATTAAATCCGGTTTGAATCGTATGGTTTTGTCTAAATCGGTATTGTATACATCAAAGTACATTTTACCTTCTAGGTCTTTTCTGATTTCACTTGGAACACCTCTTATGAAATCAGCTCCCAATGATCTTGTTTTATTGTATAATTCTTCGTAACCTTTACCGAATGTTCGTATGTCTTTATAGAAGAGTAAAGTGTCTACATCTTTTCCGTATTTGTTTTTCAACAAATATACATGTTTTATTGAAGCTGTACAACAATAGCGGGAACAGTACTCATGGTAGTTAAGATCTCTACTACCAACACAATTGATGAATGCGATTGTCTTTGGTTTTTCTCCAGTTGATGGTACTGTGAGTTTTCCATCTGTTGGACCTGCAGAATTTGTTAATCGCTCAAATTCCATTCCTATTATTATGTCTGGATATTCAGGATCCTTGTAATGATACTGAGGAATAACACTTGGATCGAATGTTTGGAATCCTGTTGCTACGATTATTGCACCGACTTTATCATGAATTCTTGTTGGTAATGCATCATGGTTAATGGCATTTGCTTCACAAATTCGAACGCATTCTTTACAAACACCACAATTAGCACAGTGCAAACATCGACTTGCTTCTTCTATTGCATCCTCTTCTGAGAATGGTTTCACTACCTCGAGATAGCAATTATCTATACGTTTGTCAACAGGTTCCTTTGGTTGTGCTTTTCTCTTCACATTGTTTGCTCGTTCTACTGGAACTTCTGTAATAACTTTCCCAACTCGAACTCTTCCTTTGTAAACTTGAGAGTGAGTTGTATTTTCATCTGGTCTACCAAGATACATATCTTCTCCTTGGATATATCTGTGAGCTGATTCAGCAGCCCATTTTCCAGATGCAACAGCCTCAATAACTGATTCTGGACTATAATAGAATTCTCCACAACAGAATATATGTGGATGAGTTTGAGATTGTAAGGTTTTAGTATCAAGGATTAAGTTGCCATGTCTATCAACCATATCTTTGGGGATAATTGTACGATCGAAGTATTGACCAATTGCTACATAAACATGATCAAATTCTTCTTTATATTCGGAGCCTTCTAAGCAAACAGCTCTTCGTCGACCATCTGCACCGGGTTCAGTAAGCTCGGTTTTAATGAGTTCTGCTGCTACTAGTTTTCCATTATTGCCTATGAATTTCCCAACTTGGACTCGAGTATCAACAAGGATGCCTTCTTCTATAGCATCATCAATTTCTTCCTGATATGCTGGCATTTCTTCTCTATCGCGGCGATAGAGGATTTTAACTTCATGCGCTCCAAGTCGTTTAGCTACACGTGCGACATCTACTGCGGTATTTCCTCCTCCAACAATTCCTACTTTTCCTTTCAATTTTGTAACTTTCTTTTCACAAACATCCTTAAGGAAACCGAGACCAGGAGTAACACCTTTGAGATCTTCTCCATCAACAAACAATTCATAATTACCAATTGCACCAGATGAGACAATTACTGCATCATAACCTTTCTTTCGGAGTAAACCTCGTTTCTTCAAGTCATCAAAGGTTAATTCTTCGTTTTGTCCAACTCTAAAACCTGTTTTGAGTTCAACACCAAGATCAAGAATTCGTTGGATTTCATAATCTAAAACATCCTTTGGTAATCGGTAATCAGGAATGGCGTATTGAAGTAGTCCACCTGCTTTTTCCTTCATTTCATAAATAGTAACTTTGTACCCTTTCTTGGCTAACCACCATGCAGAGGATAAACCGGAAGGACCTGCTCCTACGATTGCGATTTTCTCTTTGTATATTTTTAGTATTGGTTTTACTTTTTTTGTTCCAATTTCTTTTCTTTCATAATCACAAATGAAGTTCTTCAATGCTCGAATGGATACAGGATCATCTACTAGAGCTCGCCCACAATTTTTCTCGCAGTGACCAACACAGATTTTTCCGCAAACAGATGGAAATGGATTTTCTTCTCTGATTAACTCAAGAGCTTCCTCAAATTTACCTATTGAAATTAAGTTGACATATCCTTGAACGTGAATGTCTGCAGGACATCCATCTCTACAAGGTGGAATGCCTAACATATCAATAGTATAACATTGTGGAACTGCTTGGGGGAAAGGCATGTATGTTGCTTTGTGTGTAACTAATCCTTCATCAAATGTACTAATGATATCTGTTGGACAATTCTTTGTGCAGTCGCCACAGGTCGTGCATTTTTCTGGATCAATATACAATGCTTTCTGAACGATTTCTACGTCAAAATTCCCAACATACCCTGAAATATTAGTTACCTCTGCATTAGTTAATAATGTAATTCGAGAATTATCTGTTACATCTGCCATTTTAGGAGTCAATATACATGCGGAGCAATCTTGTGTAGGAAATGTCTTATCTAGTTGAGCCATTTTCCCACCAATAGTCGCTTCTTTCTCGACAAGAATTGTATCCACTTCTAAATCCGCTAGTGCTAATGAGGTTGTTATCCCAGTTATTCCTCCACCTATAACAAGAGCTTTTGGAACTCCCGAGACAACATTTGGACTTAGAGGTTCCAGAAGTGCAGCCCTGCTTACTGCCATTCTAACAAGACTTTTAGCTTTTTGGGTTGCTTTTTCTAAATCATCAGTTACCCAACTAACTTGTTCTCTAATATTAGCCATTTCAAATAAGTACTTGTTTAATCCCGCTCCCTGCACGGTTTTTCTGAAGGTTTCTTCGTGCATTCGTGGACTACAGGATGAGACCACAATTCGATTTAATTTATGTTCTGCGATGTCTTCCTGTATTTTCTTTTGACTGGGTTTTGAACAGCTATACTTGAAAGTATGAGCATGCACAACATGAGGAAGCCTTTTCGCATATTCAGTTACATCATCACAATTAACGGTGGAAGCTATATTTGAACCGCACATACAAATATAGACACCAATCCTTTTTTCCTCGCTCACTTGGTGATTTCTCCGAAGATTTATTGATTGACTTAAGTCGCATCACATTGAATATAACTTATTAAAATTTATAGTGGTGATTTTGACGCCATTTACTTAGATGATTATTTGAAGAAAGTTTATTACTGAGTAGCAACTCAAAGATGGTTAAAAAAACGGAAGATTCTTATGTAACCAGACTAATATTTTTCAGACTGTATTTGCAAAACAGGAGTATTATTCCACCTATTACAACTATATAGAGGATCAGTAGAAATGAAAGTTTTAGTTACAGGAGCCTTTGGCAACGTGGGTGCTAGCACCTTGAAGGCCTTAATTGCCAAAAATAAACATGAAATTACTTGTTTTGATAAACCCAAGCTTGTTAATCGAAAAGAAGCAAGGAAATTCAAGAAAAACAGTAAAATCATTTGGGGAGACTTGCGAAATCCCAAAAAAGTTGAAAAAGCAGTTCAAGGACAAGATATTGTACTCCATATTGGAGGAATTATTCCACCTGCTGCTAATAGGAGTAGAAAACGAACCTTTGACATCAATCTTGGTGGAACAAAAAATATTGTTAATGCAATTGTAAAGCAAGCAACCAAGCCAAGGATGATCTATACTTCATCAGTAGCTGTGTACGGAGATGTCAGAGAACAAGGAGAGCATTGTATAGATATTGATTATCCTTTTAATCCTAGTCCTAATGATTTCTACGCAGTAACAAAAATACAAGCAGAGGAATATATTCGAAAATCTGGTGTCGAATTTGTTATCTTCAGACTTAGCTATATTCCAAACGCAGAGAAGATTGCTCTCACACCACTAATGTTTCGTATGCCATTAGATACACCAATGGAATTCACACACACCTTAGATACTGGATTAGCAATAGCAAATACAATTGAGAAAGATGAAATGTTTGGTAAGGTCTACAACCTAGGTGGCGGGAAAAAATGTCAAATGTATTATAAAGAATTTCTTGAGAACATGTTACCATTCATGGGAGTGGATATGTTACCTGATGAAGCCTTCAGTACCGAGCCATTTCATTGTTGTTTCTATGATACTACTGAACTGGAAAAATTGCTACAATTCCAAAAACATGAAATGAAAGATCTCTTTCAAGAAATGGTAGATAATACAAGAGCTGCTAGAGTTCTAGCTCGAATGTTCAAACCTATCGTTCGGCCGTTTCTTTTAATGTTATCACCCCATTATGGGAAGAATAAACGTCTAAAACATAAGCAAAAGAGATTAGAAAAGAAGAAGTAGAAATGACACAAGTGATTTGTTCATTTTCTTGTTTTTTCTTCTTTTTATTTCAGAAAATCTCTAGCATTTTTTGTCCAGTTCTGTCGTGATTTAAAAATAATTTTCCCAAATTCCATTGTTAATAAATAGAATTTAAGAGTTGTTTGTGTTCGACAAATAACTTCTATCGTCTATTATAATCGTTTTTTACTTTACATCCCCTACTCTCTAATTGTGTTAATACCCCTATTGTTTTCTTATGCATTGTCGTTCTAAAATCCAAATGAATTTCTTCTAATAGTTTTAACTCGAGTAGTTCACCGGGCAAGGAATGAATTTGATTATTCTGTAGGAATAGCTTCCTAAGCAATTTACAATTACCAATAGCTTTCGGTATTGAGTAAAGTTGATTATTATTTAGTTTCAAAATTCGTAACAATCTAAGGTTCTCTATCCAATTGGGAATACTAGCTATTTGATTGTGACTTAAATCTAAAACTGCGATTTTTGACATGTTCTTTATAGCATTTGGAAAAATGATTAAGAGATTTCCAGAGAGAGTTAAGGTTATAATTTCGTTTAGTTCAGTAATTTCCTCTGGAATTTCTTTTAGACTTAAATTAGACAAACTTAGGGATAAGGTGCTTCCTTCACTTTGAATGAAAAAAACATCTTTACTTGAGGGAAAATCAAGTTCTTCCTCGATTACTTGATTTATCTGTTCCTCAATTTTGCGAATGATTATTTGTTCCTTTTGACTTACTTCAGGCAAATTATTTCTCACTTTAATTTACTCTTTTGTATTTTCAGCCCATTTGAAATAAAAATTCAAATAAAATTCTGTAGCTTTCACAAGATGATCTATTGGAACATGTTCCTCACAAGTATGAGCATATTTTTCATCTCCTGGACCAAAACCTATTGTTGGTATATCAAACAATCCCTTTGTTGCCACACCATTTGTTGAGAATTGCCAAAGCTTAGTTTCAGGTTCCTCATCAAATTGTGATTTAAAGGCTTCAATTGCAGCTTTAACCAAAGGATGATTATCATTCATCTTCCATGAAGGATAGTATGCGATAACTGTCTGAACATAACCTTTGTGGGTTTTAATTTTGAATGAATGAATTTTAACCTCTGCACTTGCGTCCATTACTGAAGGGAGTTTAGTTATTTCTTTAATTACGCTTTCTTTTGAATCTTTTAATCCCAATCTTCGATCTAGATAAATTATTGCTTTTTCAGGTATAGCATTAAGAGAAACACTTTGCGAATTTATTGCAGTTACAGCTATGGAACCCTTTCCAAAATCAGGATCCACAGGCAAATTTTCATGTAATTTTTCAATTTCAGAAATAATTTTGCTTAACTTGTAAATGGGATTTACGCCTAAATCAGGCATTGAACCATGACTTGAAACACCTGTAGCATGAACTTCAAGATCGATACGTCCCCTATGCCCTAAACTTATTCCCAGATTTGATGGTTCAGTTAGTAGCACTGCATCAGGTTTTATTCCTAAATTCTTAATGATAAATTGCCAATTGACACCTTCAGCATTTTCCTCGTAAATGGATGCTACAAAATATATTGTGAGATTTTTAGGCACACCTAGTTCTTTTAACAATTTAAATGCATATAATGCAGTTACTAACCCCCCTTTTTGGTCACAAGACCCTCGTCCAAAGATCTTGTTATCCTCTATCTTTCCATATAATGGATTGAAACCCCAATTACTCAAGTCTCCTAATCCAACTGTATCAACATGAGCATCAACAGCTAGAACATTTGGACCGGTCCCCATTTTTCCTATGAGGTTCCCCATTTCATCAACAATAATTTCATCAAAACCCATCTCATGCATTTCTCGAGTCAAAACTGATATTATTAAACCCTCAGTTCCAGTTTCTGATGGAGTTGCCACTAGAGTTCTGGTTAACTTGATGATATTCTCTTTGTGAAAATCTACAAGAGTTCTAATTTTCTCTTTCATGATTAAATCACGGGTTCTTCAATTCTCTAAGATATATACTCTATTCAGATTAAGGATTCATTTATGTTTTGTTTTTCAAGAGTAATCAAAAGATGTTCATAAGTGCCCACCTAACTTATCAATAGTGCTCAGTCTATTGGGGATACAACTAATATTATTCATAAAAAAACAGGGTTTGTTATGTCGAAGACAAATAATATTCAAGACTCAGAAATTATAATTTTAAAGAGAGATGAATCCGATGAATTCATTGACCTGCTATTGCTTTGTTTTGGTGAAGGATTAGAGCGAGATAGGGTCAATCTAGTGGAAATTGGAAAATTAATGAAGAAAATTAACAAACCATTTTATCGTTTCTTAATGAAAATGATGAAAGTTGAAATGACTAATTATGGCATCAAACGTGATGGAAAGCTTGTTAGTGCTTTAACATTATCCACTGAAAAGAAAACTGGAACTATAGGTAATGTAATGACGCATCCAGATTACCGTCGAAAGGGATATGCCAAGAAATTATTCCGAAAAGCGGTAGCTGATGGAAAAAAATTAGGCTTAAACAAAATCACTTTAGATGTTCATGCTCAGAATACTGGAGCAATAAAATTATATGAAAACGAAGGATTTCAGAGATTTTATCACACAGGAAAACTAAAGTTTGACCTTTCACAAAACAAAATTTCTACAAATGATTCTGTGATTCTAAAAGAGATTAACAATATAGATTTCGAATTTTATGATAGTCTTTTGGATGTATGCTATCCTCAAAAAATGCTTGAACAACGTGATAGAAACAAGATGGCCAAAGATTACATTCCTAATCGATTTATACGGTTCCTCGTTACGAAAGTAGCTGGACAGAAGATATACTTTTACTCACTATACAAAAATGGTGATAAAAATACAAGAGGATATGTGAGTGCAGCGACATCAAGAATTGAAGAAGGATTAAGTATCTCATCACCTCTGGTAAAGAATGAAGATATTGATTTAGTATTACCTGCTATTTCAAAATTGACTACAATGATTACCAATGATACAAATTATTTGAAACTTAATTTGTCCATGCACAGAAAAGCTCTTTTTGATGAGTTAATTAAATCTGGATTTGAGTTAACAGATGAATCCATCTATATGAATATAAAATTCGGTGAAGAAAAAACTAAACTAGGTGAAACAAAAAATGAATGACATGCCAGATCAGGAAAAAATGCAAATTGCTGAAGCCCAGAAACCAATATTGGAACCCATCGAGGAAAAAGGATTTATCCTTGACGTTGGTGGTGGAGGAGAAGGAGTAATTGGTCAATTAATGGGAAAACAAGTAATTTCAATTGACAAAAACAAAAGAGAATTAGAAGAAGCCCCAAGCGACAATCTGAAAATTGTTATGGATGCAACAGATCTCCAATTTTTAGATGAAACTTTTGGAACAGCTGTTTCATTCTATACACTAATGTATATGGATAAAGAAGTAAAACAAAAAACAATAAACGAAGTTTATCGGGTGTTAAAACCCGGAGGGAAATTCTTAATATGGGATTCAGAGATTCCAAGTGAGAAACCCAATAATAAGGTCGAGTTTTACGTTGTACCACTTCAAATCACATTACCAAAAAAGGAAATTGGAACAAGTTATGGTGTGAGATTTCTTTTTCAAGATAAGAAATTAATAACAGAAATGTGCAAGAAAGCTGGCTTTGAATTAAATGTAAAAGCAGAAAAAGATTCAATGTTTTACTTTGAATTTCTAAAAAAATAAAAGGTAAGATTATCCCTTAGGATAATTCTTATTCTTCTTCTTTTCACTTCTTTTTCCCATAGATGCCATATAGATTACGAATTGTTCTTCTCCATCTATTCCGAGAATATCATTCATTTTCTCATCATAGAAAGCAGCAATTGCACAGCAACCGGAATCAATGTTTTCAACTGCTAGATACAGATTCTGTGCTACATGACCAATATCTAAGTGGAGATAGCGATAACTTCTTTGTCCATATCTCCAAGCTATTCGGTAAGGAATAGCAACCCAAATGAAAGTTACAGCTCCTGCTTTAACCATATTTTGACCATAAGCACCTTCTACAACTCGATCAGCAATATCCTCAGTGAGATCAATTTCAACCAGTTTATGTTCGAGAGCTAAATACCGATAAACCCCTGGTTTTAGATCTTCTACATTGTTGATTAGAAGATATGTTTCAAACGCATGTCTAGCTCCTGCTGAAGGGACTGTTCTTTTAGTCCAGATTTTACCGACTTCTTTAATTCCTTGTGTTGCCCATAAAAGCCATGCTAATTCGTTAAGAGTTAGTGCTTCTGGACTATATTTCCGAACACTTTTTCTTTCCTCAATTGCCTTCCTTAAATCCCATTTAGGAACGTCAATTTTTTCCGGAGCAGGTAAATCGATAATTTTCTTAGATGTATCGTAATCAGTCTGGAGAGGAGGATTTGTTACTCCTTTTCTCTGGTCAGATTCATCCAGATATTTGTACTTTGTTTTTTCCATAAATTCTTGACCAATGCCTTTTTTCATATGCGTCAACTCAATAATTCAATTAGTTCTAAGAGTTCAAACAAATATAAATTCTCATCTTACGAAATTAAACTTTAGATTAAATTTAAGTATTTATCATCGAATTATTATCTATGTTTGAAAAACTTCGTGTTTTGGAATATAATCCGGAATGGCCTGAAATTTATAATCTCGAAAAAAGTAAAATTCAGGAGAAAATCGGAGAATATATTGCATCCATAGATCACATAGGGAGTACTGCAGTCGAAGGTCTAGTTGCTAAACCAATTATTGATATTCTAATTGGATTAAATTCACTTGATGATGCACAATATTGCATCCCAAAACTAGAAGAATTAAACTACGAATATGTTCCCGAATTTGAGGATGTGCTCCCTGAAAGAAGATACTTACGCAAACCACCGGAAGGACAAGGTCCAAGAGATTACCACATTCACATGGTTGAATTGAAGAGTTATTTCTGGAAAAGACAATTGATATTTAGAGATTATCTTAGAAAGTTTCCCGAAGCTGCTAAAGAATATGGTGATTTGAAATTAAAATTAGCAGCAGAATTACTAGATGACCGACGAGCTTATTCCGAAGGAAAAACAGATTTCATACTTGGCATACTTGAGAAAGTAGAGAAAGAAACAGAAGGAAATCAGAAGGAGTAGCAATTATTCCCCATATGCCAAATCCTCATATTCTGCTGCTTTATCGAAATCTTCAGCTTCTTCGTATGCTGAAGCTAAATTATGCAAGGCTTCAAAATACTTCGGCTCAATTTCGACTGCTGTTTTGAAGCATTCTATTGCTGCAGAGAGATCACCAATCATAGCATAGACGACTCCCAAATTATTATAGGCTAAATGATAAAATGGGTTTAGCTCGATTGATTGTTCAAAATTCTTGATTGCTTCTTCAAATTCCTTCTTATCAACATGAATTAGCCCCAGGAAATTATATGGTTCATAATATAGTGAATCAATATCAAGGGCTTCTTGGAAGAAGTCAATTGCTTTTTCTTGTTCATTTAATTGCATGTAAGCTCTGCCTAAAGTATTATACGCAACTTGATATCTTGAATTAATAACTAACGCTCTTTGACAGACATCAATTGCTTCCTCTATATCTCCTCTTTCTAAATAACTGATACCAAGATTTACCATTGCTTCGTAATAGTCTGGTTTAATATCAAGAACTTCAAGAAAACATGCTATAGCCATTGTATTGTCGCCGATTTTTGTATAATTTGTTCCCAAATTAACTAATGCTTCCATATAATCAGGATTCAATTCTAGTGCTTTCTTGTAACACTTAATTCCTTTATCTAGTTGATTTTGATAATCATAAGCAACTCCAAGGAGAAACCATGCACGAGGATTTTTATTTTGTAGGTCGGTTGCTTTTTGAAAGAACTCTATGGCGTTTTCAAATTTCCCACTTTGTATACCTGCCACTAACCCCATCTCGAGTAATTCTTCAGGATTGTCTATTTCTTGAATGCCCCGTTCTGCCATAACCTTTGAGTCCTATTTATTCTATAGTGGGAAATGGAAATCATTTAATCTTATATCAAATAATTAAGGCGAGATTTTTGTCGTCAATTATCTATTTTCGCCTTTTTATTTCGTTTTACAGCACTAAACGACTTCTACACATAGAACTCTAAAATAAATATAAACCACTTTCGGAATGTGCAAATTAGAGACAAAAATCAAAGATTTTGCTAGTGTTGATGGAATAATCTCATATGTTCAATTTTCATGCATTTATCCATGACAATTGGTATCCCATTATCATCTGCAATTTTTTTCGCTTCTTCATTTGTAATACCAAGTTGCAACCAGATCAACTTGGGTTTGAGTTTCACAGCTTCTGCTACAACAGCAGGGGTATCTTCACTTGGTCTAAAAACATCCACAATATCAACCTGCACTGGAATATCTATCAATTTTGGATAGACTTTTTCATCAAGAATAGTTTCTGCTAATGGATTAACTGGTATAATGGTGTAACCATGTTCTTTCAGATATTTTGGTATCGAATGAGCTGCTTTACTTGGATTTCTAGAAGCTCCAACAACTGCTATGGTTTTGCCTTTCTTTAGTATTTCAACTATTTCCGGTGTAATTGACATTGCTAAGACCACGCTAAAAAAGCATTAAGTAGTATATTATTTTTATGAATTAGTTTTTAACAACAAGCTTATCTTAGAGAAAAATTTCATATTCCCCAATTTCATAGTCCTCAGTTGTTTGCCAGTAATCATCAATGGAATCCAACATAGCTAGTTTTGATGCGCCAACATAAGGCATTAAATCGGTTTGTGCAGTCGATAGAATTCTAATGCTATTTTTACATTCAGGCAATAAAATTGCTAATTCCTCTTCTAACCTCTTTTTTAGGCCCAAGAATTTTGCTCCTCCGCCTGTTAAGCAAATGTTATTACTGAATTCATCCCACAGTCTTATGTTCAAACTCTTTATGACATTAGCAATTGCTTGTGATAAATTGATCTCTTTCATATTGTATTTATTTCCCTCACAATCACTTCTTGGACTTTTGGTAACTTTTTCTGAGAAGAATTTTTTAAAGAAGAATAGCTCAGGTAGTTTCCACCTTTCAGAACCAAGACTAAAGGTATATTTGTCAATATAGTATGTTATTGGTCTTTCATCAGTTTCTTTCATGTTTTGTTTATACGACTTAACGAAGCAATGATTTTCTTTTATATCTCTAATAAACATAGAATCTATGGGTCCTTCAAAGCCTTGTTTCTGTAACCATGATCCTAATTGAAGAGTTAATTCAAGACCACCAAATGACACCTGAGCAATGTGTTCCTCTAAAATTGCAGCTTGATAAATCGGAACAATTCTAATTTGTGAAAATCCAATGTCTACAATAATTGCTGTAAATTTCTTCATTATAGGTAAATAAGCTACTAATGATAGGAAAGGATCCGAAAAGACCGTTACCTTTTCAGCTAGTAGTTCTTTGTGGAAGTATTCAAGAACAAGATCTCTAAATGGACTATTAGTTAATTCTGCAGTTGGCAAGCTTATGAGAATAGGATTTCTAACTGGATCAATTTTTAGCTTCTTAACGCTTGCTAACCAGTAAGCTTTAATGAGTTCTTCATTTGTAGTTTGACTGCCGTCTATCGGGAATCGTCGAATTCTTACATTCAAATCAGTACTTTGTTCAGGGAAAACAAACCGAGGATATTTTTCCCCACAAAATCCGATTTTTGTACTTGAAGCTCCATGAATAATAAGAGCAGGAGTTAAATCTAGTTCTTCCTCATTAACAGATTTAACTTCCTTAGCTATTTTTCTTTTATCCAGTTTCTTCATTTTTTTACCTAACAAATGAAACAACCTTGTTTTACTAATAACATAATAATTACTTCTTTTTCTATATTATAATGATGTGGTTTTAAGAAACTAGTACTGTCGTATGCATTTTACAATAGAAGTGTTGGTAATTATATTTCATCAATCGAAATAAAGTTTTTTAACCGCTTATATTATCAATGGTTTTGATTGAGACATCATCACATGATCTTTGAAACAGGTCACACTCTATTAAGATTGTTAATATTCCAAGCTGTGAGATTTAATGCTAGAACTAGAGAAAATTGACTTCAAAAAAATGGGTTTTCGTGCAGGTATAGAGGTACATCACCAAATAAAGACGAAGAGGAAACTCTTCTGTAATTGTCCACCCATCCTTTGCGATGGAGAACCAGATTATCTATTTGAACGGTACTTCAGACCAGTATTAGGGGAAATGGGCGATTTTGATGCAGGCATGCTAATCGAGTTTGAGAAAGGATATCGAGTAATTTATCATGCATATGAGGCTTCTGTTTGTAATTATGAACAAGATGAGCAACCTCCATTCTGGCCCGACTATGAAGGAATTTATATGGGATATGAATTAGCTCATTGGCTTAATTTTTCAGCTTTAGTAGATGAAGTTGTTGTCTCAAGAAAACAATATCTAGATGGATCAATCACAACAGGATTCCAAAGAACAATGATTGTTGCTCGAGATGGATGGGTGCCTGTTAATGGAAAGAAAATTAAAATCACAAATCTTACAGTTGAGGAAGATGCTGCAAGAAAAATCAAAACCGAAAACTTCGGACGAACAGTCTACTACAATCTTGACCGATTAGGAATACCATTAGTTGAGGTAATCTCTGATCACGAAGATTGTGATAATCCTGATGATTTCAAGAAGTTGGCAGAATATATAGGGTTAACCTTACGATTAAGTGGTATTGCTCAAAGAGGTATAGGTTCTGTTCGTCAAGATGTTAATTTCAGCATCAAAGGAGGGAATAGAGTTGAGATTAAAGGAGTGCAAGATCTTGACACTTTTGTTGATCTAGCTCGGAGAGAAGTAGCTCGACAAGATATGCTCATAAAAATTGCTGATATGTTGAAAGAAAGGGGATTAACAAAAGAAGAATTAGAACATACTTATATTGATTTTACAGAAAACTTTGACCCGAAAATCATTCCTAAAAACTATATCCTTATGGGAATTCGCATCCCAAAACTTGGGGGAATTTATGGGCTTGAAATACAACCAAGCAAAGATTTCGGTCAAGATGTTATCGAAAAAACAGAACTAATTTCAGGAATTCCTAGAAGCTATCTTTTCCATTCTGATGAGATAAATCAGAAAGCGTTTAGGAGAATCCATGAAAAGAAGATGATTTTAAAGAGTGAGGATTATCAAAAGAATTTCTTTTTCCAAAATTTGACTATTGATTTAAACAAGAAAATTAGAAAAATATTAAATCTGAAGAAAGATGATGCTTACTTTTTAGCCCTAGGTCCGCAAAAGTGGGTCATCCATGCATTAAAGAAAGTAATTGAAAGAACAAAAATGGCATTAGATGGTGTACCACAAGAGACAAGGAGATTTCTACCTGACAATAACACTGAATTTTTACGAGTGATTCATGGACAAGATCGGCTTTATCCTGACACTGATACCCCACCTATTGACATGGATATGGAAAAAATACAAAAGCTAAGAGAAAAGGTTGGAGAAAGACCTTGGGAGATTGTTAGTGAATTTGAGGAAAAGTATGGATTCTCTTTTGACCAAACTGTTAAGCTTATTCGTCATGATAGAATAAATGATATGAGAAAATTAATCGAAGAACACAATTTTGATCCTAATCGTTGCTATGTTTTGTTGGAGGAAACAATTCTAGCATTGACTAGAGAAGGACTAAAAGTAAAAGCTCTAACAATGAAAAAACTAGTCCAAGTTCTAAAAGGAGCACATTCGAGTGAGTTTGATTTTAATCAAATTCAACCTATATTACGATTAATTATTAGTAATCCTAAGAA
Organism: Candidatus Heimdallarchaeota archaeon; assembly: GCA_019894765.1. The sequence goes on from JAGXNT010000031.1 coordinate 61,491, forward strand.
GGATCTGAAACAAATCCTCTCTGATCTTAAAATCAAAAAGATAACAGAGAAGGATATTGAACATCTTTATGATGAATCATTAAAAGAACTTGAGAAGCATCCAAGAAGAAATGATTTCACAAAAGATGAATTGGCTGAAAAAGTAACTGGAAATATCATGAGAAGAATCAATGGAGGATTTTCTGGTAAGAGAATCTTTGAAATTGTTCTCTCAAAATTGGAGGGTAATTAACTCTAGGGATGTGTGTTATATGAGCAAGAAGAAAACAACTAAAGAAACAACCCAGCAAAAAAGAGATCCTATTGGTTACAAAGGAGAACTCCGAAAACGACTCGAGAAGGAAGGTATTGGGGTTTGGAGTGAAGTAACCGTAAAGAAAGGAGATGCTGTTTATGAAGGGGTTATACTACCAAGAAGTGATCACACATCAGAAGGTTACCTTGTTCTGAAAGTCGATACTGGTTATAATATTGGTGTGAAAATCACTCCAGATACAACCATTAAGGAATTTGGCTATAAAGAAGGAAAATACAAACTCCCTGATATAAGTGTAAAATTCAAAGATGATTTACCAAATGTTACTCTTTTAGGAACTGGCGGTACTGTTGCTTCAAGATTAGATTATCGAACAGGAGCTGTTTTACCTGCTTTTACACCTGAAGAATTATTCAGCGCAGTTCCTGAATTAATAGATATTTGCAATCTCACTCCAAAGAAGATTTATTCATTATTATCTGAAAACTTCCAACCGGAATATTGGGCGAAAACAGCAGAAGCTGTTATGAAAGAATTCGAAAGTGGTGCTGAAGGAGTAATTATTGGCCATGGTACAGATACTATGAGTTTTACTGGTTCTGCTTTATCTTTCATGTTCCAAAATCAAGCTGCTCCAATTGTTATTGTGGGTTCGCAGCGAAGTAGTGATAGACCTTCAAGTGATGGTCCTCTTAACATAATTAATGCCAGTACTATTGCAGGATACGTTGATCTTGCTGAAACGGTTATCTGCATGCATGGCGGAACAAGCGATTCCTATAATTTAATTCACAGAGGTACTCGAGTTAGAAAGATGCATTCCAGTAGAAGAGATGCTTTCAGAACTATAAGTGATGTACCTTTAGGGATAATTGATGCCAATCAAAAAGTGACTTTCTTGAAGGAAGATGTTAAAAGAAGAGGAGATATGGCTGATATGTGGGTTGATACAAAAATCGATCCTAAAGTCGCTATGCTTTACTTTTATCCTGGAATGGATCCAGATATGCTTCACTCAGTTATTGACAATAAATATCACGGAGCAGTTTTCATAAGCACTGGATTAGGTCACGTAAATACCGATATGTACCCTGCTCTGGAGCGTGCACAAGAAGAAGAAATACCAATCTGCATTGTTGTAGAACCTTTGTGGGGTTTCACCAATCTACGGGTGTATGAAACTGGTAGAGATATGCTTGCTCGAGGTATTTTTGAAGGAGCAAATATGTTGCCGTGTGCTGCATACGCAAAAATGATTTGGACCCTTGGACATACTCGAGATGTAAAAGAAGTGGAGAAAATAATGACCACTAATATTGCTGGAGAGATAACTGATAGAGAGTTAAACAGGGCATATATGATCATGCAAGGTGTTGAACCTGGTTTAGATGAAATGCTCAAACAAATTGATAAAAATCCAAGAGAACATCGTTGGGGAATCTAAGTTTATTAGTTTTTTAAAAAAATAAAATCTTTGATGCTAATCCAAATATGGTCTAGCATCAGGATCTTCACCTTTCTCTTTTGCAGCTTTACGCCAACCACTTGTATTCATTTTTGCGAAAGGTTTCTGTAAGATCTTCCAATAAAACATTCCTGGCAATATTTTTGGAGCCATATCTGGTATATCAGAATCTGTGGAAATAGCATCAGCTAAATCATCCAATACCCCTCTCAAAATATTTGCTTCTTTTCCTAGTTCATGCAACTGCTTACCATATCTTCCTCGGAACATTTCTCCTGCTTGTATTGCAAGACTACCGCCCCATTTGAAACCAACATTTTCAGCAAATTTTTGATAGATTGGAATAGAAACGGCTGTAATGTGTACTGCTTCACTTAGTCCACAATTAACTATTGGTATGAATCGTTTTCCTTCTAGGTTCATTTTCTTTGCAGCAATTAATTCCATTAATTTAGTTACAATATACGGTTGACAATCATCATAAAGTGGAGCTATTAATATTATAACATCGGAATTGTTAATCTCAGTTAGCATTTGTGATATTTTTTCATCACTAGAAAGTTGATTTCTTAAAATTAATGTACTAGTTTCAAGACCTTTTCCTTGCACTTTTTCTTCAAGATATTTTCCGAAACTAAATGATGAACTCTTTTTTCCTCTTGGACTACCAATCACAAACAGTACTTTAGTCATTTTTTCAACTCCATTTCATCAATCATTTGTTTTATTCTGTCCTGTCTTACTTCTTCATCTTTCTTGATTATGTGAGTTTTATAGACAGGTGGATAAAAATTCAGACTATGACGATAAATAAGTGTTTTAAATAATTCTTCTTCATCTTCATCGGAATTCTCAGAAATACCTATTGCAAGAATTGATGGATAACTATCATATCTTTTTAGATGGTGTGTTTCACCATCAATTATCTGTACACCAGGATGCAATGTCCCAAGAAGACGTTCTATTATTTTTTTCAATTCAGAAGAATAACCACCAAAGGTTATTGGAGTTAAAAGAACCATAAGATCACAATTAACAACTTTCTTCTTAATCTCTTCACCAGCATCACCTTTCACTCCGGTGCAGATTCCAGGAGTTGTATCCCAACACTTGAAGCAACCAGTACAACTAATTATTTTAATTTGATTCATAACAAAGGAATCAGTTTTCATATTTCTGGATTTAAATTCTTGTTCTATAGCCACTTGTATAGGTCCAAGTTGTGTCTGATGTTTTAAGCTGCCATTGAAAATAACGACATTCAATTTTATCACAGCAAGGAATAGCAATTCTAACTTATGAGTTTTTTTGATAAGAGAAAGAGGAAAATAAGCTGCTATTTAAATTGATAGTTTAAGAAATTATTAATTAAGAGCAGTTTTTAGCAGAAAGTAAGAAAGAATGCTTTTAAGAGCAACAAATCTATGTTGAAAGGATAATAGTAAGGATAGTTATTATCCTACTAAATTCCTAAAACTAAATTATGGGATGATTTCAAAAAATGGCGCTAATAAGTGAAGAAATGAATAAAGCCCTCAATAACCAAATTAAAGAGGAACTAGAATCCGGATACCTTTATCTCGGTATGTCTTATTGGTTTAAAGAACGTTCTTACCACAACCTTGCAAATTGGTATTATGTGCAAACACAAGAAGAGTATGTACATGCAAAGAAATTCATGGATTATATTATTGAAACTGGTGGAACAGTGGAACTACAAGCACTCAAAAAACCAAAATCTGATTGGAAGAATTTCAAGGAAATTATAGATGCTGGGTTAGCTCACGAGAAATTCATTACAAGTAAAATTGAAGAGTTATGGAAACTAATGGAGAAATTGTGTGAATTACAACCACGATCACTACTAACTTGGTTCATTGATGAACAAATCGAAGAAGAAGCAAATGCACAAGAACTCATTGATACTTACGAAGGCTACAAGAACGATCAATTATTCGATCATCATACACACAGAGCAGAAGGTTAAATTAACACAAGAAATGGAATTTGATTGAGTCAAATTTCATTGATTTCTTTTCTTTTTTCTTTATTTTCAAAGGAATAAATTTATCTTTGAAAGATTTACATGTTTCTATATAATTTGCTTGATGAATGGACATGTTTGTTTATGACTACAAAACTCTCTAATGACCTAGCATTAGATTTCTATAAAGAATACACCAACATTAGAGAGCTTCTTATTGAGTCATTCAACGATACAATCTCATATTATCAAAAGATTGTTTATTCTCAACAAATCATTTTCAATCTATTTGTAATTGGTTTTCTTATAGATAATGGAATAATAAGAAAAGAGAATGGCTCAAGTTTAAACCAAGAGGAATTTTTCTTTAAATTGCTTAAGTGTAATAACTCTCTTGCTGAGTTATTAGAAATTTCCACTTTCTGTCGAACTTATACAGCTAACAGGATTTTTACTTTTTTGAATCAAGAGTATACTATCCCTTTCTTCAATACAGATTTCTTTATTCTTCTATCAGAATTGGATGGAAAGTCAATATCTATCTCGAGTAGTTCTCAAGAACAAATACTAAGTTTTGTTTCAAATATCTCAAAAAATCCGAAGTTCAGCTTTGATTTCTTCGGGATTATGTTTGAAAAAGATTTAGTTCTCCTTGAAAGTTTAAAAAATAAAACAAAATCAGTTGATCAAGAAATCAAAATACTTGCCAAACTAAGTGATAGAAGAAAGAAAGGAATTTTCTATACACCAAAAACAGTTACAGAGTATATTTGTAGAAAAACTGTGTATTCATATCTTTTAGAGCATTTCAATATAGTTGATGTTAAATTTAATTTAGCAATTACAAATATGAGTAAATACGAACTTAACGAATTATATGAATTAATTTGTGGAATCAAAATCCTAGATCCAGCATGCGGTGCAGGTAATTTCTTATTGGAAACTTGTGATTTACTTTTCAATCTTAGACAGATGGTCTTGCAAAAATTATCTGAAAAATATGATCCTTTTGAAATTAAATGTGAAATATTGAGAGCGAATATTTTTGGTGTGGATATTCAAGAAATTGCTATAGACATAACAACTCTTCGATTATGGTTATGGTTACTTGATGAAAATGTAGTAGTCCCTAATAAAACAAAAGGGAATCTTCTTCCTGATTTAATTCTAAATCTACAAATTGGAAATTCTTTGATTGGTTATAGCTTTGAAAAAATCAAGCCAACAAGTAATGATTACAAAATAAATCCGGAAATACAAGACTTAATTATTGAAGCTCAAAAGGAATTATTGGAAATACCTCGAGAGGATGAGAGTAACGATATTCTAGATGCTTTTACGAATATTGTTGAAACACTAAAAGCAAGTTCAGTTGAACAAAAAATCTTCACAAACCAAGATTTACTCAAGGCAACTTTTGGTAATCTACAAACTCAAATGAGAGAAAACTTTGCTGATTTCAAATTAAATTCAAAACTTAAATCACTCTACATACGAATAAGAAAATTACTTTATGATATTATCAATGAAAAATACCTGAACTATTTACAAAGCAAAAATAAGAAAACTTCAATTGAACTCAATGATTTGGAGCTTCTGAATCCATTCCATTGGAAAGTTGATTTTGCTGAAATAATTAATGAAGGTGGATTTGATATTATCATTGGGAATCCTCCTTATCTAGAGAACAAGAAAATAAGGAATGTAGTTGAAAAGGAATTATTGAAAGCGCAATACAAAACAGCATACAAATTATATGATCTCTCTATTCTCTTTATTGAGCGTTCGCATATGTTACTCAAGGAGACAGGTTACTTCTCATTCATAATTACAAATAAATTCATCTCAACTGATTATGGAATAAAAATAAGAAAACTGATTTTGAGAGAAACAAGACTAAAGGAAATCATAGACGTTTCTTATCTTCCTATTTTCAAAGACGCAGCGACATATCCTATTATCTTGACATTCAGTAAAGCATCAACAACTCTTGATGTAAAAAACTTGGAGAACAAATTTCTAATTATTCCAAAACTAGATAAAATAAGCCTACTGAAAACTGAAAGGTTTAAGAAAATAAAAGCAAAACAAAGCAATTATTACAGCTTACCTAAGCATGTTTTTGATCTCACAGGTAATTTTCCCATAATTAGTGAAATCATTGCTTCTCCTAAATCCGTTAGATTGTCAGATCTTGGAAGATTTTCCTATCGGATTTTAGGATTCACTGATTGGGAGAAAACTCTCGAGTTAATTAGCACTAAAAGGACATCAAAAGATGATTTGAAATTTATAGGCACAACTAATGTTTTTCAGTTTTCAATTGATTGGAAAAGAACTATCAAACTTAGTGGTAAAAGACTAGAGAGTACTTACTTGCCAAATGCTAAGAAGCATGAAGCAGCTTGGGAGACTTTTACGAAACAAAAAATCTTGATAAAAGAGATAAGCAAAAGATTGACAGCAAGCTTCGATCCAGGAATATTTGCTAATGCGACCGGGATCTATATGTTTTTACCGAAAGACGAGATTAATCTGAAACTATTTACTCTATTGTTAAATTCAAAATTATTAGATTTCATCTTTTCCACATTGTTTGGATCAACCCATATGGCAGGAGGTTATCTACGTTTTAATGGAAGCTATTTGAATGAACTACCAATTATAATTCCAAAAAATGAATGGCAACAAAACCTCTTAGCTAATCTTTGTGATTATTTATCATTTCTACAACAGCTAGTTATAGAAGATGATATCAAAATCAATCTTCTCGAGTTCTTTTCCAAAATTGCTAATTATTTAGTTTTGGAAGTTTATTTTGAGAGTGAATTCGAGAAATCAATTTTTAGTGAAATTAGAAATCTAGTTAAGCCTATTGATTTTGATAAATGGTTCAAACGCTACTTTAACATTGATAAGAAAGGTGACTTAGAGCAACTTACTCAAGATATACTCCAAGTTATTTCTTCTGTAAATGAATTAATTATTGAAACAACAGATTGTGAAGAAATCATAGGTGATCTTCAAAAAAATGAAAAATTTGCTCTCATTTTTCATTCATAGCATATTCTAGAACTGAGAGAGCATGGATTGTTGTTGTATCAAACACAGGTATTTTGCAATCTTCTTGTTTAATTAGCAATGGAATCTCTGTGCAACCTAAAATAACACCTTCAGCTCCCATTTCATTTAATCGATAAATTATCTCAAGATATTTTTCTCGAGAAGCTTCATTTAGAACATGGAAAGTTAATTCTTTGTAAATAATTTTATGAATTACTTCTTGATCTTCTGGACTTGGAGTGATTATCTCTAGACCATATTTTTCAAATGCTTTTGGATAATAATCACCTTGCATGGTAAACTTAGTTCCAATTAAACCTATTTTTTTCAGATCTTGCTTCTTGATTTCCTTCGCTACTGCATCCATGATACTAATCATTGGTTTTGATACTTTTTTTTCTAGTTCATTGAACACAATATGAGGAGTGTTTGTAGCGAGGATAATTACCTCAGCTTTTGCAGCAATTAAATTGTTTGCGGATAAAACGAGCTCTTCCAAAACCTTATCCCATTCATCGTTTGCAAACCAATCTGTCACTTTTTGTAAATCTAAACTATCAATAACGAGATTCGGTGATGCTGAACCACCAACGATTTTATTATATCTTCTTGCTATAAATTTGTAATATTCAAAAGTGGATTCAACACTTAGACCACCGATAATTCCTATTTTTTTCAAAAGAACCACCTATTAAATTTCTTCTCCATTATATTTGACTAGCGTCCATTTTTCATCTTTCGGGGAATAAAATACTTCATTTACAGAACAGTTAACGAACCAAGCTTGATTATTAGGTAAGATATTCAATATTGATTGTAATATATGATATAATGTTCCGCCATGACCAACAATTAGTATTGTTGAATCATCCTTTGCCGCTTCAACTATTTCATCAAAAATTCCTTTTATTCTTTGGATAAATTCGTTTACAGTCTCCCCATTTGGAATTCTAATTGTGTAATCATCCCAGCAGGATTTTAGAAGCGCATCTTCTTTTTCTGACAATTTTTTTGAATTCTTTCCTTCATAGTCACCTAAGTTGAATTCTCTCAATCTTATATCGAAAACAATATCTTTTATCCCTAGGATTCCAGTTATTATCTTCACTGTCTCTTCTGCTCTTATCAAATCAGAAGAATAAACAGCATCAAATTCAATTTTACTTTTTGAAAGCTCTTTTCCAGCAGTTTCTGCTTGTTGTCTTCCTAACTCTGAAAGAGGAGATTCCATATGTCCTTGTATGATATCATTTTTATTTGCTTCACTCTGACCATGTCTTAGTAAAAGAATTCTCAATTTAATTTCTCCAAATAATTTAAGATGAATCAAAATTTATCCTCTATTTTAAAACTCTATTCTTGAATCAAATTATTAGAGTTTATTATTGTTAAACATAGTAATTTTCCAAGCAGATTTCTCTGATTCTCTCTCAATGATATTCAACTTACAACTCCCAAACCATTCATCAATCTTCTCTGGTAGAAGGGCCAAAACTCTAACTAAAATATGATAGTGTGTTCCCCCATGGCCTACAATTAGGATAGTAGAATCTTCTGGGTGTTTTTCTATTATTTCCAAGAATGCTTCTTTAATTCTTATAGTCATATCTAGGTTGCTTTCTCCATCTGGGATTTTTACATCCTTATCAATTCTCATTGTTGAGTCAAGGAATTCACTCTCTTCTTTTGTTAATTTTTCCCCAAATCTTCCTTCGAAAACTCCTGCATCCCCTTCCCTTAATCGTTTATCAAAAATGATTTCCTTAATACCCATTTCACTACAAATTATATTTGCTGTTTCTGAAGCTCTTAATATATCAGATGAATAAACAGCATCAAACTTTATACCCTTTTTCAATAGCTCCTGTCCTAATGATTTGGCTTGCTCCTTCCCAAGATCTGTGAGAGGATATTCGCCATGACCTGCAATAATTCTGTGTAAATTTGCTTCACTTTGTCCATGTCTGACTAAATAAAATCTCACCTATATTCACCCAAGTAATTAGCTTATTCCAATTCTTTTTCTTTAGGAATCTCTATCTGTTTATATTCCTCAATTCCTTGCTTTATTTTCTGAATATTATTTATGAAATAAATAGGCAGTTTATTCGATTCTACCATGGTATCAAGAATTAATAGATACTTCCTCAAGTAACCAGAGATATATGCTAAATACTGAGTAATGTCTTCCTCTGTTTCAATCAACTTCTTTAGCTGGGGTTTTTTATTAGCAGATATTAACATTAAGTATCTAAAAATAATTTCAGGTTGTAAAACAATAGGTAACAATGTTTCCATTCTTAAAGCATATTTCAAGATAAAACCTGAGAGCATATATTTTGACTCAATCGTTTTTATTGATTCAAAGGAATCCCTTACTTGATTATATGTGGGAGTGTCGATTTTTTGTTGGCTCCTTATTGTTGTCTTCCATTCACTTTTTTTGATTTTTATTTGCAAATTCTCTGTTCCCTTTTTCTTAACAAGATAATACTCAATGACGAAAAATGTTCCAACTAGAATTACTAATCCTAAAATTATAACAGGAACAACATATGAATCTAACAAGAAAGGTGAAAATTTTGCAGCAATTCCTAAAAATATACTAGTGAGGACAATCAAAGAACTGATGACAGATAAAGAAATAATATCATATTTTCTTTTAGTATTGAATGCTTCAAATCTAGTAATCCGATCTCTTATTCTTCTTGCAAATTGCTCATCAACTACCGCTTGATTAATCAATGCGATTGCGATTACTGCGCTTCTTTTCAATTGTTCATCAGTTGCCATTTCAAAAATTCCATTTGCATTTATTCTTAATCCTATTGAATTACTACAAATAAGCTAAAAAAAGCTATTTATCTCTTTTTTCTGAAGAATTGTAAATATTCATAATAGTAATTGTAAGAATTAATATAATTGTGAAATCTACCATTGATGTGATGAAATTTGTCTGACAAGGAAAATTTTCAAGAAGAAACTGCAGTGCAAGGTCCACACAAAAGTAAACCATTACTTTATCTTGCTTTTGGTCTTTCAATTGCCGGAGCAGCTTTAATGGTTATACCTACTATCCTCATTTTTATGCCTTGGATAGAATTGAAATGGGAAAATCTTTTTTCATATCCACATACGTATTTCGTTATCGCAGGTTTTGTTATTCTCACTGCTGGATTAATTTTACAAAGAAGAATTACAACTCCTCTGGAAAGGGAAAAAGTAGAGAAACTTAGAAGTAGATTGGAATAAACTCCAAATCCTATCTTTCTATTTATTTTACTAACTGAATAGAATATTTATTCAAGATTTTCTTGAATTTTACATAATCTCGGTATTTCACTAGTTCATATCTTGAACCATACTCTCTGAGATTTAATTCTTCCATTTTTTCCACAGACTTAATTCTTTGTCGCGAATCAAATTTCTCTTGGGGTAAATACATGTAGATTTTTTCTTTCTTCATATCAATAATTGAGATTATTCCTTCATCTAGAACCATTTGTGGGTCTTCATATTCAATTAATCCTGCGTCCCCAAAACTAAAAACTCTGATAGTTTTTATCTTTACAATTTCGTTGATTCGTTCAAAAATATCTAGCATGGATTCTTTTGTGATATCTAATTCTTTTTTCCATTTCTTCTCTTGCATTTCTTGTAGGATTTTTTCGATAGTTAAATGATTATTAAGGACATACCTTTCTTGCTTCTCTTTAAGGATCAGGAAAACCGAACACACTCGTCCATGCTCTGCAATTCGCGAATCCTTGGTGTTAGATGCTTTCACGTTGAAAGAATAAATCATGTAACGTAAATTAGCATTCTCAAAAACAGGCAAGGGTCCGAATAATCCCCCAAGCATTTCTTCTCCTCCGTGTACAGCTGACATACCATGAACAACCATGAGATTTAAAATATCCAAAGACAAACTCGTTTTCCTATATCGAGCTATAGGACCAATATCTTCAAAGACACCAATTACAATCCCATGGAAAGCACTCGCTAGTTTTGTCTTCTTTTTCTTTGATTTCGGTTTTGCTTTTGTTGTGGTCGACATTTGCTTTACCTTTTCATTGTAAGTAACGTATAGCTGATTTTTGATAATTGATGCAGATAAACCTCAATAACTGAATACACATAAAAAAAAGAACTGGTAATTAAAGTAATTTTCGACGAAAAGAATTTTCTCAATTCAAAAAAGTTAAATCTGATTAGGAACTTTTGAGATATATATCCGAATTGATTGTCCAAAAATTATTACTCAAGGATAGGACAACAACTAAGGTATTAAATAACTAAAAAACTAGATTAGATAGTTAGTTATTCATTGTTGAAAATAAGAGGAGAAATGATATTTGTCTTCTGAAAACGAATACAAGAAATTACTTGTGATTGGAACATTAATTGGTTTACTTGGTTCATTAGCAATCATTATTGGTATGATTCTAAATATAGTTGACGGATCTATTGAGGTTCGTGGATTGTCTATACTTACTTTAGTTTTGGGTATATTCATTACATGCTTGATTACTTTTATTGGAGCCTTGACTCCCCATGGTCTCAATATTAATGATGAACGACCAAGCCTCTTTGCACTTGTGTTGTTTATCTTTGCACCCACCGTGATTTTTACTTCCTTTAACACTCCATTATATTTCCTATTAAATTTTGGAAATAGTGTTCTTGGTTCAGGTATTATTCCAATTAGCTTCTATATTATGTTTATAGGAGTAGCATTACTGCTCGTTGCTTTTCTATTACTCGCATGGATCTTCTTGTGGAAGAACCGAATGAGTTCAACTGGAGGACTAAACCTCGGAGGAGCATCTGATATAGGATTCGTAAAACTCCTAAGAATAATTACTAGTTTTCTAACAATTATTGCTGCAGTGGGAGTAATCCTTGGTATGAGTTTCCCAGCATCTGGAACAGCCTCAGCAGGATTATTAATGTACGAAGATGGGTCACAACTTGATCTTTCAGCATTAACCTTCATTGTAATACTTGGAGGGATAACTATTACTGCAATTATTATGTTACTTGGTAATTTTGGCATTAATAGATTCCCAAAAAGTGAGCTGCCAGTTTTAGTGCTTCTTTCATTTGGAATCATTTTACCAGGCTATGCACCGCAATCAGTAACAATCTCAGTTTGGAGTTCCCCAGTTCAAGAATTACTTTCATTTGGAAACAGTATTTTTGGGGACTTAGAAATATGGGGGTGGATATTGATTGTCGGCTTACTAGCGTTAGTTCTAGCCTTCTTCTTAGGTATTCTTTCATTCTTCTTAGGGAAAACAGCATCTTATTTAGCAAGACCAGGAAGAGCTGCAAGAGCACCAAGAACCGGTGGCGGTTTAGAAGCAAGAAGAAAGAAAGGTAAATTCCCAACAGGTCCACCAACTGGACCACCATCTGGAACTACAGAAGGAATACCCGTACCAGCACTATCAGGACCACCAAGTGGTGGAACACAACCAACAATTTCATCAGCACCACCAACTCCTCCAAGCTTCATGCCTTCTTCATCACCAGGAGTTACCGCTTCAGCTGATCAAAATCCAACTTGTCCATTCTGTGGAAAAGGTCTAAGATACATAGATGAATATTCTCGATGGTACTGTGATACCTGCTCGCAATATGTGTAAAAAAGTGAAAGGAATTACTCCTTTCTCATTTTATTTTATTTTTTAGTCAAGCATCTAATTGATCATTTTCTGTTAATTTTAGTTCTTTGCCTATTTTGTATTCTTTCCCTTGAAACATATCAATTACTGGTCTGATGTATTTTGGAATTGTTGCTACTACTACTCCTGTTACAATTAACCCTAGAATTAATCCATTATTTACAAAATGTGTTATCGCCCAAGGTGGAAAAATTGGAATGAAAAAGGCTATTGGTAAAGTTAGTACGAATCCAAAGAATTGTGATGGCCTCACATATTTTGTAATTATTGTTAGTAGTGCATGAAAAGTCATGTAGATGACCAGAACCAGCGGATTTACTAAACAAAGAATTCCTGCTGATGTTCCTAATCCCCTCCCACCCTTGAATTTCAAATAAATACTAAAGTTATGTCCTAATACAACACTTGTTGCTACTAAAATATAGATTACTGCATCTAGATCAGGGAATGACCAAGGATCAACTGCTGTTCCGGTAAAGGTATCATCAAATTCTATTAGCATAACAGTTAAAACACATAGCAATCCTTTGGCGAAATCCATAAATCCAGCTAGAAAACCAAAAGCAAATCCAGCTGTAATCATAGTATTCAATCCTCCAACATTTTTCGTACCTACTTCTCGTAAATCCTTTCCTGTTCTCCATTTTGCTACAAAATAGGAAAATGGAATTGATCCGATTAAATACGCAATAATTGGACATATTATAACCCAAATCCATGCTGGTACCATTTTTATCGACTTCTTCTTAGTTTCATCTCACTATTAATTATTCCTTGTATTTATTCAGATGAATAAATTCCTCAAAGGATTTTCTACTGATATGTAGAAAATTCGACTTTCTTTAAATTTGTTTAATTGCTTTAATTGTATCTTTTCTAAATATTAACCATGATGTAAATGCTGCTGAGCTGATAGCAGTAAAGAACAATAAACCAAATGCAAAGAAAATCTGTAATGGCGGAACAGATAATCTGACTGGTGGAAGAACGTTATCGATCGTTAGTATTTCCATGAACATCCTTGCAGAAAAGATACCAATACCTAATCCTAGGATTGAACCAAAGGCAATAATGGTAGCAGCTTCTGTCGTAAATAACGAAAACAATTGTCTAGGTGACATTCCCATCGTTTTTAGCATAGCAACTTCCATTTCATTCTCAAGGACTTGTATCAAAATCATTAATGATATAGCAGCAATTGTCACAATCATTGAGGATATAAAAGAGGTATTTAGTGATCCATATAACATAATATTTCTAAGACTTCCTTCAAAAGATCCCATCAGATCCTCAACATTTTCAACAGTTCTTCCCAATTCATCTTCAATTGCTTCTGCTACCTCTGTAATGCTGTAACCTTCTGCAACTTTCACTAACATATCTCCTCCAACATTGAAAGAGCTATAAGTAAGTGCTTCTGTTAAATTGTAATTTCCAATTATTGAAAATCTGAAAACTGGTTCCCCAGTTTGTGGATATGCGATAAAGAATCTTGGAAAATAGTTGTATGTATCCACAACATCCATAGTATAGTTGACTCGTCCCAAGATATACTTTTCAACTTCCATGGTTATTTGATCGCCTGAGTATGTTGCTATCTTATCTAGTTGTTGTTTCTGTATCAAAACATCATTATCATCTTGAATTTTCGAAAAGAGACTCAAGGGATCTGGAGTATCAAAGTAACTCCGCTGGAAATACGTCACCTGTGAAAATTCTTCAGGATCAATACCTACAACCATATAAGAATATGTTAATTGTCCGAAGGTTATAATTTGGCTTGTCAATTTTATATAAGTTCCAGTAGAGACTCCTTCAACTGCTAGAACTTGGTTTTTTATATTATCATTTTGTACCTTCACGTTTTTAATTAAGATATCAGCTCCTAATTGATAGTATGCTTGTTCTTGATCGTAGTTTTGATATGATTGCGTTGTAGTCATTGATGAAATTATCACAGTAAAGGTTAAGGAAATAAGTACAAGCGATCGAATTACCGCACTTTTCCTTCTCAGACTTCTTTTTGCAGATAAGCCTAGTATTCCTAGTTTAGGTCTACTCCATCCAAATTTAGCAATTAAGTTAACAATGAAAGGATAAATCCTCGTCGCAAAGAGAATACTCCCAAGGATTAAGCATATTGGAGCAGTTGTACCTAAACCATAAGCGAAGCTATATGCAGAAGATCCTTTCAATTGCAATCGTACAATCAACCATAGAGTAATTCCCAGAATCATTAGAAAAACATCTATGAATGTTCTTTCCCACATTGGTTTCTTTTGCATTGTTGTTCCATATGCTTCTACAGTTGAGATATTACTCATTTCCCAGACATTTTTAGCATTAATTAAAACAGATAAAATAAATGCTGCCCCCACAATAACATAAAATATTATCATGTTTATAGCCGGGAAAACACTCACTCCTCCAAAACTTAAGAATCCCGTACTTTTTATCATTAACCAAGCAAAAGGATAACCAATTATTACACAAATAAGTAATGCTAATACCGTAAATTCTACTACTTGGAAAATTAATAGAGTAAGCACTTCTTTTTGTGAGGAACCTCTTTGTAACATACTTGATACTTGTCGTTTCTGTCTTTTCTTCATAAGATTTGAGGAGTAACTAGTAAGTGATAATGCCATCCCAATAATCGGTGTTGTGAACAGTAATGCGAATAATTGAAAGATCAAGAATTCTTCGTTGAAATCCCTTAGTTGCTCTACTATTTGGTGTTCTACAGTTATCTCAAATCCTTCTTTTTCAAATTCTCTTTGTATTGCTTGGCTTAATTCGTTTATTTTGTTGATTTCACCTGCAACATTAAAAGCATCAATTTTTGTTAAGTCAAAAGCAACTCGACAAGTAAATCCCACATGACCTGAAAGATATTGAACATTTGTTACATATTCCATTAAAGCTGTATGAGTTGTAAGAATGAATTGATCTGAAAAGTAGTCATCAAGAGCTCTAAAATCATCAGTAAGAGTTCCTTTAAAATTTTCGAAATCTTCAGAAGCAATAACACCAGTTACATTTACATGTTCTCCTGCTGCTGGGATGCCCAGCCTTACTGATAAATAGATATCTCCACTTAGATCAAAGACAGGAACATAGAGAGAAAACCTTCCTTGCTCTGTTAAGTTAGTGCTCTCGATAATTGATCGTTTAGTAACAACTACAACCTCATCCTTTCTATGAGGTAGTGTTCCGTTATACAATATTGTTTCCAAAGCGGAAAAGTAATCGGGTGGTAATCCATATAAATTGAATTCAGGAATTAGTTGCTCTCCTCCACCAGGAACACTTGAGTTAACGTAAAGCATAGTCCCCCTTTCTGAAAACCAATCCGTTCTCAGTATCCTATCTTGAAGTCCCACTTCTTCAATCATATCTTTTGTTATATTAGTTATTTTTGAGATGATCGTTTCCTCTTCTCCCGTCACACTGAAGGAACTCAAAGTAAGTGTGAATTGTTTTGTTGGGGTAAATTGATTGAATTCCACAAAAGCATCATATTGAAAGCTGTAAATGAAAATTAATCCTTCAGAAATCATTGCAAGACTAATCCCTAACCCTAAGAACATTACAAGAGTATTTCGCCTATTCAGTAAGAGCATTTTGTAATAGAACTTTAAGCGTTCAAGGATTCTCATACAAGTGTTCACCGATTATCTCGTTTTAATTATTCAGCATTTATTGCTTCTACTATAATTTATCTCTTTCTAAAACCATGATTTTCTAGTAAAGATAAGTAAAAGAAGTTTACTGTAATTTCAATGAGAAGACAATCTCCCAAATATAAGAGAATGTCTTTCAAGCATTTGAAATTAAATTTGTTTAATTGCTTTGATAGTATCCTTCCGGAAGACAGCATAGGAAGTTAATGCTGCAGCAATTAATGCAGTAACAAATAGTATAGTAATAGCTGAACCTAATTCAAGTGGCGGAAATTTCATCTCAGTTGGAGGTATGATTGTTTCGAATGTTAATATTTCTGAAAACATACTTGCTGCTAGTGTTCCTACTGCAGCTCCCAGAAATGCTCCAAAAACAACTATAGATAACGATTCAGTCAAGAACATTGTAAACAATTGTTTTGGTGACATCCCCAGAACTTTCAGGGTGATAATTTCTCTTTCATTTTCCACTGTTTGTAATAAAATCATAAGTATTATTGCTGATACTGTGATAATCAAGGAAGAAATAAATGAAGCATTTAATGAGCCATATAACATAGTATTTCTTAAGCTTCCTTCAGCAGTACCCATTAAATCCACTGCATTTTCAACTGATCTATCAAGCTCATCTTCAATTGCTTCCGCAACTTCTACAATATCGTATCCTTCTTGTACTCTTACAAGTAAGTCTCCACCTACGCTGTACTCTGCATAAGCAAAGATTTCCAAATTTTCATAATTTCCTATAATATTGAATCGAAATATTGGAGCACCAGTTTCAGGGAATTCGGTAAAGAATCTTGGGAAGTATTTGTATTCATTCACAATATCAAGAGTTCTATTGACATTACCAACGGCATATTTCTCATACCAAATTGTAACCTCATCGCCTGTATAGGAAGCTATACTCCTAAGCTGATCTCTTTGCATTACTACATCATTATCATCTTCAATTGCACTAAAGAAACTCTCAGGGCTTTGACCTCCTAGATATTCTTTTTCAAAGAAAGCCGTAGCAGCAAATTCTTGCGGGTTAATTCCAACAACGATATATGAATAAGTTAATTGTCCAAAAGTAATTATTTGACTTGACATTCTAATATACGTAGTTGACTGCACACCATCTATTGCAGCAACTAGATTTTTCGTAGTATTTGAATTAATATTTACTCCACGAACAAGTATATCTGCTCCTATGGCATAATAAGCAGATTCTTTGTCATGGCTTTGATATGATTGAATTGTTACAATTGAAGAGAAAATCAATGTGAATGTCAATGTGATCAAAATTAATGATCTTGTAGTATCAGCTCTTCGTCGTGCACTGCGTTTTGTTGCTAGCCCTATCACAGCAAATCGATCAGATTTCCATGTTCTATTTGAGATCCGATTTACTAAACGCGGATAAATCCGTGTAGCTAGTAATATACTCCCAAGTATGAGAAGTACTGGAGCAGTTGTACCAAACCCGTATGCAAAACTATAGGCAGACGTTCCTCTCAGTTGTAGACGTACTACTAACCAGAGAATAATACCTATAGCAATTAAAGCAATGTCGAGATAAAATCTTTCCCAAAGTGGTTTCTTGACTTGATGCTCTACATATGCTTCTTGTGTTGTTAT
This sequence comes from Candidatus Heimdallarchaeota archaeon, assembly GCA_019894765.1. The sequence continues at coordinate 79,252 of JAGXNT010000031.1, forward strand.
TGTACTCATATCATAGATGTTTTTAGAGTTAACAACAATTGATAATACAAAACCAATTCCAATAATAGCATAGAGAATAAGCAGGTTTAAACTCGGATAAACACTTGTTCCTGCGAAATTCAGAAATCCAACGCTTTTATTCATTAACCACGTAAAACCATAACCCATTATGAAAGAAATTAACAAAGCAGTTATTGTTAACTCTAACACTTGCATGACTAAGATGAAAACAACTTCTTTTTGAGATGATCCTCTTTGTAACATGCTGGATATTTGTCTTTTCTGTCTTCTTTTCATCAAGTTTGCAGAGTAACTAGTTAAAGACAAAGACATGCCAACGATAGGCGTAATAAACAGAAGACCAAACAATTGGAAGACAACAAATTCTCGATAAAAATCTTCTAAATCATGAATGATATCAGCATAAATATGGAGAGTTATTCCTTCGCTTTCAAACTCTCGAGTTAATTCTTGACTAAATGATTGCAAACTTGAAATTTCTCTTGCCAAATTAAAGGAATCGATTTTATCCAGGTTAAAAGAAATTCGTCCTGTTGGTTGAGCATATCCAGGAAAATAACTCAGTAAAGAAATGAAATTTGCTATATTTGTATAACTTGTAATTAAGAATTCTTCACTAAAGTATTCCGTCATAGAATCAAAATCATCTTTCAGCAATCCCTTAGCATTACTAAAAGTATCTTTGTCTATCAAGCCGGAAATATTGAATGATTTCCCGCCTGCGGGAATTCCTAATTCAATTACAGAGTCATATGGCATCGGAAAGATTGGCGTCCAGGCATTAAACTCGCCCATTCTACTGAGATTAGTTGCTTCGAGTGTTGCTCTTTCAAAAACACCAATAACTTGACCAACTTGGTGAGGTATGGTCCCGTTAAATATCATATCGCTTAAGGCACTAAAATAATCAGATGGTATACCGTACATATGTATGTTTGGTAGAATCATTCTATTACCAGACGTACTGTTTACCGTAAGAAAGAAACCTCGATCTAAAAAGAAATCTATTTTTAGAATCCTATCAGATAATTCCGCATTTTCAATTGCTCTTGTAGCAATTTCTTGTAGTCTTGGAATTGACCCTTCAATTTGCCCTCGAATATCATAAGAAGAAATACTTACTGTGAATTGCTGTGCTGGAGTGCCATTATAAAATCCTTCAAAAGCTCCAAATTGAAAACTATACATAAACATCAAGCTTTCAGCAATAAGTGCTAAACTTATTCCGAGACCTAAAAACATGGCAATGGTGGAACGTCTATTAAGAAAAATCATCTTGTAGTATAGTTTTAATTTTTCCATGAAACCAGCCATGTAACCAACTACCAATTCTTATTACGGGTATTATCAAAAATAGTCCTTTCTGAAACTAATTAAGGATTATCATTAGTTGAGTTATTGGGCAGTATCTGGTCAGATTTATCAAAAATGCTTTTTATGACTGACCAGTAATAATGCAGTATAATGAGTAATTGTATAAAATGACATATAAATTTTCAATTACAATAGAAAAAAGAAGTGAAAACATGAAAGATGTTATTCTAAAAGGCATTGAATTCGGAAAGAAACTCAATGCTGATTTTATAGATGTTCGCTATCAAAACAAGTATTTAGCGAATTACCAATCCCAAGATGGAGAGCTAACAGTTAACACTGGATCTCGAAGAGGGTTGTGTACTCGTGTCTTATACAATGGTGCTTTAGGTTTTGCTTCAACAACTTCTCTTGAACTCAAAGATTTGAAGACAATTATTGAACAAGCAACGAAATTAGCCAAGGGTGCAGCTGAATCTAAAAAAGAGAAAATTACATTTGCGGATGTGAAATCGCATACTGGCAAAGCAATTTCCCCACGAATTAAATCCTTGGAAGACGTTTCTGTAGAACAAAAAATCAACATGATTAAGGAAGCAGAAAAGGTTTACAAAGACTATGAAGACATCAAAAGCTATACACTTGGGTATGATGAAATTATTGATCATAGAATAGTTGGTAATAATGAAGGAACATTAATTGAGCAAGCAACAATGATTCCTACAGTTAGAGCGTTAGCAATTGCTTCGAGAGAAACTAAGATTGCTCCTTACCAAGAAGCTTGGAGTAAGGCTAAAGGATTTGAGTTACTTGATGAGCATCCACTTTCTGAATTAGCAAAATTTGCTTCTGAAATGGCTTTGAAGAATTTAGAAGCAGATTTACCAGCTGGTGGCTCAACTAATGTTGTAATTGATCATACAAGTGTTGGAATCATTGCACACGAAGCAGTTGGTCATTGTTCAGAAGCTGATCTTGTTGAAGCTGGAAGCTTCTTGAAAGGCAAGATCGGACAAAAAGTCTGTTCTGAACTCGTAACAATGATTGATGAACCAGTAATTGATGACGGCAGTGGCTGGCTTATGTATGATGATGAGGGTACTAAAGGAAGGAAAGTCGAGATCATTAAAGATGGAGTCTTAACTGATTTCCTAAACAATCGTATGTATGCTGCTAAAATGGAAATGGTACCTACTGGTAATGCTCGCGCTTTTAATTTTGATGATGAACCACTTGTTCGTATGAGGAATACTTACATTGCCCCTGGAGACATGACTGAAGAAGAATTATTCGAAGTTGTCAAAGATGGTTTGTTTGTTACAGGAATGATGAATGGATCAGCTGATACTTCTGGTGAATTCATGGTGGGGACTGGTCAAGCTATTGAAATTAAGAATGGAAAATTGACTGACAAGATTTTCGTAGGTCCCACAATGACCGGTAATGCTTTCGAAGTACTCTCATCAACAATGGGAATTGGAAAGGAACTAAAACTTAACATCGGTACTGGTTTCTGTGGAAAAGAACAAGCAGCGAAAGTTGATGCAGGTGGAGGATTACTTGCATGCAAAGTAATTTTAGGAGGAAACTAAATGTTCGACGATGCTTTAGATATTGGAAATAAAGTACTGAAATATTGCTCAAAGAAAGGGATGGAATCTGCTGAAATCTATTTTGCCTATAACAACCAGAAACAAGTCTTACTAGATGGCGTAAGTATCGGAACACAAAGAGCAAAAGAAGAGCTTGGTGTTGGAATAAGAATAATCCATAAAGGTTCAGAGGGTTTCTCATCTACAAATATAGTAACACAAGAAGCAATTCAGAAAGCAGCGGATGAAGCATTTGTAGTCGCCAAGCTTTCACCGAAAATAGAAGGAATTGGTTTTGCAGAGAAACAGAATGTCAAATCACTTGAAGGAACTTACAACGAAGAATTAGCAAATCTTGATGTAGATGCTATAATCACAGATGGTTTAGACTTCATTAAAGGATTTACAAGTATAGATTCTCGGATAAAAACTACGTTAAGCAGTATTACTTTAAGCACATCAGGTGTAGCAATTCAAAATTCAAACGGTGTGAATGTTGATAGAAAAAGTGTAAACTACCAATCGGGTTTGATTGCAATTGCTAGTGATAAGGAGAAAGCAGGTGCGTTTACATTCGAGACTACTTTTTCAAGAAAGCGTGAAACAAATTTCACAGAAGTTGGTGAAAGATTAGGCAAAAGAGCTATTGATGGTTTGAATCAAGAACAATTGAAAGAATTCGAAGGTCCTGTTATTTTTAGATCTGATGCTATGATGAATCCTGTTGGATTTGTTTTAGCTTTAACAGTTTCCGCTGATTGGCGTCAAAGAGGAACTTCATTTTGGAAGGATCGTTTAGCTGATAAGGTTGCGGATGAAAGACTTCAATTAATCGATAAACCGTTTGATCTTTCTGGTGGTGGAGGAATCAAATCATTTGATGCTGAAGGCAACCCAACTAAAGACATTGAAATTATCAAAGATGGAGTATTGCAAACATTCTTACACAATCAACATACAGCGAATAAAGAAAAATTAGAACCTACCGGAAATGCTATTCGTTCTTTTGGGGGAAATCCATCTTTTACTCAGAAACCATCATTAATTTTACCAAATTCACCTTGGATTCTTGCTGGTGATATGTCTGAAGACGAGATGATTGCGGATACAAAGAAAGGGCTAATCGTCCATAATTTTGCTGGTACTGTTCGCTATCAGAATGGTATTTTCTCAGGTGTAGCAAAAGGTGCTTACCTCATTGAAGATGGAGAAATTACTGTTCCTGTAACTGGAGTTTCAATTTCTGGCAATGTCTTTGATTTGATTAACAATATCAGCGGTATTGGCAAGGAATATCATTTGGCTAACGGTTATCTTACTACACCAATGATGAAATTTGACGGGATAAAAGTATCAACTAAATAGATTCTTTATCCCATTATTACTTTTTTTTATTCTCTATACGTGTAAATCTTATTATTCTTAGAAGACACTCGCGACGAAAAACTAAATAAATGAATGAAACCTATTTTTATACCCTCATTCATTTTCAGAGGATAGTCAAATGGTTATTGTTGGGGCATTTATTCTTCCACACGGGTCAATGGTTCTTGATCCAAAGAAAAAGGGTCTTCCAAAAGAAGCCAAAGATCTTCACAAAGCTATGATTGATGCAACTCAAGCTATTGAGAAGCTAAAACCAGACTTAATTTTCATGACATCTCCACATGGCATTGCTTTATCAAATGACTTTGGTATTTGTTTAAACAAGGGAGCTATTGCATCTGCTGAATGGGAGAATGATTACCAGGATTATACTGTAAATATTGATATTGATCAAGAGATTTCGAATAAATTACTTGAATATCTTCTTGAAAAAGAAACAGCTGTTACAGGAATAGCTGCATACACTCCCGGAGTTGAAGTAAAACTTAGGTGGGGTGATGCGGTACCTTTATGGTTTCTCAGAAATATCTCTACAAAACCTAAATATGTTCTACTCTCACAACCCTTGCGTAGGCATGATCAAACTGAAGAATTAATTCCCGAAACTTTATGTTTAGGTAATGATCTTCGAATTTTCTTTGAAAAATTAGAGAAGAAAGTTGTAATCATTATTAGTGCTGATATGGGACATACACATGATAAAAATGGTCCTTATGGCTACTCTGAAGATGCAGCACCTTTTGATGCCTTAATGGAGGAGTGGGCTGGATCTCTCGATTCTAAATTACTTGTTAAAAAAGCAGTACCTAAATTGGGTAAAGCGCTTTGTTGTGGGTATATTGGTTTTGTAATGCTTCAAGGGATGATTGAGAAAAAGAAATTGACACCTGAAGTAACAAGCAGATCAGCTCCAACGTATTATGGAATGATGGTTGCAAAGTATCTTTGAATTATACACGTCTTTTAGTATATCCATATCCTCTTCTGAATATTTTCATTTCATGTTTATGAATATTCACTTTTCTCATAATTTCCGAATAATTTGTATCTGGCAATGTCTTTAGTTTGTCTATAATTTGTTTTGTTGTATCTAAAACAGGATCGATTTCCAATAGGAGTTTAGCTTGTTTTACAAATTTATCATCTGATTTAGTATCTATTGTTTCAATGATACTACAAATGAGATGCGCTTTATCTTCAACTTCTTCACTGAAAAGAATAGACGTTAATTGGGCTGTGAGTCTAGTATCATCTTCCTTTAACAAGTGAGGATTCATAATCAATAAATTCGACAATAGATTGTAGTATTGGTTTGTATAATCACCTACTACTTCTGCACAAGCTATTTCTAACTGAGTTCTTTCTTTCAAAAAAATACCCCCTAACTATTACTGTCAACTGCATATTACTTTGTGCTACTTATTATATAAGATATATTAAATTATAAAATTCAAATTGAAGAATTTCATCCTTTCTAAGTAGTATTCTTTTAATATACTCTGAAGTAAGGTAAAGTATGGCTTCCTCTAATACTTTCCATAAGAGGAGATACACATTTCAAAGTCTCTTCAAGGATATCAAACAATTAATTGCTAATTTTCCACAAATGAAAGAAACTTTCACAAGTAACCGAATTAGCAGGCAATTTGCGGAACGAATCATGTTATCTGTTACTTCAGTCAATAATTGCATTTACTGTTCATACGGTCATTCGGGCGCAGCTCTTAAGAGTGGGGCTTATGAAGCAGAAATTATTTCAATATTTGACAATTCATTCGAATCATGCAAAGAAGATGAAATAGTAGCTTTAAATTTTGCGAAACATTATGCAAGAAACAAAAACAATCCAACAAAAGAAGAGAAAGAGAAGCTTGTCAATTACTATGGTCTTCAAAAAGCAAAAGATATACTTGTCTTTATACAAATTATCACTATAGGCAACCTTATGGGGAATGCTGTGGAAGCCTATGAAGCTAGAAAAAAGGGAATCATCGTTGAAGATGGTTCGTTGTTATTTGATTCATTTGCTTTTGTTCTGGCAAAACCTTTCTTTAAGCAATTAAAGAAATCAGGAATTGATGCTATGGGTGATAGATTATCATCTGGTGATGATTTGATGAAATTTGTTACGGTCCTTTAATATCTCATCAAGTACTTGTTTTTCTCCCAGTCAGTGACTTGTAAGCGATATTCATTCCATTCTCTTGTTTTTGCTCTTATGTATGAATCATACAATGGATTTTCAAACACTTTCTTTACAAGTGTTGATTTCTTTATGTGTTGTGTTGCTTCCCACAAGCTTGCAGGCAAATGCTCTACATGCAAAGATGCTAAATCTTCTGTTTTCAACTCATAGAGATTTTCTTTACGAGGCGGAGGAGCTTCTAATTTTTGTCTAATACCTTCCAATCCCGCTTCTAACATAACTGCTAAAGCTAGGTAGGGGTTACACATTGGATCAGGGCATCTCAATTCTGCTCTCACAGATGAACTTCTTTCTTTGGGAATTCTTGGGATTCGAATTAATGCTGAGTGATTGAGCTGCGCCCAGCTAATATAAACTGGGGTTTCATATCCAGGTACTAATCGTTTATACGAGTTCACTGTGGGTGCAAGAATTCCTACAATTTCGTTTGAGTATTTTAATTGCCCTGCAATGAACTGCTTGGCAACTTCTGATAACAACATTGCATCGTCAGGATCATAAAAAGCATTCTTCCCATCTTCAGTCCATAGTGATTGGTGACAATGCATGCCGCTTCCACTTAATCCAATGATGTACGGCATCGAAGGGTTCCGAAATGCAATAATGTTTGGTACGGATTGGATGACTTGGTTATACTTTGGAATCTTAATTGTACTTAGTGTGCTTGTAACAATAATTGGTATCAAGTCATTTGGTGCTATGGAAAAACTGCTCCGAAAAAAGGGAACCATTGGTCAATATTAGCACGAAGAAGAATCGAAAATCAAAGCTTTTTCTGCTAATACTTTTTCTTTCTCCTATACAGAAAGATTTTAACCTAGAAAATAAAATAAATAGATAGAACAGCTCGTATTACTATTGTCGGTGATTCAATGTTATTGAAGAAAATCAGAAAGAATAAATCCGGTGTTTCTAATATTATTTCTACATTATTGATTACCAGTATAATGATTACTTCAGTAGCATTAACTTATTCCTATTTAATTCCCACAATAGATCGCGGAAGAACAACTGCATCAGTAGCTACCTCAACGTTGTTTCTAACAAAAGTTGATGATGCTATTCAATCAATGTTTTACGACGGTGTGGGTTCAGCGAGATTGCTAAGTGTTGATCCATTTGAAGGAACATTAGGATTTAGTTCCATGGGACTTAATTTTAGAGCCTTCATCGATGGAGCAATCTATCTGCCAATTCCAGGCTTAGAATATGGATTAGCAAGACTTTCAATTCCAAGCGAAATTGGAATTATGTCTCAAAATACGCAAAAATATGTTAAAGGTGGACCATTTTTCCCACCAGCTGTAACACAAGATGGAACTATTGATCCTGCAACTTTGATTTTAGAGCGACCAGATTCAGAAAGCTATCAACTCAGGCTTTGGTATAGGTTGCAACTCCTAATAAGAGATACTGGTGTGGGCGGAGAAATTGATGTATCGGTTATAGCAGTGAATTTTAATGCAGTTGATGAATTAGTAGGATTAAGTTCTGGTTCATATCATCTAATCATTAGTAAACAAAGTGTAGATGTAAATCCAACATATTACGGATTCCCTGTAAATGGTGATCCAATTACTACCTCAGGCGATGATTTCCGATTAACTATTAATACTGGAACTGGACCAATACAGGTTTATAACTCAAACGGAGCTAGAACAAGAGTTTCAATTAACCTCGTCATAATTAACATTGGATTACAAATGGTTGTTTTGGAATAATAATTGGGTTCTTCAAAGCAAGTTTCTTATTTATTCTCAAAGTAATTTTTCAACTGAATTAGTTGAAAAGAGTCTACCATTTCCTGCCCAGGATTGGATTCCAAAACTCTTTGTAGGATCTGATAGTGTTTCTTTGCTGCTTGTAAATCATTATTCTGAATAAAGAACATGGTGGAATTCACCATTCCTTTTGCACAAGCAATTTGAATCGTATTATTCTTCGGATACTTTCTGCTTAGATCAGATAATTCTAATGAAAATTCCTGTATTGAACTTGCCCTATTAATTAAGCTAAAATCATAAATAGCATTTACTAAAATCATTGCCAGTATTTCTGTTAGTAACATACTCTCTAGCTCTATGGCTAATTCTCTTAAAGAATTGATTTTATTTTTAACAGCTGTTTGAGTTGCATGCGCAAAGTACACTGGAAGGGTATTCAAAACTGTACTACCATATGTTTGTTGAATATGTTTTGATTTTGGGTATTTGACAAGAAGATCTTTTAGTTCTGTTAAAAGCAATTCCATCTTTTCTATATCATCTTTTTCTGAATGAATGATTATTTCATTTGAGAGAACTGAAGCTAAGTTCTCTTGAGGTATGATTTCATCTTGTTTTTCTTCCGCAAATTTTCGAGCCTCTTCTAAGTTGGACATTTCAATCAACTCTTCTTTTAGATTATTTATTGGAATAAATCAAATTATAATTATATAATATTTAAAATTACCAGTGCATTTCCACCGATAGTAAGTATTGTACCAAGTAAGATCTTCCAATCTACTTTTTCTTTCAAGAATAACATTGACAGTGGCATTGTTATCAGAGGTCCAGAAGCAGCGATTGCAGCAGGAGTAGAAGTTCCATCTAAAATATCAATTGATTTCAGATAGAAAATATTGGATGCAAATAAACCTATGAGGGCTCCTAAAATTACAAATGAAACTGCTTTCCAAGAAAACTTATAATGATTAGTTTTTTTCTTAGTAGCTAGAAATAGTGTAAATGTTATTGGTAGCAATAAAGTCATTCGAGCACCGCTGATTGGGATAATATCAATTTCTGTTCTATCTAATCCAATTTTTATTAGCGTGGTACCTGTTGCCCAAGTTACTGTAGCTAACAAAGCAAAAATGACTCCCAAGAGTTTTTTATTTTCAATTAATTGTGAGAGCTTTCTTCCTGTTTTTTCTGATTTCTCAGTTTCTACCAGAATTTTTGGCTCCAATTGTTCAAATTTAGGATTCAATAGAATGGAATCATTTGTGTTATCTTTATCAGAAGTAGATTTTATGTTCGGTAATTCATCCCTTTCAGGAGTGATATCGTTTCTTTGTGAAAAAGAAATCGTCACAACTCCACCAATTATAAGCATAATACCTAAGAATTTCAACCAATCAAATACAGCATCAAAAATAATGATTTCATAGACATACGTTAGAAGGGGATAAGTCATAGCTATAGGATATGCAATTGTCAATCCTACAAATTGCATACTTGTTAGATACAAGAAATTCCCTATTATTATTCCCATAATTGCAGCAGATATCAAAGGGAGAAAAGCTTGCCAAGGAATTCGAAACATTTCCAGAAAGTCACCCATAATTGCGATAAGAATCAGAAAGGAGACTGCAGAGGTTATTGTTTGGATTAACACCATTGCAATAGGTTTTATTTTGTCGGTTTGTGATTTATAAATAACTGCTGCTACTCCAGAGAGAACCATGTTTCCTATTGCATATATTATTCCAAAATTCACCAAATATTAATCACAAACTCATTCTTTTTCCACAGTATATGAATTCTTCTTTAGATTAAATTATTAAAGGAAAACGGTTATACTTGGTTTTACCAATGATATTTTGATGCTTACAGATGGATTTAAATGTAAGAATCTAAACTTGGTTTAAACGATTAAAAGACTTTCAATTTATAGGCAGGTACCAAGAAAAAATGACAGAGAACATCGTCCTCGGCGAAGACGCAAACTGCATTTATCAAATCTTAAAGAAAGAGAACAATATTTCTTCTAAAAGAATTCTAGATTACGCAGTTACTCCAGAATTCGAGGCAATTTGCACTGGTTGTGTTTCAGGTGATGCATTTCTACGAGCTATTAAAAAATTGGAAAAGCACGGGTATGTCAAATCCACATTGGGAAAAGGTGGCTATCGATGGCAATTATTAATTACTGAATAATTTAAATTCGAGATGTCAACATTGGTGAATCCAAACGGATCTTATACTACAGAACCAAATATACTAAAAGAAAATTTGGCAAAACTCTATGATACAGTTGTAGATAAACGTCTCATCTGTGTTTACACAATTTTAACAAGAGAAAACCATATATCAACAAAACGCGTTGTGGAACTTGCTTTTACCAGTGATTTTGAGAAAGAATGTATTACTTGTGCTTCTGCAGATAGTGTTTATAGAGCTTTAAAGAAGCTCCAAGAACAAGGTTTTATTATAGGCCAATTAACAAAAGCAGGATATGTTTGGCAGATTTTACTAGATTAGTTCTAAATTAATTCAAATTACTCTTACATTGTGAATTTTGTTAATTAAAAAAATAGAGTAATGGGGTTTTGTACCCCGATCGATTTTTTTTACTGATATTCCATGATTGTTAATTGACCTGCTGAAACAGTCATAGCCATTGGTTTCTTACTATAGGTGTAAGAACCTCTCATTTTCACGATTTTAACTGTACTATATGCGTCATCACCAATTGTAATGCTAATCACACCATCTACTAAGTGTTCAAGAGCTCGTAAATCATGTTCTGAGTGGATATCACTATGCAAGGTCATAATGGTAACAGTTCCATCTTCCTTATTTGAGGCAATTCGATTCTGTACGAAAGACAAAGCAGTTCTCACCGTTTCACTTGCAATTAAAATTGCAGAAACACTGTCTACAAGACCTCTACAAGGAATATTTTGTGTTTGTGTGTGCAATAAAGCTCGTCTTATTGCTTCACTTACTACTCGAGGTTGAGTGATGTTGTTTACTACATTCTTGAACTCAGATCGTATATCCGAATAACCATAAGGATTAGTAAACGCATCAATGAAGACCATTCTTTCAGTTTCAAGCAGAATTTCAGCATTCACACCGAGAGTTCGTAAACTATCGACATAGTACTTGTAGGGATGCTCTGTGCTCAGAACATAGCCTGTTTCTCCCCCACGCAGCCCTTCAGTCAAAAAGTGCAAAGCCATGAGATCAGCCTCTACACCAATTTCATCTTCAAGTAGAATCACTGACCCTCTTGGAACGCCTCCTCCAAGTGCTGCATCCAATACTGGTAATCCGAATCTCGCAGGGGTAATTTCATTTTGAGACACAACTTTTTCCTCCATACTAACAATTGTTACTGATAATCGTTATCCTATCTATATTTCGTGTTCTTTTATATAAGTATTTAACTAACAAGATTATTTGACTCTTCTATTTCTTATAACTTCTTTGGATAGGTTAAATTCTAGAAATTCTTAAAAAGTTTAATAAGAAATCTTATTCAAATAAGAGATAGTGGTGTAACAAATAGATGGCAATCTTAATCACAGGTGGTTCAGGATTTGTGGGAGGAAATCTTGTAAAAGAATTAGTTGAAAATAAGAAAGAGTGGGGAATAGACAAGAAAGATATTTTTGTTCTAGTTCGTGAAAACAGTAATATTGATGAATTGAATAAACTAGACATTGGACTTGTTATTGGGGATTTAACGGATCACGAATCATTAAGTAAGGCTGTTAAAGGAAAATCACTGATTTTTCATCTTGGAGCAGTTGTACTCGATCAAGTGGCTCAGGAAATGTTACAGAAGGTTAATGTGGATGGAACTAAAGCTCTAATAGATGCTTTTGTAAAAGAGAAAACTGCAAAGAAATTTGTTTTTGTAAGTACTTGGGGTGTCTATGGATATAAAGTAAAACCAAAACCTCTGAAAGAAGATCAGCCTTTTCATCCGACAAATGAATATCAAAAATCAAAACTTGATTCTGAGCAAATTGTTTGGGAGTATCATAAAAAGCACAAACTCCCTGTTGCAGTTGCTCGATTACCTATGATCCTTGGACCCAGTGATACTTTAACAACACCTAGAGTTGTTCAAGCCTTTTTTGATGAAGAAGTGAAGATGGTTGGAAAAGGTAAAAACCTATACTCTGGGGTAGATGTTAGAGATGCTGCAAGAGCTATAATATCAATGGGTATAAAAGAAGAGGGAAATGGGAACGTCTACAATGTAAAAAGTTTTGATATTTCACAGAAGGATTACTGGCTTGTACATAAGGAAGCGATGAAATCTGATTTTAAAATTCCTAATTATCCTCGTTGGATAGTAATGATATATGCCTTGATGAAAGAAATATCCGCCAAAAGAAAAGGAATTGGAAAACCTACTATGACACGTTATCGAGTTATGAGATATGGAAATACTAGGATTCTAGATATATCAAAAATCCGAAAGGATCTTGGTTGGGAACCAAAATATACAGATGGCAAGGCAGTAATTCGAGAATCAGTTAACTGGTTAATTCAACACAACTTCATTGATTATGAAAACAAGAAAGTAACAATTGTGAGAAAATGGGAAGATCAACTTAAGAGAAAAAAGAACTAATAAGAGAAGTTCCTTTGCCGCTATCAAAGGTTTATTCATATTCTTTCTTTATTTTTAGTTCAGATGTATATGAGATTGCATGTAGAAAAAATGATATAATCTCAAAAATCAAGTGGAAAAGTGAAAACAGGAATCAAACATTATTTCGAAACGGTGTTTTGTCGTGCCGGAGATTAAAATACTACTTGTTGATGATGAAGAAACTCTACTCGAAGTTTCTAAAGTCTATCTGGAAAAAATGAATGAAAAATTCAATATTATTACAGTAGATTCTGCAGTTGAAGCACTCGAGATGATTAAGCAACAAGATTACGATGTCATTATTTCTGATTACCAGATGCCTGTTATCAATGGTTTAGAGTTTTTATCTCAAGTTAGAAATGCTGGGAACGAAATACCGTTCATTATTTTCACTGGGAAAGGTCGAGAAGAAGTAGCGATTCAGGCTTTGAATCTTGGAGCCGATTTTTACCTTCAAAAAGGTGGAGAAACCACAAGTCAATTTCATGAATTAGAAAATTTAATTGATAAATTGTTTGAGAAAAAACAAGCAGATAAACTGCGTAGACATTTACTTGATCAACAAATTTCAATCAACAAACTTGCACTTACTCTTGGAGAAACTCGTGATCTGAATAAAATCTATAAAACAATTTTCCAGCACATCTATTCTATTATGGATGCAGATACTTTCGTAGTTTCATTTTACGATAAAGATAAACAAACAATTTCTCCCGGATATGCTCTCATTGAAGGGAAAGCTTTAGATATTACTATTTTTCCAGCTTTACCTTTATCACATAAAGAAAGTGAAATTCAAAGCCAAGTCATTTCTACTAGTGATCATATTTACCTACCGGATTTGCGTAGAGTTGTTAAACAAGACCCAGTTACTAATAAGAAAACTCATCATGAAGGCGAATATACAAAATCAGCAATTTTCGTTCCTATGAAGATTGGTGGAGATACTATAGGGGTTATAGAAGTACAAAGTTATGATGTCAATGCTTATACGAATCAGGATATTGACTTGCTATCTGCTTTAGCAAATGTAGCTGCTGTTGCTATTCAGAATGCAAGATTATTTAAAAATCAACAACAAACCAATATAGAATTACTTGACGAGAAAAACAGGACACAAACATATCTCGATGTAGTTGATGCTATTATCGTTGTTTTAGATCCTTCTGCCAAAGTACAAATGATAAACAAAAGAGGATGTCAGATTTTGGGATTTGACGAAGGTGATATCATTGGTAAGGATTGGATAGATGATTTTATTCCTCAAAGATTGAATAGTAGAATGAGACAAAGTTTCACAGACATTATGCTTGGGGGAATAGATCCAACTACAAATTATGAAAATCTAGTTATCACAAAGACAGGTAAAGAGAGAATGATCTCTTGGAACTCAAGTACAATAAAAGACAGCAGCAATCGTGTGATTGGTATTTTAAGCTCAGGAATAGATATAACAGATCAACTTGTAACAGAAGCAACAATTCTTGCTTCCGAAAAACAATATGAAACCACTCTGAATTCTTTAGGTGTTCCTTTGCATGTAATAGATGAGAATTTAAACATTGTATTGTTAAATAATGCCTTTAAGAGATGGCTAGAAGAATTAGATCTTAATGCGGATATAATTAGTAAAAATATATTCGATACCTTTCCTTTTCTCTCTGAAGATGTTAGAGAAGAATATACTCAAGTAATTAGTACTGGCAGACCTCTTTCCACAATTGAAACGAATACACTAAAGGACAGAATAATTATTACAGAAGTAAGAAAAATTCCTGTTGTTGAGAATGGGAACGTTTCTCGAGTAATTACTGTTATTAGAGATATTACTGATGAAAAGAAAACAGAACAAGAATTAAGAGAAATCGCAGAGCAATATAGTAATCTTTTTCATAATTCAAATGATGCAGTATTTCTTCATGATTTACAAGGGAATATCCTAAATGTGAATAAGAGAACCTTAGAGATCTTTGGTTATTCCAAAGAAGAGATATTGAGTATGAATCTTCTAGATTTCGCATCAAATGAGAGCAGAGAGAGCACAAAAACAGCATTTAAGGAAATTGAAAAAATAAATTCCGTAGAAACAGAAGTTCAAATGGTAAAGAAGAACGGGGAAAGAATGTTTGGTGAACTATCTGCTTCATTAATAAAAATTGGTGGAAAGAAACTTGTCCAAGGAGTCATTCGAGACATCACAACTCGTAAGACAATGGAAGATGTTCGACTAAAGAGAATTAACGATTTATTATTTCTCTCAAATTCAGCTATGCATTTTGTAGGACAATCATTTTCTAAAGATATCTATCAATATATTGCTGAGCAAGTAAAAGAATTAGCGGGTGATGTATATATTATAACAGCTTCATATGATAAAGAAAAAGAAATCTTCAATATTAAATCGCTTCTTGGCATTAAAGATCAATATAAAACAATTGCGAAATTTATTGGCATGGATCCCTACAAAGTTGAAGCAAAATTAAACACAGAATATATAAAAAGAAATCCTTTTGGTAAATTATTAGAAGTTGAAGACGATTTACATGAAATCTCTATGGGGGCAATTTCAAAAAGAGCTAGTAAAGCAATCTACAATCTTTTGAAAATAGATAAGGTCTATACTACTACTTTTAACAAAGGTACTCAAATAGTCGGCGGACTTTTAATTTTAGTAAAGAAAGGACATGAACTGAAAAACAAAAACCTTATCGAAGCTTTTGCTAGTCAAGCTTCAGTTGCAATTTTAAGCAACCAAGCTCAAGAAGAATTACAAAGCAGTGAAGAACGATTTAGACAGATTATTTATTCAACTCCTATGGGTATTCACGTTTACAATATGAATAATAATGGTCAACTCATTTTTCAAGGAGGAAATCCCTCTGCAGATGAAATTTTAAAAATAAAACACAGCGAGTTAATTGGAAAAGCTATTGAGGAAGCTTTTCCATCTTCGGTAGGTACTGACTTACCAAAAATATACAAACAGATTGCATTAAAGGGTGGTACATGGAGCTCAGAGCAAGTTGATTATAAAGATGATTCAATCACCGGTTCATATGAAGTAAGAGTTTTCCAAACTGTTCCTGGTTCTTGTGTTGCTTTATTCCAAGATGTTACTGAAAAGAAAATTGCGAAAGAAGAAGAGCAAGAATTTGTAGATAATTTAACATTCCTTTCACAAACAGCAACAGACTTCATTGGATTTTCTTCAGATTTAGATATATACAAATACATTGCAGAAAGAATGAAGGAGCTTATTGGCAAAGCTATAATTGTGGTTTCCTCATTTAATGAACAAGCTATAGATTATCATGTTCGAGCAGTTTTAGGTTTGGGTAAAAATGTTGAAAATGTTCTCAAATTCCTAGGAAGACATCCAGTTGGGATGATATTTAATGTAAGGGATAAATTAAGAAAACAATTAACTAAAACTGGTATTTCAAAAGTTGACGTGGATCTCTCCCAACTCACACAAGGAGGTTTCCCAAAACAAGCTGTAAAACCATTACGTAGAGTACTTGGAACTGGTAATATTTATTCTGTAGCTTTTATGCGAAAAAGCAGATTATATGGTAATGTTCTTCTTATTATGCAAGAAGGAAATGAAATCAAGAATCCTCAGCTAGTTGAAGCATTTGCACAACAAGCATCTGTAGCATTATTAAGAAGGAAAGCAGAAGAAGAATTACTTGATAGTGAGGAACGGTTTAGGACGCTTATTGAAACCATGAATGATGGTTTAGCAGTTGATGACGAGAACGGATTATTCTCATACGTTAATAAAAAGTTATGTGAAATGCTTGGCTACAACGAAATGGAAATAATCGGTCACAAAGTCAGTGAATTTCTTGATGAGGAAAACAGACATTTGTATGCTAATCAATCAATACATAGATCCTCTGGGATTCTAGAATCATATGAAATTAGTTGGATTAAAAAAGATAAAACCTTAATACCAACAATTATTTCTCCTCAACCTATGTTCGACTCAGAAGGGAATTACATGGGAAGTTTTGCGGTAATAACTGATATTGCTGAGAGAATACAAAATGAAAAGCAAATGAGAGAGCAACAAGAAGAGTTGTTTAAACAAAGAGACGAATTAGAATCCTTTGCATCGACAATTGCTCATGATTTAAGAGGTAAGATGCAAGTAATTTCTCTGTATAATTCAATGACTGAATCTGAATTTAGTGATAAAATTGGTGAAAGCATAGAAGAGATGTCAGCCTTTATTGAAGATTTACTTTTATTAGCTAAGAAAGGTGAACTCTTAGGGGAATTTAAGACCGTCAACTTGAATACTATGATTCAAGATATTGCTGAGAAGTTATACACATTAGAACCTAACATGAAAGTTGAGATTGGTAAATTACCAAAAATCACCGGAGATCCAATAAAATTACGCCAAGTTTTTGAGAATTTATTGATGAATGTCTACAAGCATGCTGAAGCTTTTAAAGTCGAAATTGATGCGAAAGATTACAATAACTTCTATAAAATAATTGTGAAGGATGATGGCAAAGGCATTCCAAAAGACAAGAAAGATGAAATTATTGAATCCTGGACTACCATGAGATATTCTTCATTTGGCATGCTAATTATATTAAAAATTGTGCAAGCTCATGGTGGCGAGCTCACTTTAGAGAGTGAAGAAGGGAAAGGAACAACAGTTATAATCCAGTTACCAAAAAATACGAAATAATTGAGGATTATTTCCAGACTTTTTCAAAGATTCTTTGAAAGTTTCCGTGACAGATTTTATTGATATCTTCTTCCGAGTATTTTCTACTTTCTAATTCTTTTACTAATTTATTGAATCCAGTAACATCTTTGACTTCATCTGGTACTCCAGTTCCGTCAAAATCACTGCCAAAACCCACATGGTCTGGACCAACTACTTTAACGACATGATCTATGTGGTCAATGATTTTCGTGTAAGGAGTATCAGCTTCTCGACCACAATCCTCTCTTAGAAATGCATTTGCGAAATTTATCCCCATTACCCCACCATTATCAGCTAGAGCTTTTAACATTTCATCAGTTAGATTTCGGACATGTGGTGATATTGCTCTACAACATGAGTGTGAAGCAATTATTGGTTTCTTTGTTACCTCTAATACATCCCAGAAGCTTTTATCTGATAAATGAGAGACATCCACAATAACACCTAATTTGTTAGCTTCTTGAATTAATTCCTTCCCTTCACCAGTTATTCCTCGAGTCTCTTCCGGTGCACCAGGCATAAATGATGAGCCTGATCCAAAAATATTGGTATCTGACCAGGTTATTCCAAATGATCTCAATCCTAAACGATAAAGTAAATTTAGAATATGGAATTCGGTATCAAATCCACCTACTCCCTCAATGTGAAAAATAACGCAAATTTTGTTTTCTTTTTCAGCTGTATCTACATCAGAAGCTTTCTTTATAATCATGAGCTCATTTTTCGGTTCTTGAACTAACTCGAGAAGTTCTCTTGCACCCTTCAGAATATAATATTGATTGACTCCGGGATATATTGCAAAAAACATTGCACTGACATTGCCTTTTTTTATTCTCGGTAAATCAACATGTCCTCTTTCTGATTCTTGATAGAATTTTCTCATTTGTTGCGGGAGTGCGTATAAAACATCTGTGTGTCCATCTATAATGGCGTATTTTTTCATAACATCAAAACCAATTGTATATATAATCAAAATTAATTTATCATTGCTTAATTTAAGTCTTATTAAGAAAAATGAAAAATGTGCCAAAATGGCACAAAGCTTTGTTTTATTTACTCTTACCTATTCAACGCTTTCTTCGTCGTCGTCGGTGGAATCTTCTTCTTGACCTGCTAATGTAGCTCCGACTTTTGTTGATTGTAGAACTATTTCTGCACCTTCGCCTAATTCAGCTAAAGGCATTTCCTTTGCGTTGGTTACTAAGTTTAAATAGGTGCTAATTATATCAACATCATCATTCCAAGCATTTATTGGAATCAATTCAATATTGTCTGCTTTTGCTTGGTTTTCAAGTGATTTTGGAATGTCATAAAGGGAATCAACACAATCAATTGGAGTGGTAGCTGCGACATGAACAATTATTTTGCATCCTTTCGATTTTAATTCTTGATAACCATCTTCAATTGTTGGAATCCGGTCTTGTATCCATGCTGATTTTATTTTCTCTTCACTAAATCCTTGCTTAGTTAATTTCTTAGCAATACCCTTTCTGAAAATATCTTCTTGCTCAGTCAATGGATAGAGACTATCCCATTCTTCTGGTTGTCCCTCAGCTACGAGAAGTATACCTACAGCAGATAAATCTTGACTTGTTGGTAGAGTTGCTTTTATTTTCTTAGCAATTATATCTTGGATAGCTTCAGAATTTGCCAAGAATTCAGTTTGTGAAATAGTAATACCAATCTCTGAATAATCGATTCGCTTCATTTCTTCTAAAGCCATTTTATATTCATAACTCTCTGCCATAAATAGATTCAAAATGGTAATCTTATTGGCTCCTCGAGAAATCATAGAGAGTAGTGCTTGATTCATTGTTGGCCAATCGTTAACGAATGCTTCTTGATACATATTAAAGGTAAGGAAAGAGCTTTCTAATTTCTCAGCAATTTCTCTAGCAATTTTCCTGTAAGGATTCTTTGGTTTATTTACTTTTATATCCTCAATAGTAAGCTCAGATTGACTTTTCATGATATGACGATATTTTCTCTTAACTTTGAAGAATTCTATTGGTTGAGCTAGTTTTCTTTTCTGAGATACACCTGTTTCTGCTTGTTTGTGATATTTTCTTACTAGAGCTAAAGGATTGTATTCCTCTGCTTCACCTTTTGAAAGAATAACCAATGCACTTCGGTCTTCATCAGTATCAATTGGAAGGTTCTCGGGGAGAGGTGAATCAAACTTGAGATTCATTATCCCCCTAGTTGCCCACATATAGCCAAAAGTCACTGCTAGGAATAAAACAGCGATATTCCAAAGTATTTGCCAAGGTGTTATCCAGAACCAGACATTTACTAAAACTGCTAAGGCTAAAACAAAAACTGCCATAAATATAGTGTTGTTTTGTTTAGATCTAATATTAGTTGTAAAGAAATAAACAGAAATTGATCCCATGGTATATCCTGCAAAACCGCTTACTAACAAGGTTCCTAAAATTGAAAGTATAGTGTTGAAATCAAAAATGATTCCGGGGGGTAGTATAACTGGACCCTCACCTGTAAGATAAGTATCTACATATAGAACATCGGATGTGCCTTCCGTGGTTGAGTGTTGAGCGCTTGCATTTACATAAACGGGATTGCCCATATCCTCAAAGAGACAAACATTCATTTCCCATTTGAGTTGATTATCTTGAACTAAGGTAGTATTATAGATAGCAGCTGGTTGAGAAGAACAAGTACCTCCAGTGCCATTCACAACAGTATGATTAATGAAATCAATTACGATACCACCATTTAAACTTCCAACAGTAATTTCTGTTTTATTTTGATATGAGCTTGAATTATCCCAAATTAGAAGTACCTCATACAAATGATTTTGATCATTAATTATAGGAGCTGATTGCAAGGTTAAAGTAAGTGTTGTGCCAGCAAATGTCAAGCTAACAATATCAACTTCATTAGTAAAATTCCCTTTTACAGAAAAAGTTCCATCTACAAATTTCTGAACGTCATCTACTGAATCTTCGATTAAAATAACACTTTGTGCCATGTTAACTTGAGAAATTAGTAGTGCAAAAGCAACAATCGAACATATTAAGAATAAGTTTCTTTTTGACAATTTTAATACCCCTTGCATTTTCTATCGAGTATAAATGCGAGAACCATTTTTCGCTATTATTAACATTTTGTTTTGCTTGAAATATCGAAGACTATTCGTTTCTCTATCGAATCTTCAATGTTAATTCTTCTCCTCTTCCAATAGGAACAAGAACACTTTGAGTATTGGGATTCGCTCGTACAAAATTAATGTACTCCTTCAAATCCTCAGCATGTGAAATTACATTATCAGCTACAATTACTCCACCCACTTTTAATTTTGGAAAGATCAAATGGAAATATTCTAAATAATCCTCCTTTTCAGCATCAAGAAAAACAAAATCGAATTTCTTTTCAAGAATACTCAATGTTTGCTTTGCATCTCCTTCAATTAATTTGACTGTATTTGCTAGACCAGCTTTCTCTAAATTTTCTTTTGCCATTTTCACTTTTAACGGATCAACTTCAAGAGTAATTAATTGTCCTTTATTTTCTTGAGTAGCTAGCCCTAACCATATCGAAGAGTAACCATTTGATGTACCGATTTCTAAGACATTTATTGCTTTAGTTGATTTTACTAAGATATTCAAAAATAAACCAACATCAGGAGTTATGTTACGCATTCGTTCAGAAGAAGGCAAACCCCGTACTCTTTCTTCAGCATCCTTGGCTTCTAGCTCTTTTAACAAATCAATTATTTCTTTTTTCAAAATTAACACCTATAGCATATGGATTGAAAATTCCAAATTAAAATTATTGGTTGAATTGATATGTCTAAGGCAGTTATTTATTGATATGAAATAAAACAGCATTCAGAATGTTTCATCTTTGGAATTTTCTTTTTCTTTTCCGAATCTCTAGATCTTCCTTTTTCTTTACTTCTTCAATGCTATTCTTTTATTTTTTCAAAAAGAAAAAGTGGATAATTTTGTAGAAAAAATCAATATGGTTATCGTTCTTTTTTGCGAACACGTCTTTGTCTTGCTTCTGTTTTTTGTTCTCGTACTTTTCTATTATGAAGAACAATCCTTCTTCTTTGAACCATAAGACCAGTAACAACAACAAACATTACACCACCAAGAAGAAACCAGTACCAATTTTTAGCCCAAAATTCTGGGAAAG
>JAGXNT010000032.1 GCA_019894765.1 Candidatus Heimdallarchaeota archaeon
AAGAACATATGTCTGGTTCCAGGTCTACTAGTAAGAAACACTTTGGTTGCTTTTGTTTTAGTTCTTCTAGCATGGATTTTTGTCCAGAAAATTTCACCGAAAATAGTTGCAACACTCATCTCGAGAAATTGGGGATCTTTTTTAGTTAATGGTTGATCTTTAATCTTGGAATTATTGACTTTTAATTCAAAATATTTCTCTGCTTTTTTCAATACTTTATACGGTGAAAGTGGAGATTCAAATTCCATACAATCATATCCTAGTCTAGCGTTTCTTTAATCAGTAACCATTCTTAGTGATACAAAAACCATTCTATTGTTTTTTTATATCTTTTATGGATTTTTGAAGCAATATATTTAGTTGATTTTTCTTAAACTACTAAAGATTTTAAAATGAATATAAAATAGTGAACCCAATTTCAGAGGTATCTCCATGAAGACAATTGCAATCATTGGTTTAGGGAAGTGGGGGAAGAACCACGTTAGAAATATCGTTAGACTTCAATCCGAAGGTTTTTGTGACAAAGTAGTCATTTGTGATCAAGATAAAGAACAACTAGAATCTATTGGTAATGTGAACAATATTCCCAATGAGAATAGATATGATGACTTAGATAAATTATTAAAAAATGAAAAATTATCAGGTGCAGTTTTAGCAATTCCAACAACCATTCATAAAGAAATTGCATTGCAAGTTTTGGAGCATTGTGACATATTGTTAGAAAAACCATTGGCTCCTACTGTTGAGGATTGTCAAGAAATATCTGAAAAAGCAAAGGAAATGAATAGAATTATACAAGTGGGACATTTAGAAAGATATAACCCAGTTGTTGTCACTTTGAAAACATTTCTTGAAAAAGAAAGCACTGAAGATAAAATTATGCATATTACAGGGAGAAGAGTTGGCCCTGGTCCAATGAAGTTAGACAGTAAGGACTTGGATCCAAATTATCTTGGTTGTGGTCATGATTTTATGGTTCATGATATAGATGTTGTAAATGGATTAGTTGGTAAGATACCCAAAAAAGTGACAGCTACAGCATGCTATATTGAAGGATTTCCTTACGAAGTGGAACTCTTAGCAATATTTGAATATGAAGGCTTTAAGGGGCAAAATACCAATCCAATATTATTTGATTGTAGAGCAACTTGGAGGGCTTATCCAAATCTAAAAAGAAGAAAACTTATTGTGCAGACAACAAAGGATGTCATGACATTAGACTTTATCTTACAATCAATAATTATGGAAAAAGGTTTAGCTCAACATTCTCTAAGCAAAACATTCTCAGATTACCTTGGAGCTTATAGGGCAACTGAAGTGACAAGCCACTTTCTCGCTGCAGGAAAAGATCAAGAACCATTATACTTGCAGGATAAAGACTTCCTTTCATGCATTGATACCAGAAAGAAACCATTAGTTTCAGACAAGGAAGGAACAGATGCAGTAAAATGTATAGTAGCTGCTATCGAAGCAGCAAAAACTGGAAAAGCAGTAGAAATTAAGTGAATCAAATATTAGATCCACTTAGTTTTTCTTTATTTTATTTTTTGAATTTGCTCTTTAAATTTCTCAAGCGCTGCATTGAGTTTCTTTGGATTTTTCCCACTTCCTCGTGCGAATTGAGGTTTACCTCCACCAGATCCTTCCATGACTTCTGCAACTTTCTTAATTAGATCATTACTCGAGACAATTTTAGCAGCTTTCTTTCCTGCTCCTACAGTAATGTAGAGGGATTCAGTATCAATAAGTAAAATGAATAAATCATCAATTTCTTTAGTAAAAGTGAAAACTAATTGACTTAGATAATCAGGGTCACCAGTAATCGCTTCTGCTAAAAATTTAAATTTGCCAATTTCCTTTATTTTCTTCTCGAGTAAATTGGATTCCAAGTTAGCTTTCTCCTTCTTAAGTTCAAGGATTTCCTTCTTTTGTGATTTCCATTCATTGAAGAAACGTTTTGCTGTTCCTGGTAAAGCTTTGAGTTCAATGCCCCACAAATCTAAAGCTTCCTGTACAGTTTTATTTCTTGCTTGAATTTCTTTTATGGCTGTTTCACCAGTAACATACTCAAGTCTTACAATACCATCTTGAATTCTCTCAGCACTCAATAGTATAATGGGTCCCACTTCACCAGTATTATTTGCATGTGTTCCACCACAAGCTTCAATGTCAATATCATCAATGGCAACTATGCGTAGAGTTTTCCCAGGAACAACTCCTCCTTGATAGATTGTAAAACCGTATTGTTTTTCAGCAACATCTCGAAGTAGAGTTTCTTTTGTTATCGGCAGATTGAGATAAACGATTTCATTTGCTCGTTTCTCAATTTGCTCCATTTGTGTTCGCGTTAATGAATCATAATGAGTGATATCTAGACGAGCTTTCTCGAGAGTTTTCTCAGCTCCTGCTTGCCAAACATGTGGGCCTAATACTTCTCTTGCAGCAACATTAACAATGTGAGTGCCAGTATGATGACTCATTAATATCCTTCTTCGATGAGGATCGATAGTGCAACGCACTTTGGTTCTTTTAGTTGGTAAAGGTTTTTCTAAAATATGAATAACTATTGGTCCTACTTTCCTTACTTCTTTAATTGCTACACCATCAATAGTTCCCAGATCATGTAGCTGGCCACCAGAAGTTGGATAGAAACCTGTTTTCTTTAGAATTACAATATTATCTTTTTGCCAGAGGATTTCCCCATCAAAAGTCATCATTTCATAATCTACAATTGTATCTGGTAATTCATCAGGTAGCTTAACATCGACTTTTGTTGCTAGTGGTTTGGCAATACTAGTCTGCTCATGTATTTCCGCGAGTTTAGCATAAAAATCATCAGGTATTCGAATCTGTTTACCTAAATCTTTGGCAACTTCCACAACCATTTCAGGGACTATGCCATTGGATTCATATAATTTTACAAGTTCATCTGTTGAAATTGAATTTGAGGTTTTCAGTTTTTTCTCAAGTATTTTTGTTCCTTTCGCTTTAGTTGCTTTGTATCGTTTTAATTCTACATCAATGACTTTCTTTATAGTTTCACCATGTTTGGTGTAACCAGGGAATAAATCTTTCAAGTCATCCATATGCCATTCTATAAGATCGTAGACATCAATATCCCAATCATTCTCTGCGATAATTGCCCAAGTCCTTCTGAGCAGAAATCTAAGATTGTACCCACCACCAACATTTGATGGAAGAGAACCATCTGAAATAGCCCATAAAAGTGATCGAGTATGATCAATTATTGAATAAACAGATTTCATAGGTTGAATTTCTCTTTTCAAATCATTTGGATCCATACCGAGTGTCTTTGCTACATCAACCCAAACCTTAGCAACATCTGTTTCAGTATAATTCAAAACACCACTATATCGAGCATATTTCTGCCAGAAATTCTTGTTGGGTTTGAGACCTATTTCTTTCAGAACTTTTGGAATAACGGTATCAAAATTCACTTCGTACTGTGTTGGAGTTCCATTAATCAACCAAGTTGATCGTCCAAGCCCTGCACCCATATCAATAACAGTAGTAGACAAATCTGTGTAGGAACCATCAGGTTGTATCTCATAAGTCATGTAAACTTGATTTCCAATTTCTAAACCTCGAACGAAGAATTCCAGTGAACTCCCGAGATTTCCGCCGCCGCCCCACGCATCTTCGTGGTAAACTATTTCTCTTGGATCTAAACCTAATCCTGTCGTTAAATAATCATGAATATACTTTATTCCTTCATCCATAAAATAGAGAAATTTCTTTGGCTTATTGAACACTAATTGTCCGACCATTACAAAGGATGTAAAGTGTCTCCCTGATAATCCAACATTGTCTACATCATTGAATCTCAAACAAGGTTGAGGAATTAAAACTGGATTGGCTGGAGGATCTACTTCTCCACTAACAACATGAGGTTGGAAGCCATAGACAGAAGCTTGAACGAATTCAGTGTCATCTCTCCAACGTGCAACTATAGGATACCTTGGAATGACAGTATGACCGTGTTTCTCAAAAATAGGAACCCAAGCTTTCAACCAAGTATCAGTATAATTATAACGTTTATTTGATGGAGGATTATCTATAAAATCATAGGGTAAGAGACCTTTCTTTAATCGACATACTGGTTCATCGCAATAATCCCGTTCTTCAATAGTCCAAAACGCCTTGTCACAATAACTACAAATTCCTCTGCTAAATCCAAGTTCGCTTAGGGATTTAACTGGGTAAAATTTCTCTGGATTTGTTTTAGATTGTTTTGTAATCTGCTTTTTTAATTGATTAATAGCTATTACCAAGGGGTTCACGCGCTTCTGGATTATTGGACTATTCTTTTCTCTCGAACTAATGTTTTTAATGTTTTCTCTTAAATTTTCTGATTATTCGAGAGCATTTCTGCAAAAATTCTATATATTCCAAGATTATTAAAGATTCTATTGGAGATTTTCAACCATGTCATTCTTTATAATTAGAGGTGGATTCTTCGGTTTCGAATACACATACAAGGTTTTCTGGATTCTAGTAGCTCTTGCTGCATGTATTTACGATTGGAGGAAAAACAAAAGAAGAGATTATTTCTGGATCTTTCTTATTGGTAGTTTTTTGTATATTGGCGCAGAAGTAGGGATGTTTTTTTCTGGAGCAAGAACATTTACTGATAGATTTATCTTTGGTATAGATATTAGTAATTTACATTGGTTTACAATCCCTGTTGCTGCTATTGCAGATGTTCCTGTGATAGCTGTTTTTTGTTTATTTATTGGTGATAGACTAATGAATAAGGAAACTCGAAAAGCAGGATGGATATTTTTCAGCTTATACATGATTGGGAAAAACGTAATCCAGTATGCAGTGTTAGCAATATTGGGATATAAATTTACATCCATAGATGTAGGTAATCCTGATATCTTTGCGAGAAGAGATATGTTAGATTTGGCTACGGTTTTCTCAATAGCAGGAATGGTAGTACTAACTATAGTTTGGTTGTTTTTTGCAAGTAAGGATGCTCGAAAAAGAGTTCTGTTTATGTTCTTAATGACGGTAGCTTTTATGTCTACTTGGTCACTAGGAGAATGGCTTACAGGGCAGCGTTGGATAGAAACTGGAGCAGATCCAACTTGGACACTTGCAATTCCTGCATATCAATTTGTGTTTTTTGCATATGATATAGTAGTGGAGATGGGATTATTTACTCTGTCTTTCCTGGCTATTCTGTATATATTTAGGTCCATCAGAGGAAGATTGAGAAAGGATATATCTGAATCTAAAACTGTGGAGGTTACTAATGAAACAGGTTAAGAGGAATAATTCTTCTTAGAAAATAATTGATTATTTAATTTCCAAATACACAATTCACAAAAATCAAGAAAGGAAAAATAAAATCTCCGAAAAATCGGAGAAAAGAAAAATACATGGAAAGGCGGAAACTACTTGGCTAGTTTTGCTGTCCCGCCTGCTTTCTTGATTTTTTCCTTCGCAGATGCGGAGAATGATTCAGCAATTATGGTCATATTTTTAGCTTTACCTTTACCTATAACTTTGGTAACACCCATTTTGGTTGTGTCGATCGTAATGTCTTTGCCAATTTTTGTTCCATAGCCTTTCTTTACGAATTCGTCGATTTTCTCGCTTAGTTCACCGATGTTTATTGCTTTATGGTGGGGTGATGCTCTTGGAGGTCTAACGAAACCTTGTTTTCCGAACTTTCGTCCTTCTACAATCGATTTCATCCATTCATGACGTGTTCCTCCAGATTTTCCAACGCCACCTCTGCTTCCAGCTTTCTTATGACCTTTCGTGACTCCGTAACCGTGATGAATACTTCCGCGTTGTTTTCTTACTTTTCGTTTAAATCTTTGAACCATTTTAATTCCTCACATTTCACATCATTCGTACAAGAAGAGCGTTGATCTTCTCACCTCTATAACCTAAGTCACCACCTCTGGTGATTGGGTTTTTCACGCTTTTGAAACCTTTTCTTGGAGGATGTAGTCTAAACATTGGTTTTAGACCTTCAATTCGACGCATATCTGTTTTACCATCAAATACTGCAGTAATAAAAGCAGCAGTACTTTCAAATTTATGCTCTTTCAAGAAATTAACATCAATTTTCTTGTTACCTTGTAATCGACCACGTTTTTTAATTAAATCTGATAATGTTGTTTTATCGATTTCACCCCAGGTTACTACATCTTTTAGTTGTTGTAGCATCCCTATATGAGTGTCATCATTCGGAACAACACAAGCATGATTGGGTCGTGTAAGATTTAGCAATTTAAGACCATGTTTGATCCCTTTTGGTTGATCAACAGTACCTCTAATTCTTACAATTGCTAGTAATCCTGTTTGCTTCTTTGACACTTTTAACACATCCTTGGTTTCTATCTACCCCAGTCTCGAGGGGTTATTACCTTATAGGTTCCCTTTAAAGCTTCAAATGTTGCTTTGGCAAAGTTTGGAGTTGTTCTTGTTTCTCCTCTTGTCTTTGTCCAGATATCGGTGATACCTGCGAGTTCAAAAACAATTTTCCCAACATTTCCTGCTGCCAAACCCAAACCTTTTGGAGCTGGTTTAGCGATCACAACACAGTTTCCAGTTTTTCCTCTGGTTTCAAATGGAATGCTATGGGGATCATGACAGGAACACTCCCAAGAACCACAACCTCTTCTAATTGGAGATAAGCGTAATTTAGCGTCAGTTATTGCTTTGCGAATAGCTGGACCAATTTCCTTTGTTTTTGCTTCACCAATACCTACAAAACCATTTCGATTTCCTACAGCAACACAGGCTTTAAATCTTGATTTTTCACCAGCATCGGTCTGTCTTTGGACAAGATTGATATTTATGACTTCATCTTCTAGGTTTGAAACTAAAGTATCTACAATTTGTTCCTCAGAAATCTTTAGTGATTGCTGGAAGATCTCATCTATAGATGTAATTTCTCCTTTTTTGACCATTCGACCGAGTTTTGTTTTTGGTATCCATTCATCTCTTAATGACATTTTTTATCACTTCTTTGATTTTGTATCTGTGGTTTTTTTGGTTGTGGGCTTCTTAGCTGTTGAGCTTGTTGTTTTCTTAGTTGTAGATGGTTTCTTTG
>JAGXNT010000033.1 GCA_019894765.1 Candidatus Heimdallarchaeota archaeon
CATAAGAAGTGGAAAGAACTTGCTTTCTTTACAGGATCAATATTACTGATGGTTATGGTTCAAGGATTCATTGATTTAGCTACTTGGGGGTCATTTCTACACTCGGCAATTACTTTTCTTGATTATAATATATTCTCAGGTGGTTCAGCAACCCATGGGACTAGTCCTTTTGGAACATATGGAATTTTACTCGTGGATCAGTATCAAGAATATATACTGATTTTCGTTCTTTTCGTAATAATTGCTCTACAAAAAGATAAGAAAACTCTCTATCTTTGTTCGTTAATCGTTTTTTATCTCTTAATATTTACTTTAATTCAACACAAAGAATATCGCTTTATTTTGCCAATAATAACTTTATTGGTTTTATTAGCAGCCAAAGGTTTTATCAAGTATCCACAATTTATTCGAAAAAGGAATTTACGTAAGGGGATTTACACATTCTTTATTCTTCTAACTATTACATATTCTGGCGTCATGAGTTTTTCAATAAAATCATTTCAACCAAATAATCAGCATTGCCTTGCATTTCAATATATTGGCAGTATACCTGATGTTGATGTTGTAGCTACTCTTGAGGGGCCAATATATGGTCATCCAGGGATGAGTTACTTGCAAACGGGGGTTCTCTACAAACCAGGATATGTTGCGAGTATAGATTACTATTGCACCCAGTATAAAGCTTCCAACCTTTTCCTAGTAATTCACGAGAAAGATTACTTTAAACACGAACAATTTATTACTACGATATTTACTGCTAGAGGTGTCAGCTTAAATAGAACATTCACAGGAACTCATGACAGATTCGATTCTACTGTCCTTGTCTTCTGGCAACCAATATTATAAACAGTAATTAAAAAAAATAAAAAGAAATTTGTCATGTTCTGAAAGAACCATGACAGAATAAAGTCAGCTCAACCAAAGAGTGAGCTTAATCCGGATTCTTCTTCTTCTTCTTCTTCCTCTTCTGGTTCAGGAGCAGCAGCCGGAGTAGCAACAGCAGCTGGTGCAGCAGCGGGTGCGGCAGCACTGATAGCAGCTGGCATAACAGCGGCAGTTTTCAAAGCATCTTCAATGTTAACATCACTTAATGCAGCGACTAATCCTTTGATTCTGTTTTTATCAGGAGTTACTCCTGCAGCAGTTAAAACATCTGTTACTGCTTTTTCAGTAATCTTTTTACCAGCGGAATGAAGTATTAATGAAGCGTGAAGGTATTCCATTTTTTGTTTTCTCCAAATATTTTACTAACAATTTTATTTTGTTATTCTTTATTTGCTTTTCAGCTAACAATTGATGGTTAGTATTGATTTTAAAAATCTTACGTTATAAAGTATAATTAAATTTCTATATCCAATCCTTCCAGATGAATTTATAAATGTCTATTTGATTGATAGATTTGTAACATATCTCGATTTGTCAATTGGATTAGACAGGAGTTTTCACCTATGACGCCAAAGAACGAAAAGAAAAAGAAGAAATCTATTCCAAAAAAAGACATTTTGAAAGCTATTAAAGATGTCGAGTATCTGGACTTAGGTGAACCATTTGGAGAAAGTGCTCGCAGATATCTTTCTTTTCAGTTAAGCAAATACATTGACAAAGAGGAAATTTCAGGATCAGTAATAACACCTGAAGGGGTGTATATTTCTCTAACTGCTACTGAAGTAAAAGATATTGTACGGTTAATTAAAGCCAAGGGAATTTGTGAGTTAGAAGCATTAGCTGAAGAGAATAAGTGGCCAGAAAAAACTGTTAGTTTAATCGCACAAAATCGAGTGAACTTATTATATCGGAAAGATGGGAAAGTCATTACTCGAGAGACTGCTATGGATTTACTGTATCAGAAGATACTCGAGGGATTAGATTTAGATATTTATGAAATAGCCGATGAGTTAGAACTAAAACGTTCTATAACAAGAGATCTTTTAATGACGATGATCAATGAAGGAAGAATAGAAGGGTACTACATTAAATCAACACATAAATTCCTTCCAATTGAACTATTAGAAGAATCAATAAAGGAATTGATCGAAGATTTCGAAATGAAGAATGTAAAAGAAGTAAAATTCAGCGAAATTGCTGAGGAATATAGTATTGGAGAAGAAGAGGTATACAATATCTTACTAAAATTGTACAATGTTGGGGATATCGAAGTTCAACTGAATTTAGGACAAAAGCTATGCTTAATAAAAGATAATCTTGAGAGTGAAGATTGGGAAGAACGCATACCAGAGGAAGAAAAGAAACTAGATATTGAGGATTTAACACAAAAAGATAAATAGGTCTTTTCTTTGTGGTGAAAAGAAAGTTTTTATTTGCTATAAATAATTGTCATAAAAGAATTAACAAAAAATACCATGTAGAAGAAAATTGGAGGAAAAACCATGAGCGCACCACCAAAACCAGTAAGAAAAATGCCAGACGAATACGATGCTTTAACTTTGAAATTAACAGCCAAACTGAAAAAAGAAGTAGGATCTGAACTTGCAGCCTTACTTCTAGTTGGCAGTGTTGGTCAGGGAAATTATGTAAAAGGAGATTCAGATTGCGACTTCTACATAGTTATAAAGAAAGATCGAGATAAACAAGTAGAAATTTTGCAGAGAATTGGTACAGTCAAAGCTGAATTTGAGAATGATCCACAATATTCATCAATTTTAGATTTAATGGTCTTCTTCGAAGAAGATCTCAACGAACAAAATATCAACGCATCAAGTATTGTTAACTGGGTACACATCTGGACAGGACAACAAGGAATCCTTAAGATTGGAAAAGACAATCCTTTCAGCAAATTAAAAGTCACTGATGAAAAACTCAAACTAGGAGCAACACAAATGTGCCTTGATAATGTTTTCATCATGCGAGATGGTTTCTTGAATACACCTGCAGAAAACACTGATGAATTAGCTTTCTATGGAAGCGAAGCAGCTATTGCTTGTGCTCAAGCATTACTGGTATTTATTGGTGAAAAAGGCTTTAACAGGTACAATGTTCCTGAGCTATTTACAGAAAAGTCACAAGTAAAAGCGGATCCTAAAGTAGTTATAGATGCTCGTGATTTCCGCCTAGGAGCAAAAATCGATAATGTTACAGAATTCGTAGAAAAATGCTATGATTTTGGTTGGGCTATTCTCGAGTATATGCTAAAGAATCAAAAATAATCTCAAAATTGAAAAGAAGGAATAAGAATTGACTTATCGTAGTGATATAGTTCACCTTAGAAGTTTAGTTGGAAAAACTGATAAACAGATTTACTTGATTGTAGGACCACCTGGTGCTGGGAAAGAAGCATTCGCTTTACAATATATGATTGATGGTTTTTCTGAGAAGAATAATGCTGTTTATGTTACCACTGATGATTTCCCAAATGATATTATAGAGAAAATGAGGGAAATGGGTTCAGATGCAAATCCACACATAAGTTCGAAGCAATTAGAATTTATTGATGCATTTTCTTACAGAACAGGTGAGAAAATAGAAAAGAGTATGTTAACAGTAGAGAACATTAGGGATTTAACAGGTATAAGTGTCATGTTGAAGAAACTTATCGATACAAAAGAAAATTTACGTTTAGTCTTTAATACAATCTCAACAATTTCAATCTACAATAGTGGTGTTGCTTTACTTGATTTTACTCAAGCACAAGTTGCTCGACTTAAGCAAAGAAAACACAGTGGACTAATAATTGCTCACGAAGGAATGATGGATGATAAAGTAATTCAAGGTATAAAAGCATCTGTCGATGGTGTGATAGAATTTAAAGCTGAAGAAGATCAAAACGGTGTTCTACAAAGAGAACTACGCGTTGCTTTTGCACCTAATATTAGAAAATCCGGTTGGGTTAGTTTATATCAAGTAGAGTAATTTAGTGTACCTCAAACGCACACACATTCATTTTCATTTATTTTTCCATAAAATTAGATTTATATTGATAAATTTAAATAGACCTTTGATAAGGATAACCTCGTGGACTGAAATGGCTGACTGGTATGACTATGTCCTTGCGTTATCACCTTCCGTTTTGATACTTGGTTTATATTTAGCAAGTTATCTTATCGGAAAAAGAAAGAATAAAGCATTCGCACTTGAGATGCTCTCGAAAATTGCTGTTCCATTAAATGATTTCTGTGATTCTTTCGAAAAAGTTACTCAAGAAAAGGAACGTTACCAATTGGTTTGTAGACCTATGAAAGATGCTCCTATGAGAGCCATGATCGTTCTCGGTATTCCTCTTGGGAGACCGTTTATTATTGGATTCATTTGGGATAAAATAAAGAAAAACAAAGATAAATACACCCTTTCAGCAAATTTGAGAAGAAGACCACCATTTTCAATTGAGGTTCTTTCTAAGAAACGAAAGAAAGTGTTGAAAGGAGATAAAGAGTACTTTATGGAACTAAAAGAGTTAAGTACCACTGGTTTTCTTAACGAGTATTTCATCATAAAAACAAATAGTACCAAAATGGCAACCAAATTGCTTTCAAATGAATCACTACTTAGATTACTAGCAAAAACTCGAAATCAAACTCTTTGGCTCTCTATGAGAGAAGAAATAAAAGATGTCGGCATGCAATTCGAGTCCATTTTTGAGTACGAGGAAGAACAAATAGAGAATACTGTCGATTTGTTCCTGGAAGTTATTGATGCAATTCCTTATCCTAAAAATTGGTGAAAATTTACAATTTTATGGATACTTTGTTTTTTTAAGATTCATTTTCGAATTTGTGCGAGAACCTCTGGAATTTTTTCAATCACATCAGTTGCTAATAAACTATTACCGAAGTCCTCTGCAGCGAATTCCCCTGCTTTACCGGTTAAATACGAGGCAGCACATGATGCTCTGAATAAGTTTGAATTAACAGCACAAAGTGATCCAAGAATACCTGCTAGAACATCACCCGTACCTCCAACAGTCATTCCTTCATGTCCTGTTCGATTTATTTTGAATTTTTCTCCATCACTAATAATATCATATTTACCTTTCAGTACAATTGTGCAATTGTAGTTCTTTGTTTTCTCGATAACAGTTTCTATTTGGTCTTGCCATCTTTTCTTCAAGTCATCTCCAAACAGAATTTTGAACTCTCCTTTGTGTGGAGTTAAAACAATAGGTATCTTCTTTAAAATTCCCAAATTATCTGGGAGAGCTTTTAGTGCGTCCGCATCTATTATTATTGGTTTGTGTTTGGGAACTTTTTCTAATATTTCAGTTACAAATTTGATTGATTGGGGATTGTCACTCATTCCGGGTCCTAAAACCATAACATCGAATTTTTCAAATATTTCTAGAATCTCAGGTATATGGTTTGATGTTAAATAGTCTCCTTCAAGTT
The DNA here is from genome assembly GCA_019894765.1 of Candidatus Heimdallarchaeota archaeon. The sequence goes on from JAGXNT010000033.1 coordinate 5,337, forward strand.
CTCGAACAATCATATTTGGAGAATCAGATCTTACAGAATTCGCAATGCTTGCCGGAATGCAAGTGATAACTAAATCAGAACCTGTTCTTAAAGCAGCTCTTGATGCCAATACAGGAGCTCCCGAGTATTTTATACTTCCACCCACAACAAGAACAGTTCCATTTTCACCTTTGTGTGAAGTAATTTCTCTTTTCGGAATTGCTAATTTCAAATCACCTTTTCCTACGAAGAGTTCAGCTTCAAGTGGGACACCTATTCCTTTTATTACTGTTTTTTCTTTCAATCCATCAATTGTTAAACATGGTTTTGTGTCATGAAAAGTAACAATGAAATCTGATTTAACCATTAATTTAGTTTTCTTAGGAATGTCAGAAAACATGCCTGAGGGAACATCTACACTTACAATTGGTTTGTTCGCAGAATTTACTGCCTTAATTGCACTTTTTATTGGTTCATAAGGTTCAGTTGTAATCCCAACACCTAGTAAAGCATCAATTATTAATTCAGCATCATCTAATTCTTTCTTCATTTTAGTTATTTTTGATGAATCGTTTATGGTAATAATTTCGATAGAGGTCTCCATTTGTTTCAATATTTTGAAATTTTGTATTGAGATAGTAGTTCGAATTTTGCTTTCCGATCCAAGTAAAATTAACTTTATTTGGCGATCCAGTGACGCAAGATGTCTTGCAGCAACCATCCCATCACCACCGTTATTTCCTGTTCCACAGCAAATTGCTATAGATTTCACTTTTGGATAATGCTCTAAAACTACTTGAGCGACTGCTGCGCCAGCATTCTCCATTAGTTGGGTAACAGAAACACCTAATTCTTCACTATTTAAATCGATGATTTTTACTTCTTCGGCAATTATCACCATAGGTTTCATCTCAAGATGAATGTTAGCTATTTAGTTGTATTAAGTAACAAATTGTTTATTTTTCTGTCTTTCTGATGAATCGTGTGAGCTTTTGATAAAAATTGATCGCTGACTAGTATATTCTCTATTTTGCAGGATTTTCTTCTTCTTTCAGTTTCTCTTTTTCTACAACAATTTCAATTTCTTTCTCTAATAAACTTACAATATTTTCGAATTCTTCTGAAAAAATGTTATTCTCTCTTGCTAGTCTTCTTATTAAATTTGTATATTCTTTAACAAAATCATCAAAATAAGCTTCAGATTTTTTGTTAGATCGTTTCCCAAAAATGAAAACAACAGCAGCTGATTTAGCGAGATTACTTTGCAAAGTATTTATAGAGCTAATTGTTTCGATATTATTCTCAACATGTTGCTTAATTCTATTTAACGTCGGGAAAATTACTTTATAGTCTTGTGTTTTCTCAAGATGCAATTTATATTGAATTAAGAATTCCTGCAATACTATAATTTCAATTTCTAAACCTGTTATATAATTGAATAATTGCTTCATTAATGTCTCAGATTGCTTTGTTTTAGCTTTTCCAAGGAATTTTTGGAGCTCAATTGAACTACTTTGAATACCATCTTGACTTTTCTTTTGGAAAGATTGATAATACTTGAGAAAATGAGTTTGAAAATCAATAGTCTTCTTGAACCATAGCTTGAGAATGTAACCAAGCGATTGAGATTCCTTTAGATTTTGACCCATATTTCATCATCCCTTGTAAAAATCTAGTTCCTTATGATGTGTTTGTGTTTTACGTTTAATTATATTAACTATCCCCTTTTATGACTTTCAGTAAGGGTAGAAAGCCACTTTTTTAGGGGCATTCTATGAAATGACTTTCACTTGTTTGGTAACACTGGTATCTAAGTCGACTTCACATAAATCATCATCACAATATTCATGTGTCATTCGCTTGCCCTTTACCCGAAGTATAGCATTGAAAATTACAAATAATGAAACACCCATGTCTCCAATCAAAACAGCCATCCATAAATCGATAAAGCCAAAATAGGATAGAACGAATAGTACCAATTTAATCAATAATGCTAAAGTGATATTCTGAATTATTACTCTCATCGCTTTTTTACTAATTGTCATAAGATAATGTAAAGCATCGAAACTATCAGTCATAAGAGCAATATCTGCAGCTTCCAAAGCAATATCTGATCCCTTTGCACCCATTGCAATGCCTACATTCGCATGAGCAAGAGCAGGAGCATCATTAATCCCGTCACCGATCATTGCAACGTGACCATATTTTTCGTAGATTTCATCAATAATCTTCATTTTCTGATCTGGCAGTAATTCAGCATAGTATTCATCTATCTCAAGTTCGCTAGCAATCTCACTTGCAGTTTTTGAATTATCGCCTGTAAGCATAATTGTCCTCTTAATGTTTAATTCTTTGAGCTCATGAATCATCCCTTTCGCATGGGGTTTAAGTTGGTCTTGCACTGAAATTATACCTATTACTTTGGTTTTATTACTTACAATGACAGTTGATTTTTGTTCTGACTGCATTATTGCTAGACTTGTTTTCAAGTAATCATCAAATTCTAATTCTCTCTCAACGATCATCCTATGATTGCCAACAAACCACTCTTGACCATTAATAATTCCTTGTACACCCATTCCTGTTATCGATTGAAAATCAGAGACATCAATTGCTTCAATCTTGTCATCCAACATTTTTTCTTTGATTGCTTTGGCTATTGGATGTTTGGAATTTATCTCGAGAGACCCACTAATTTCTAGTAATTCTCTTTCTTCATAGCCATCAATTGCTATGATTTCTTGAACTTGTGGATGACCAAGAGTCAAAGTCCCCGTTTTATCAAAAGCAAAAACTTTAGTCTTACTCAGACTTTCTATGTATGACCCGCCTTTAATTAGAACACCATTTCTTGCTGAACGACTAATTGCCACAACTATGGTTATTGGTGTGGATAATACAACTGCACAAGGACAAGATATAACAAGAATTACTAGAGCGATTTTGCTCCAGATTATCAAACCAGCTAAATAAGTACTTCCAACAAAAATAGGGGGAATAAAAGCAGTGATTAGCGCAACTACGAACATAATTGGAGTATAGTATTTGGCAAAATTATCAACAAAACGGTCGATTGGTGCTCGTTGATCAGACTCCTCAACAAGTTCCACGATTTTCCTCAAGAAAATGTCTTCATATCTCTTTGTTACTAGAATTGTTAATGCGCCATCTTCGCATAGCGTTCCTGCGAAAACTTCGTCTCCTTTTGTTTTCAATGCAGGCATTGATTCTCCTGTTATTGGAGCTTGATTTATGTAAGACTTACCAGAAGAAATGACACCATCTAATGGAATTCTCTCACCTGCTTTTACGATGATGTGTGAATTTATTTCTACATTAGTTGCAGGAACAATTATTGATCCATCTTTGGTTTTCAAAGTTGCTTTTGAAGGAGCATAATTTATCAAGCTTTCAATGGAATTCTTCGCACTCTCAATACTAATGTTCTCTGCTAATTCAGCTATAGAAAATAGAAAAACGATGCTAGTTGCTTCTATATCTTCTCCTAGGATTATTGCGCCAATTGCTGCAACTGTCATAAGTATGTTAATATCAATTTTCAAACCCTTTATTGAGAAGAAAGCTTTCTTAAAAATGAAGACTCCACCAATTAACATACCTAAAATATAAGCAATTCGTGATCCCATAGGTTTTGCAAATGCAAATTGCAATAATGCTCCAGTCAACAATAATAAACCGGAAACGATTATTGTATAGAGCTCTTTCTTCTTGAAAATCGATTTCCAGATGCTTTGTTGATGGCGTTTCTCTAACTCATCTTGTAAATCAGCTTCTAATTTAAACTCGGAATCCTCGTCTTTGTAAAGTGAATAACCAGCTTTTGTGATAACTGATTTTATTTGTTCTTCAGATACTTTCGTTGGTTCAATTTCAAAATAGATTTTCTTAAAAACAATATTAATTCTTACATCAAGTACTCCTTCCAAACCCAAGAGTTTTTTCTCCAGTGTTTTTCCACAACCAGCACAATCTATTCCAATTACTTTGTAGGATAGTTTTGTACTTGACATAGTATTTTTTACAGCCTAAGATTTTATGAAATTTTATACTTCCAAAATAATAGCTATCTTTCATTTTAATCTATAGTTTGATATAGAAAATAAGAAAGTAGAACTACTCTTATTTTATTTGTAAGGCAATTTTTCTTTCAAAACTAGACTTATTACTAGTTTTTTAAACGATAAAAAGAAAGAAATCTCAGTATTTGAAAACTGTTCGATTTATTGTGATAGATATGAATGCAAAATTCTATTTCACTACAGCATTAAAGAATATTACAAATGGTAAAAAACAATCAGTGCTGTTTATCCTAGGCATTTTTCTATCAGTTTCTTTATTGATTTCATTACGTTTATGGTCTTCGACAGCTGAAGATCTTGCAGCTCGTGATTTTCTCACAGATCAAGATTTTGAGATGAAAGTCACAACATACATGCCTGAAGAAATTCCTTTCATTCTTGACTGGTTAAATAATGATCCCATAGTCCAAAAAACATATGAATTGTATTATAATCTTGCATGCTTTAATGCGGAGGAGAAAGATCCTGATTATATTTTCGACCCACAAGAAGATCCTGATGATCCCATTTCAATTACGGCTTTGGGTTTGTGGCCGCAAGATTCCTTAAATCGAATAGAATCTCAATTCTCAGTTCGTGGTTCTTTTGATTTACAGCTTGGTGAAGTACTCATTAGTGAGTATGAAGCCAAGGAAATTGAAGGTATTATGGGTTATCCTATTGAACCTGGGATGAAAATAAATGTAAGTATTGCAAGAAGAAGTCCGGAATTAGGAGAAGTACGTTTATTTCAAATGGAATTGCGACATTTCGAGAATGTAACGGTTAAAGGTATATATCGCCCAATTCCTACGATTTCAATGCTTCAAAAAACCTTCTCTGCAAGTTTCCTAAGAGATTCAGTTATTTTCTTGCGAGAAAACATCATTGATTCAGATATCCTTCAGATGAGAGCAAATGGTATAGAACCAGCAATTATGGTTAAAACCAAAATAGATGAGTTGAAAAAGAATGGTATTGGAGAAATCCTGAATATTCTAGAAGATTTAGCTGATAGACTGAAAATTACCTACCAATCTTCTCAATTTGTTATTTTAGATACTCCGACATTAGATCTACAACAATCATATAGTCTTGCACAAACTGCTATTGTATTTATGGTACCAGTTATTGCTGCTAGTGTAATTTTAACGTTGTTTACAACCAATATAGTTATCGAAAAAAGAAAAGAGCAACTATATACCATAAAAGATCGGGGAGGGCAGAACTGGCAGATAATAGGATTAATACTTTTAGAATTCTTAATCTTAACATTGGTAGGAATAATACTCTCAATTGTGTGTTCTTTTGTAATTGCTTCTCTAATTCCATCCATAGCTTCAGGTAGCTTTTCAGGTGCAGTTTTCAGAGAGTTTATTACAAAAGTAGAATTCCCTTATACTTTAACACTTTACATAACAGTTTCTGTGTTAGTAGTCTCAAGTCTCTTTGTTTTGCTAAAACTAAGATTGGTACTACAAAATAATCTTGAGGATAAACAAAGGCAAACAAGAGAACGGATTCAAAAACTAGCTACAATAATTATTGTTGGTGGGCTCTTTATTCTCACTTTAATATTCTTGATTTACAATACAATCCAAAATCACAAGAATACATCAGATATTTTCAATTTCACTATCTATCAAACACAACAAAGTATGATGATATTTCTTTCACTGATTCTTCTCATATTGCTATTAGCAATTGTTGCTACGCTTTTCAGTAACAATATTCTTGGAAAATTAAAATGGTTGTACGACAGATTTTTCTTAAACAAATCATTTTTCATCTCAAATTCTCTGAAAAGCTCAAAGAATAAACTGTCTACAATTCTAATTATACTAATTATTATCTCGTGTTTCAATGTTTTCACACTGAACATTTATTCAACAATAAGAGCGAATGAACAAGCAGAATACTATTATAAAAACGGTGCCGATTTACGAATACATACATCTTATGTTGAATCTTCTTATACTACCAATATTTCATCTATTGATGGTATTGGGGAAATAATGCCTGTTCTAAAAACTGAGGGCAAACTAATCTATAATAGAGTAACGGTGTATGGTATTGATCCGATAATTTATTCTCGAATAGGCAGATGGAATAGTGTTTATACGAGTCCAGACGAAGTAACCAATATGATGCGCAGTCTAAATCAGACGGATAACGGGGTGATAATAAGTGATTATGTTTCAAACAGACTAAACCTTACTTTAGGATCAACTTTCACTATTGCAGACTTGCCTTATGGGAATGCATACGAATCTTTCGAGGTTAGAGGAGTAATCCATTCTGCTCCAGGTCTAGGTTTAGCATATGGCATCAATATTGAATTAAACCAACCAAATCAAGAATTCCTACTAATTAATGAAAGAACATTGAGAAATAATTACTTAGTTACAGATACAAATCTGTTTTTTGCTAAATTAAAACCAGATGCAGAAATTGAAAGTGTAATAGAGGATACTTTGAATCTTGAGAATGTTATTAATGTTAATCCTGAAATTGTTAATGAGCAATTCGTTGGAAAATACATTAATAATTACATCCCAGATGTCAAAACATTTCTTTTGATACAAATTATGCTTATGAATATTGTTGGATTTATAATCATCGGAACAAATATTGAATTCATCCTTAAACAAAGAGATCAGAGTAATGCAATTCTCAACAGCATTGGCAATTCTAATAAAAACCTAATACAAACAGTTTTTGCTGAATTGATGGTTGTTGAGATAACATCTATCATCATTGCTTTTATTGTCGCCCTTCCATTATCGGTTTACAGTATTTACTTTAACAGACCTATTTTCACAAATCATAATATCTTACCTTACATTTTCAAATTTGATGTAATTGGTATTCCAATTTTCATAATAGCTATGTTAGCAATTTCACTTTTAGTTACTTTGCCATCTTTAGTTAGATTTGCAAAGCAAAATATCTCCTTAATGCTACGAAAATGATTAGAAAGCAAAAACTCCGAGTATGATAGTCCCTATGAATATAGCTAATGCAGAAATAATCATTACTGTGAAGATTGACCAGTGCCACTTCAAAATATAATGACCATTTGATAGTCTAAATGGTATCAAACTTATCAATACTATTTGTGAAGCAAAGAAAGCAGCATTTACGAAAAAGGCTGCAGCAAATTCATTTAGAAGAAACCAACCAAGTAAAATGAAAGTAAGACCCAGCGCTAAGTTGATGACTAATCCTATAGAACTCACTAGTCCTCTCTGTCTTTTAGTCATAAATTGGATTTCAGGTATAACGACCATACCTGGGAAAAAGATTATTTTAATGGGCGAAATTGCCATTACTAAATTAATCAGTATGCCAATTTTCGATAAGATGTATCTTGAAGAGTATCCGAATTTTCTTGCTAAGAATTTTTTAGGGTAAACCAATGAAAAATACACTAGTATAATATTAAGAGAAACGAAACCAAGTAAATACCAAGGTAAATTAGACATAAAGATTGAGATGAGTCCATAGGATAAAATCATCAAAAGTAAACCTAACAAGAAATCTAATGTTTCTCTTCCAACAGAGAAGGAATCACCGACCATTGAAAGGAGTTTGCGATCCATGGCTTGTCTTCTAGTAGGTTTTGTGGTATAGATTTGACCGGAATCATCTGTAGTGTAATAGTGAGAGTCAGGTTCAAAGTATTCTGACTCGATTGGTTCACTCTTTCTTTGACGACGACTTTTTCGTGGTTCGCTAATTTCTGATTGATTATCTTTCTTTAAAATTGGTGACACAGTAGATGGAGAAGTCAAAAGATGAAGCTTCTCACAATCATGATTTTCCGGTAATCGATGAGTAGTACAAAATAACTTAGTGCAATATCGACATTTGAAAGGTAAAGCTTCCTTTCTACCACAGTCAGGATATTCACAAGTCGCCATTTTGCAATCCACGAGTCAAAGGAATATTTGTGATTTATAGGAATTGCTTTTGTTTTGAATTGATTGTTGTGAAAGAGATTTTTAAATCGGAATTACAGGGATCGATTCTTTTCTTAATAGTTCTCTCGAGCATTTAATGAACTCAAATACTGTCCTTGTAAGATACCAGATTATAGTCACAAATATTATGGAAACCCAAACTACTGCAGGAATAATTTGAGTTAATTTTAAAGCCGGCAGAACAATTACTCGATAAAGGAAAGTGTTTTCAGATGCAGGAAATTCGGATAGCTTCAAAAACATTTCAGGATTATAGGCTTCATAAATTACCAGAGCAATTCCATGAATTAATGTTAGAAGTGAATATTCGATTAGTAGTCCTTTCTTTTTTCGAAGAGCTATAAATGGAATAAACCAAGCGAGAATCTGGATGTTTATTGCTTTGAAACAGATAGCAAACATAAAGATTGGAAGATAAACAAGCAAGATTATTTTCGATAATGGTAATTTGTCAATGGTATGGGTTTTCATTAGACCTCTGTATCGAAGGATATAGATAACAAATACCACAAAATAAATTCCAACAAAAAGTGGCATGTAAAGCTTTTGAATAAACCAAGGCTCATCTTGAGATGTATAAGTATCCGCGATTCCCCCAACATATTTCACTTTAAAACCGTTCCAGATAATGAAGATTGCATGCCATAGAGAGAATCCATACGCAATATGTGAATCTCTTAGTAAAATAGCTGAAATGAAATCCGAAGGGATTGTAATTAGAAATGGAAAGATAGGTAAGAAGCCCAGAAGCAAACCTAAAAGAAACGGTAGAATGTCATCTTTTTTCATCCAGAAAATCACAAACGGAAGAAAAATAATTCCGATGTATTTAACTGAAGAACCTAATGCAGCATAGAAAGCAATTCCAAACCAATTACCAATTTGAATACAATAAATAACCATGGCAAAACAAAAGATGAGGAGACTATCATATCTTCCACCCCCTGTTTGAAGAATTAATGGTAAAGCAAATGCTACAAAATAACCAGCAGTTAGTTTTGATTTTCTGACTTTTTCAAAGGTAGGATCATCTAGGACATTGCCTTCATAATCTCGTTTAATAATTGCTTTCTCTACAATTTTCATCACAGCTATAGCTATACCAATATCTGCTATTAGAAAAGGAAATTTCATAAAGAGTCTAAGAGCAATTATATTGTTTTTCCAGGGACAAATGAAATACATTGCAACATACAAAATATCTGCTAAAGGCATATGTGTTGATATAATGTCTGTGTAAAGTCTCTCGCCTGCTAGAACTCTTTGGACAATATCAATGTAAAAATCGAAATCCATAGGCCATTGTGTAAATAGGATAAAGAAAATTCTGCATGCAATCACAAGTAAAACAATACGAATCTCAGGCATTTGCCAGATTCTTTTAATAAAAGCAGCTACTTGTGTTTTTGATATATTTGGTTTTCTTCTGACTTCTTTCTCACCTAGAAATTGATCCAAATCTTCTTCAATAAATTTCTGAGAACTCCTATTTCCAATTCCTTTAAACAACTTTTCTAGATCTATATCGAGTTTTTTCAATGAATAACCCCTTTATTTTTCGTGGAATTCTCAACTACAAACTTTAATTCGGTACTTTTGTAGTAATTGAATCTAAGGTTAGACTCAATCATCTCTCTAAGATTTCCTTTAAAAACTTCTAAGTCACTTACTGAAACTCAATAATGCTTACGCTAGTTAGGATGAGAAGAAAAAAATGAAAAGGTTGTGCGAAAAATTCGCACATTAACATTTATGATATTATGACTTTTACTTGCGTCGTCTAATTATTAGACCTACAGCTGCAATACCGAGAAGTGCTGGGATAGAGACTAGCCATGTAAATCCAGGGAATATTCCATCTTTAATTGGATCTGGTGGATTAAAATCTGGATTGGTTACTTTGAAATCAAAGCCTATTGAAATTGTTCCAGTTGGCATGCCAGAAATTGTTGCGAAATCGGAAGTGATTGTAGCATCAATATCAGCTTTTATTCTCATACCTGCAAGTATACCGGATTCAGAATATGCGACCCAACCTTCTTGGGCTAGAATTACATTTATGTCAATTGTTGGATCAACTTGAGGATTCAAGAATCCTTCTGGAGTTGGTAGGGACAAAGCTGTTTCTAAGTCTATATTTACGTCTAGTGATTCTGTTAAGAAGAAGTAACCCTTCTTTTGATCTACTCCAAAGGTTCCTTCAAGGGTATTTATTGTATAGCTTAAACCACCGGATGTTGATGTCATTGGGATAAAGTCTAATAAGTCTTCTAGATAGACACCTACAATTGTGTCAAATAAGACCATGTAACCAGTGTATATGTCATAGTCAGCAGTTATTGCAGGAGCGTAGAAGTCTGTGTAAATCATGCCAGTTTCCCACAATGGTATGTAATCCATTTGGAATCCACCTAAGAAACCAGCAAACATGTAAGTTTCGGGTGCTTTAACTAAGGATTCAGTTGTGAAATCATAGGAATACATATCAGCTGTATAATAGAGCCCTTCGATATCAGTAATCACGTATTTTAGTAATGTTTGTCCTTCCATACTTGCAACTTCATCTGTGATGCTTGCAATTGCGCTTTGATTGAGCATGGAATAAATGTCACCAGTACCCTCAATTGCTAAATGAGCAATGTCAGTTACTAATTCAATTTCTTGACCAACGGTAAGGTCTAAATCTAAGGTTTCTAATGATACAAAGCTCAGATCAAAAGTCATGCCAGTGAAATCCATACCCACAAGGGTGATGTTTTCTATATGGAGATCAGTTAGAATTCCATCAGATTTTCTATATGTCAGAGACACTGAACCTAATCCTGTATCTAAAGTAGCAATGAAATCAGATCCACCACTATTAACAGTGAATCCAACAGATTCGAGTGCTAGTTCATGGATAGTCCAGCCGTCATCTAAGAAGAAGAATGTTGTTGGAATAGTTCCATTGAAATGTGGGACACCACCAAGAGTTACACAAGGAGTTGCTGCACCAAATGGAATTACTAAATCCAAAGCAGTAAATCCTTCACCGATGGTAATTGTCTCATCAAATTGGAACAAAAGGCCCATTCCATAATTGATATATTTACCAATTACTCCTGCGCCGAAATCATAGTCTTCTACAGACATGACTTTAACATAGAGTTGATTTCCTGCAAGATCCGAAATGGTTACATTTGGTATTGCTGGGAACGCAAGCTCATTAATAACATATTTAATGGTCATTCCAGCAGTTACGCCAACGTCATCACCAAAAGTATTTGGAGTGTAAACTGGATCAGCGGTATTATTTGTACCGATGACAGTTAACAAAGGTGAGAGCATTAGCATTATTGCTGCAAAAACTACTATTTTGTTCAACCTCAAAATCATATCACCTAATTTTTATAGGGATTTAATGTAAGTAATTTTTACTTACATCCACTTTATATTTGATTGCCAGTTTTATAAAGGGTTGCTATTAGGTAAGTAAATCAATCTTCTGTGCAATCTTTAGAATCTAAGGGGTAGGTTCTTCTTCTTCTTCTTCTTTTGTAGAAATTTTCCCAAGATTGAAACCTATCAGCTGGAGAATCGGTCCTGCAATCCAGAAAATCGTGGCAAAAATCCAAAACACAATTTCCCACGGACTATCTGGTCTTATTTCATCGACTACTCCATTTAAGGCAAAAACTAGTACGCCTAATACTATGAGAGTAAATCCTAAGATGACGAAAAGTATTCTCTTCTTTACAATCGGATCATCGACTTCTTTTCTTGTTTTTGCGAAGTAAATATTTGCCAAAATTATCATTACAACAGGAATTAGATATAGAAAGATCAAAACCCAAGCATTATCTTGAGTAGTTTTAATCCCGGTACCTGTGTTTAATCCACTTTCTGAATCATAAACAACTCCATCGAAGATTACTCCAATAATTGTATTAACAAATGCAAGAATTATAAGGGGAAAATTAACATACCACTTCTTGAGATAATGTTCACCTTTAAACATGGAAAAGGCTGTCGCGAAAATAAGAAATGATGCAATAGAACCTGCTCCTGAGACAATATCTCTGATTACACCTGCACCTGTTGTTGGGTGTTTATACAAAAAATTCAATCCATTAAATACTAAAGAAATACCCCAAGCACAGAGAGAATAAAAGAACAATAGATTAAGAGTTGCTCTCACGTCTTTCCGTAAAATAAGAATACTAACTGTAATGGCTACAGCACCAGCAATCACATTAATAATATTTATAGGGTGTGAGGCAAACATTTTCTTCCCTTAACAAAACACTCTTTTAAATAGGATTTTGTAGGTTAAGGGAAAAAGAACTTTTAAACAAATTGTGTTTAACCAAAGAAGCGTATTTTTATCCACATAGGATATGATTCGATGAATTTTTATTCTAGAAAACACTTTCTAAAAATAGTGTAATCACTCAATTAATCGAGAGGAACCATATGAGCAAGAAGCCTGATTTAAGAGCGTTGGCTGGAACAGTTCTAGAAGATGATGCAGATTTTGACGAAGTGCACATTCTGGGTGGATTAGAGTCCAATCATAGTTTAAATGCTAATTTAGTTGATGTAAAAGGAGCAATAAAACTTCATGGTAGTCTTTGGGCTAACAGATTAATAGTCTATGGTGGTTTACGGATTGATGCAGATGTCATTGTTGAAATGGATATAGACATCCGCGGAGGATCTGTTGTTGGTGGAAAAATCCAGGCAAGGGATTTGGATGCTATGGGGGGAGTGCAAGCAAAAGAAGGCATCAAGGTTACTAATTTGACTGTGAAAGGAGGAACGAAATCCAACAGGCATATAGAAGTGGAAGAAAAAATCGACTCAACTGGTGGACTAACTGCTTTTGGAAATATTACCGCTTCTGAGATTAAATCAATCGGTGGACTAATTGCTGAGGGAAACGTAAAGGTTCATGGCTTAGTTGATGTTAGAGGGAAAGTAGAAGTCGGTGGGGATATCGAATGCGAGGAATTCATCTTCAAAATAAGTTCACCATCTTTTGTAAATGGTAAGATTAAAGCTAATAAGATTCTAATTGAAAAAGACGAGAACGCGAAGATGGAGAGTTTTCTTAGAGTTACAGAGATTGTTTCTCCAAACAGAATTGAAATAGATTATGTCATTGCAGAGCGTGTTGTTTGTCCGAAAATGAAGGCAGGGCAAAACTGTCGCATTGGTGAACCGTTAGATAAGGATTACGAACCAGAGTATTAGAGGGAAGTATCCCTCTTGTTTTTTCTGTCGGTAATTTGTAGGTTTATATATTAAATCTCTAAGTGAGCACTTGAATCACTTAGACAGAGTTATAAAAATGACTACAATACTAGTAACTGGAGCTGCTGGGTTTATCGGGTATCACTTATCGAAATATCTTCTCGAGAGAGACATCAAAGTAGTGGGATTTGATAATTTCTCGGATTACTACACTCCTCAATTGAAATGGAAAAATGCTCAGGAAGTTGAAAAACTTGGAGCAACAATCGTAGAAGGTGATATCTTAGACAAAAAATCTCTTGCTAGAACAATTGAGAAAGAAAACTGTGATAGAGTCATTCATCTCGCAGCACAACCTGGTGTGAGATATTCTACAATCAACCCAGACAAATCGTTGCGTATCAATGTCGAAGGAACCTCTAACGTTCTAAACATCTCTCAAGAGTGTAATGTCTCAAGAGTTGTGATTTCAAGTTCTTCTTCTGTCTTCGGACCAACCATTTTCATGCCAATGAACGAAGGCCACCCAAGAAATCCAATCTCTTTCTACGGAGTAAGTAAATTAGCAACAGAGAATCTAGTGTCAGTATGTAGACATCTCTATCCTGAGTTTGAAACAACAATAATCAGACCATTCACCGTAGTAGGAGCTCGACAAAGGCCTGACATGGCGATTAACAAATTCATTTCCAAAGCAATGACTGATGAACCAATAACTGTTTTTGGAGATGGAAAACAGACTCGAGACTGGACAAACGTTGAGAATATGGCTCAAGCATTTCATCTTGCTGCAACTAAACCTGCTGCTAAGAATGAGAATTTCAATGTTGGTGCAGGAACAAGGATTTCCGTCAATAAAGTTCTCAAGATTGTTTCAGAGGTCACTAATAGGGAGTTACATCTTGAATATGCTGAGATGAATAAAGCTGATGTTCGTGATACTTTTGCTGATATTTCCAAAGCGAAGAGATTGTTAGGATATGATCCTAAGAAAACTATTTACGATGCAATTGAAGATTTCACTGAATTTTGGATTACACAATACTATGGCAAACAACTCATCACTAGTGAAACTTCTAGTCAAACAGCAAGCTCGATTTCAGTTAAATGATTTTGAAATGAATTGGAATAAGGGAATGATCTAAGTAAGGATTGTTTAAAACATTGGCAGAAGAAATACAAGAAATTCTCGAAGAGAAAGATGAAAAACGCTTAATTAGATGGTTAAAGAAGTATTGGAAGTACATTCTCGGTTTCTTTGTAACAGCTGGTTCGCTAGGAATTTTAATTTGGTTTGCTGATCCTACAGCAATTATTGATGGTTTAGTAAATTCGAATTATTGGTTAATTCTTGCCTCTTTTGGTTTAACTTTAATTTTGTTTACCATCAAAGTCCTAAGATGGCAATCAATTCTTAGAGTACAAGGCTGCAAGGTTTCTTTCTTCGAATCATTGGAGTTAATCTTAATTGGAACATTTGGTTCAGCAATCACACCTGCGAAAGTCGGAGATATTTTAAGAGCATTTTATCTATCTAGAAGAAAAGAAGTTAAAATTGGGAAATCAGTCTTTTCTGTTGTTTTTGATCGAATATGTGACCTTGCTGGTATTATTCTAATCGTTGGAGTTACAACTCCATTCATTTTAACAAGTTTTGATGGTGTCATAAATTGGTGGATTCCCGCAGGAATATCTCTTGGATTCGTTTTATTTATTGTCTTAGCTGTTTTAGTTTTCAATAAAAAGATAACAGGACCAATTCTAACTTTTATTGTAAAATTTATCTCAAAAGTCTTCAGGAAAAAAGAAGCTAGAAGCAAAATCCAGATAACTACCGAAGAAATTGTGGATGATTTCTTTGAAAGCCAGAAAAATTACAAAGTAAGAAATTACCTTTGGTTGGGTACTCTTTCAATTGCTTTTTGGGTCATCCTAGGTTTACAAGGTTGTGTTTTATTATTTGCTTTCAATGTGCAAAATATTAGTCCTTTTGTAATCATTGCCGTTTTATGTCTTGCAGCAATTGTAGCAATGTCTATTCCAATTAGCATAAGTGGCATTGGAATTCGTGATACAATTGTAATGACTTTACTTGGATTAATTTTAGGAATTATGAATGCAGATGCTATTAATCTCTCTTTAATTCAAACCTTCTTGAACGTTCTAATTCCAGGCTTAATTGGTGGGTTACTAGCCATGCGTGTTGGAATTAGGAAACGCGATCGCCCAGAATTACCTGTTGCAGCATAGAGTAATAGGTGTTTTACATCTTCTTCTTGGTATTTTTGAGTAATCTTAAAATAATTTAGAAATCATTGGTTAATTTGAGGGAGATTGCTTCAATGAATGAAAAAGCAATATCGTTAACTGTATTCTTCATTTCAGTTTTTTTGTTCTATCAAATTAAAATTATTCTACGATTTAGAAAATTGAGAAAAATTAACAGCAACTTAAATGAGAGTGGATTTGTTCTAGGTGCGTATTTTCCTATCGGTGATTGTTGTAACTGCTTGGGTTGTCTTCTTACGCCATGCGGGATTATCAATGAAGATTCCGATGAAGTCTATGAAGTGCTACAGGAAAAAAGAGCTCAAAGACAAAGTGATAAATATGAACAAAGAAACAAAGAGAAAAGAAGAATTGAACAAGAAAAATACATTGTTGAAATCGAACAAGAGAGAAGAGGAAGAAAAGAAAAAGTAGAAAAACTAAGAGCAAATGGTTATACAGTCGCAGAAAAGGATAGAATCAAAGTAATTGAAACTGTAAGCATTAGTACAGAAACGAATTTATCTTGGACAAGTACAGCAACAAAAATACCAATAGAAAAAGTAATTATTATTATTGAAGATGAACCAGATTTTGAAATTAAAGATGAGAAGATAATAAACAAGATAAAAATGCCAGAAGAAGAAAAAACAAAAACCTTTGAAAGCATTTGTCCTAATTGTGCGAATCCCTTTGAGGTAGGATTAGAATTCTGTCTTAATTGTGGACAGAAATTATAAAAAATAAAAGTAATTGATTTTTAAGAAGATAAAAAAAGAGTTGAAAAGCATGAAGAAAACTTCATGCCATTCTAATTTTAACAGTTGAATTATGGTCCTAGTAATAACGCAGACGCAGCATTGTTTGCCAAGTCCGAGAAGACAAGGGGTGCTACACCAACTACGAGTAACAAGACAACCATAACCACAAGGGGAACGGCGATCTCAACAGGTGTTTCTTTCACATCTTTCAAGTGCTCTTTTGGTTCTTTGAACCAGAGTCTTTGTAAGATGAGAAGATAATAAACAACACTGATGACACTCGAGAGGAGTAATAAAGCAACTCCAATGTAGTATTGGACATTTCCACTACCAACAGCAGCGACAACCATGTTAAGTTTGCTCCAGAAACCTGGAAGAGGTGGAACACCTGCCAAACTCAATAATGCAATGGTTAAAGCTCCAACGGTAATGGGCATCTTCTTGCCTATTCCTTCTAGTTGATCCAATTCCCTGTCATGGAAACGATACAAGATGGCGCCTGCGCAGAGAAATGCAAGTCCTTTCCCAAGAGCATGGGTAAAGATGTGGAAGTATCCACCTTGCACACCAAGTGCAGCAGCATCAGCATCAATGCCAGACATGGACATCGAAAGTCCGAAGAGGATGAACCCAACGTTCAGAATGGTCGAGAAGGCTAGCAAACGCTTAATATCGGTTTGTCGAAGAGCCATGAGATTTCCAACAGCCATCGTGACTATTGATAACCAGAGCAAAACGAAACCAACGGTATTTGTACTAGAGAAGAATGCGGAGAGGGTGTTTGTCATACCAAACATACCTGTCATAATAACAACACCTGATAGCATAGCACTAATTCCGCTCGGAGCGGCTGGGTGTGCATCAGGGAGCCAGGTGTGCAACGGAATGATCGCTGCTTTGACACCGAAGCCAACTATTAGACAGACAATGATGACAATATGGACTCCTCCTAAGGTGACCCCACCTAAGAGTCCGCTTATAATAGAGATGTTCAAGGAGCCAGTGATACCGTAGAGTAAGCTCATACCAAAGAGTAGAATTACACTGCCAAAAGCACTCATGAAGAGGTACTTTATACCAGCCTCTATTGGTTCTGGTTCTTCTTTTCGGAATGAAACCAAGACGTAGCTTGCAATGCTCATGAATTCCCAGAAGATAAACAATGTGAGTAAGTCGCCTGCAACGATAACGCCAATCATACCTGCAGCTAATAACAATAAGAGCAAGTAGTATCGGTCAATTCGATCGTCGCGATCCATGTATTTGATCGAGTAGATGGAAACTATTGATCCTAGTAATGTGAAGACTAACATGAACCACCATGTTAATTCATCAATTCTGAAGATAGTATAGATTCCTTCTGTGTAGGTTCCGGTTATTTGTAAGTAGAGATCTTCTGGTTGTATTATCCCACCAACAATTCGTCCATAGAAGGATATGATTATTCCAAGCACTGCTAGGAAGCTGACATTTGCTATAATTGCGTAGACTAGATTCCATCCTGCTGTTTCTTTTTTGACGAATCGTCCTAGTAAACCTATGATGAATGCGCCAACAATGAGGATGATAATGGGTAGTATGTATAGTATGTTCATTGTTTCTTTAGCCTCCAAAGATTTTAGTTATAGCTTCAGTCGCAAAGACAAGGACACTCTTTGGTAAGATACCAATGACGAAGCTCAAGACTGCTAGGATGACCAAAGGCACCCACATATATGGGCTTGGATCTTTCACATCCTTGAATTCTTCTTTTGGTGGTCCCAAAAAGACGTTCTTCATGAACAACAAGACGTATGTTGCTGTCAAAGCGGTTGATAAGATTGCAAAAATCATTGCAGTTATACCAAGAGCTGTTGTTGTTGTACCTGTACCAGCTACAAATTCCATTCCACCACCAAATATGATCCATTCTGACATGAATCCTGCTAGCGGTGGTAATCCTGCTAGGCTTAACGCAGCAATCAGAGCCACTATAGCCGTAATAGGCATCTTTAGCCCTAAGCCGCCCAGTTTCTTAATATCTCTTCCTTTTTGATGGCCGATTTGTGTCATGAGTATACCAGCGACCATAAACAAGGATCCTTTCGCAAGTGCGTGGCTGACGATGTGGAACATTGAACCTGTGGAACCAAATAGAGTAAAGGTTCCCAAACCAAAGAAGATGTAACCCATCTGTGAAATAGATGAAAAGGCAAACAACCTCTTAGTGTCCTTTTGTGCTAAAGCCATGAGACCTCCGTAGAGCATTGTAAAGACTGCGAGACCAATTAATACCCAACGCATCCAACCACCCATACCGCGATCACCAAAGATGTCTTGACAGATTCTGAGAATAGCATAAGCTGCTGTCTCGATCATAACACCACTGAGTATTGCACTTATGGGAGTAGGAGCTTCACCATGAGTATCTGGTAGCCAAGTGTGCAATGGAAAGATTGCCATCTTGACACTGAATCCTACTAAGAATAGGGTAGTTAGTAATCTAATGGTTGTACTGCCTACACCGCTTCCAATTACAATATCAGCTATTGTAAAGGTATTTCCACCAAATGCCCAGAGACCACCAATTCCTATGAGAATTGCCATCGCTCCAACATGTGTGAAGATGAAGTATTTGAAAGCAATTTTCACTGCGTTTGGTTTTGAGCCCCATTTTGCTATGATGAAGTATGAGGGTATCAGCATTAGTTCCCAGAAAACATAGAATTGTATTAAGTCTCCTGCGAGAACTACTCCAACCATACCAGCTATGTAGAGTACTAGTAGGGCGTAGTATCCACCTTGATTTTCTTCTTTCTTCATGTATCCGAAGCTGTACATTATTGCTGCTAAGGATAGTATGAAGATTATTGCAGCCATTACAAAACTTAGATTATCAGCGACTAGCGAGAAGCCAATATCTACGTTTTTTCCACCAATGTCGAAACTTATCCAGTCCCAACCTGCGAAGACGTGCTCACCTGTTGCGAGAACATCTCCTAGTGTCAATGCAAAGAACACTGCAGCTGCGAGTGTGAAAATAAAGGCAGACCATTTTGCTGCTTTATCGTTCCACTTTCCGAGGAGGAACACAACGATTGGTGCTCCGAGGAGTATTCCCATCGAAATCATTAATGTCGAAGTAAACATTGTCTCATTATCCTCCTAAAGTGAATAATAATACTGCCAGTAGGACTATTGCTCCTAGTAGCATGTAAATGAAGTTCACTGAAAGTATCCCTGTGTGGGTCTTTCGGAAGACTTCACCCGACTTCATGGTTCCGTCAGCGATGACATAATTTGCTCTGTCAATCACTTTCAGGTCGAAGTATTCATAACTCAATTCTGCGAAGCGTTTGAATTTTCGTACGCACCAATAAATGGCTGTATTCATATACCATCTTTTTGCGAAGAAGGTAGTTATTCCGCTCATAAATTTGTTTTCTTGGACTTTCTTGGCATCCCATTTTCTACCAATGTAGAACATGTATCCGAATAGGAAACCAACTCCTAATGCAATTACTGTTGCTAGGAAGGTCCATGATCCGAAAGTATGACTTAGGAAACCGCCATAATCGATTGCTGTTTGTTCTGCAGTAAATAGTGTTGCAGCCGTGAACCATGTATTTCTTGTGAGGAAATTCTCCACTAATGGTGAAAGGAAGCCCATCACAATGGTTCCGCCAGCTAAGATCCATAATGGTATCCACATTGATTTACTTGGTTTGTGTAAGTGGCCACCTTGTTCTTTCTCAGCATGTTTGACATTATCTGATTTATCACCAAGGAATGCATATCCGAGCATTCTTAGTGTATAGAACAAAGTCATTGCAGCAACAATAGCAGCAACGATTAGGAAAACTAATCCCAATGCGTTGTGACCGACGTGCCACAATTCCCAACATGCACCAAAGACTGATTCTTTACTGAAGAATCCACCCAATATCGGAATACCAGCAAGTGATAAACCGCCAATTAGCATTGGCCAAAAGACTTTGGGCAGTTCTTTTCGTATGCCACCCATTTCATCCACGTATTTCGTATGCACAGCATGAATAACCGCTCCTGCTGACAGGAACAGCAATCCTTTGAAGACTGCGTGAGATAACATATGGAATGATCCTGCAAAATAGCCTGTAAAGCCAGCAGTTGGTTCAACTAAACCACCAACACCCAAACCCAAGAACATATACCCGAGTTGTGAAATGGTGCTGAAAGCTAGAATCTTCTTCAGTTCCAGGTTTGCCATACCCATTGTCGCTGCCATGAAAGCAGTAAATGCTCCAACTGCAGCTACCACAATGAAGTAAATCTGTAATGAATCAATTTGTAATTCATGTAAGCCCATGTACCACATTGGGAATGTTCTGCCAACCATGAAGACACCAGCTTTGACCATTGCTGCAGCATGAATAAGTGCTGAAACCGTGGTCGGTCCGGCCATAGCTTCTGGTAACCAGAATTGTAATGGGAATTGGGCTGATTTACCTATTGGTCCACCAAAGATCAAGATTGCTGTTATGACAAGCAAATTCTTGCTTTGAAGGGTTGTCATCCAAGTAAGATCAGAGAGAAGTTCCATGTAGTTGAAAGTCCCTGCATTGAAGAATAATATCAAGATACCAGACAACATTGCAACATCACCAATTCTAGTAGTGATGAATGCTTTGAGACCAGCATGAGAGTTGTAATCACCCTCTGTTTCTTCTTTTACAGTTATTTCTCGTGGATCTTGTTTTTCCTTCTTGTTAAAGAAGTAACCAATCAAGGCAAATGAACAGAAACCGACAATTTCCCAGCCAACGAATGTCTGGAAGAAATTGTTAGCCATCACTAGGAAGACCATTCCTCCAATGAATGTCTGCATCAAGAACCAATAGCGGTCTAGATGTTTGTCTCCTTTCATATAGCCAACACCGAAAATCATGATCATTGTTCCTACACCTGTAGCAAAACAAGCAATCATAACGTTCAGCGGATCAACTAAAATACCGAATCCAACTTTATAATCTGTTGCAGTCCCAATCAAGTTTTCGAGTCCAAAGAACCAATCTGTTTGGAATAGTTCTACACCTGAATTTCCACCGTAAATATCTACAACTAATAATATGCTGAAGAGAAATGCGATGAATGAGGTTGCTGTTGCCATCCAATTGCGGACGAAATACATTCCTTTCTTTGCTCCGCCATCTTTTAGCTTACCAGCAATGAACCCAATAACTGGAGTGATTAATGCTCCTGCGAAGGGGATAGCCCAGTTCATTATAGCAGCTGAAGGTAATAATAGTGCCATAGTTTCTTGTCTCCTAATATTTCAATTGGTTAAGTCTGCGAGAATTCAACGTGGCATGAATCCGATAGGCTTGAATTATCAAGGCTAAGGCTACACCAGCTACACATCCACCAACACAAATGCTGAGAATGACCACAGCATGTGGTAATGAATCAACCATAACACCTGTAGAATAGATGTTGGAAAACGCGATAAAGTTCAAATGTCCTGCATCAAGCAGGAGCTCGATAGCGATTAAGAATTTAATCATATTCTGCTTTGTTGTTAATGCATAAATTCCAATGGCAAGTAATGCCACTGAGAATGCCAGAATAATGTATATATTATCGTTTGGAATTGCCATGTTATCCTTCCTCCTCAGCTTCGGCATCTTTCTCTTCTAAAATGAGGAATTTGTCTGTTTCACACATTTCAGTTCGAAATTCTGCGCATTGCGATTCTATGCCTTTAACTATTGTTGCTGCTGATTCTGAAGCAACAAATAACATGATACCCATGATGATAATATCCACACCTCTTGCTTCCCAAAGTAGTTCTCCAACTGCTCTGCCAATAATTCTGAATCGAGTAGAATTTGTTGGCAAATCATTAAATGGATAATCTGCTCGGGAATCATCGTCTGTGTCATCAAGTCGTAAGCCGCTTGCGTTATCATTGCTATTAAAGCCTTTCAAACTATACATAAGCAAAGCATAAACTCCAAGAACGAGCACAACGGTTGAGAAAACAATTATCATATTTCTTGTTCTTCTATTCATGAGGTGCTTTCCTCCTTAGAGTCTGTTGACTCGAATAATTTGTCTAGATCCTCGACTGGTTCACCAGTTTCGAAACGCTCAGTTAAAGCTACAGTGGAAATCAGCAAAACTGTGACGGCACCACCATAGATCATTAGCTGAAAGAGAGCAACCCATGGAGCGTTTAGGATCCAGAAGACTCCTGCTAAGGCTATGCTTAAGACTGCAAGGGAGACTGCTGCGTAGATCAAATCTCGCAACTCTATTGCAAGTACTGCGGCGATAACCACAACACAGAGTAAAATGATCAATATTATACTGTTTGCATCCATATTTTTTGCACATCCTTTATGTGTCACTAGAGTGTCTCTCTTAGCTTTGTTCCTCCTTTGCTGCCGCTTCTTTAGCTGCTTTTGCAGTTGCGACTTGCTCTGAACTTTCCTTCGAATAAATGATCATATTAGCTGGATCGAAGGCTGACAATTCGATGTAATCAGTCAGTACTAATGCATCATATCTGCAGGCGTCTTCACAGAGACCACAAAAGATACATTCGCCAAGATTAATCACGGGTCTTCTTCCTGTTTTGGTAACTTCTGAGGGAACCATTTCTATCGCTAGCGATGGACAATCACGTTCACAAGCTCTGCAGCCTGTGCAGGCTACGAGATCTAAGTAATGTGCTCCACGAAGTCCGACTGCTGGCTTAATGCCAGGTTCGAACGGATAAATGATGGTTGCTTTCTTTCTACTGAAAGCGTTCCTTAATGCTTCCCAAATTATTACTGCTGGTCTTGTCATGTGTCATTCAGTCCTCCTTCACGTCACGAACAGACCTTCCCATCTGTTCCATAGGACCCCATCTAACCATGGAATCCAGAAGAGTGATACAATGATTAATCCAAGACTTACTGGGATTACCCATTTCCATGAAAATTCTAAGAATTGTTCAATTCGTAGTCTAGCCATTAATGCTCTAACAATTGAAAGAGCAATAACGAGCAATGTTGTCTTTATTGCAAACATCAAAGCGTAATAACCAATTCGTATTGCAGCTACCCAAACTAATCCTGTTGGATTTGCTAAGGATGCTCCTGTAGCTAACCAATTAGAAAATGAGGGTATCCACATTTCAACTCCAACGGGACCACCAAGAAATAGTGCGGTTGCGATTCCAGCACCATAGACCATCTGCAAATCTGTAGAGAGTCGGAAGAATGCTAGTTTCTTACCGGAATATTCTACTTCCCATCCACCAACAATTTCTGTTTCAGCTGTTGGGATATCAAATGGACTGCGTTCTAATTCTGCTTGTGTTGATAACAAGAAGATCAATAAGAAACAGAACATTGGTAGGCTGAACATTACAGGTCTGTGGGCGTCGAGTTGCCAATTAACTATTCCTGCGATAGAAAATTCTGATGTTCGTAATGCTACTGCAAACATTGCTAGGAGAATTGGTATCTCATAGCTTAATAGCTGTGAGGCAGCACGCATTGTTCCAGGCATTGCCAATCTATTAGCAGAGAACCAACCGGCTAAGTAAATCAAAACAGCTATGATAGTTGTTATAAATGCTAATAAAAGTATGTCACCTTCAAATGAGATTATTCCACGTGTTCCAACTATTGGCACGAATAAGAGTGCTAAAAGCGGAAGTGTGAGTGAGAGTACTGCGGTGAAACGCATTCCCCATCGATCTGCTGCTTCTGGTTCAATGTCTTCATTAGCCATTAGTTTCAAGAAATCTGCAAGTGGTTGCAAAATGCCTTTGAAACCGGTGTGTAAAGGACCGATTCTATCTTGCAGGGCTGCATAGAATTTTCTGTCAATCCATTCATCAAATAAAGCTATAGATATACAGAATCCTATGCCTGGGAAGAAAATTATCCCCAATATTGTTAATAACCAAATAACCCATTCTTGCATTATTTCTTCCATCCTTTGTTGGTATACCAGTTTTTGCGGTATTTTCTGAGTTGATCCATGTCCCATGTCCAAACTTTTGGTTTGCTTCGGTCATTGTTTACAACAGTTATACTCCTATCTTCACAACTGAAGCAAGGATCGATTGATGCGAGTGAAATTACTGCGTCTGCTATATAGTCTCCTTTCAACATTTCTGAAACAGAAAGGATGTTTGCGAGTGTTGGTGTTGTGATTTTCAATCGGTATGGTTTGTTGGTATCATTTGACCAAAGATAATGAATCAATTCCCCTCTTGGTGGCTCAGTTCTGGAGAGAACTTGTGCTGTAGGTACCTTTCGTGGTGGTTTTGCAAAGATAGGTCCATCGGGTAGATTTGCTAGTAACCATTTGATGTATTTTACAGCTTCTACTGTCTCAAGTAATCTTACAACAACTCGAGAGAATACATCGTTGGTGTCATGAGTAATGACGTTGAAGATATCTCGTAATCCTGTACCATAAGCGGAATACGGATCGTCCCAGCGAACATCTACTTTCACATTAGAAGCACGAGCAGTTGGACCAACTGCGCACAGTTCTTTTGCTTTGCTTGGTAATAATATACCAATGCCTTGTGTTCGCATTCGGATTGTATCTTCTTTTAAGCAAATGTCAATATATCTTGATAACCGTTCCATTGTAAGATCCATGTATTTGTTCATTAGGTCGATTTGTCTTTGGTTGAGATCTCTTCGAGTTCCACCAATTTCGTTGATTCCGTAATTTACTCTGTTGCCTGAAATGTCTTCAAGAATGTCCATTGTTAATTCACGATCTCTCCATGATAACATAAAGAGTGTATCAAAACCGATTTCATGAGCTGCAATACCTAACCAGAGAATGTGACTGTGAACTCTTTCTAATTCAAGCACGATTGTTCTGATGTATTGTGCTCTTTCTGGAACTTCAAAACCTTCCAATGCAAGAGCTGTTTCTGTTGCATTTGCTAATGAGACCGAATGGACATGGCTACAGATTCCACAAACACGCTCAACTAGAGTGAGATTTGCAGAATAAGTTTTTGTTTCCGCGAGTTTTTCGATTCCTCGATGAACATAACCAATTCGTGGAGTTGCATTGACGATGATTTCACCCTCTATCTCTAAGAGAAAATGAGTGGGTTCTTTCAATGCAGGATGTTGTGGTCCTAGGGGGATTTCCATAGTTTTGGGCATACATGAAGCGCATCCAGTTTCTGGAGCTGCGACTTTGACTGTCTTCTTTTCTGCCAAACTATCACCTCATTCGTCAGCCTTAGCCTTACGGCTAGCTTTTTTGGCTGCTTCTTCCTTTTGTATTTCCAGCAGGAAGTCTTTTCGTAAAGGATAAACATTGTCTGGAAAGTCTTCTGGTAAGACAAGACGATCAAGTCCAGGATGACCTTCAAAAACGATTCCCATTAAGTCGTGTGTTTCACGCTCAAAGAATTGCGCTCCAGGAATGACCGAACTAACCGAAGTTAGAACTGGTTTATCATGATCAGCACAATCCACACGAAGATTTATCGTAACAGCAGTCTCAGCACCATGAGGGGGTATAATGTCAAAATGATAAACACAAGCAATGATACCATCAGGTGTATCTACACCGGAAATGGCAATCATATGCCAAGCATTCCATTTCTCCATAGCGAAAGCAAAAAGCTCTCTTTGGTCTGGGTCTGCTACTTTAATATGAATTCTTCTGGGGTTTTGAATCTCAGCCTCGAGAATCTTATCTCCAAATTTACTCTTCAGAGTGTCAATTACCTTTTGTTCTCTTTTCAGGTCACTCATTTACCAAGCACAGCCTCCATATCTTTCTTGTATTTTCCAATATCGATCGTCTTCGGATCGATAATCGGAGATTCCAAGCCTTGAAGCTTAGCTAATAATTGAGCGATGCCGAAAATTATCGCCTCGGGCTTAGGAGGACAACCAGGAATATAGACATCAACCGGAATAACGGTATCAATTCCTAAGCAAGGAATGTAAGAATGTCTAAAAATCCCACCAGAACAAGCGCAGGCGCCAATGGCGACTACAAATTTGGGATCGGGTGTCTGCTCCCATAAAAGCTTAAGACGACTTTTCATTTGTTGGGTTGCGGGTCCTGTCACCACTAAGACATCTGCATGTCTCGGGCTACCTTGTATCAGAATGCCAAATCTCTCGACATCCCATCTTGGTGTTAATACATCAACGACCTCGATGTCACATCCATTACAACCGCCTGTATTCACATGTATGATCCAGGGTGACTTCACTCGTGCCCAATTGACTATCTTTTTCAGAACCATGTTTTTTTCACCTTCTGAGTGATATCACTCCCAATAGTCCTATTCCTGCAAATATTGCTGCAATAGCACTAAACCCAGGAACCCATGGATCCTGAGTTATTACGACCATAGCGGTTGCAATGACGAATGCTAGAATGTCAAAAATTGTGAAATAAATGGCAAAAATGAACATGTTGGGGTAAAATTGTTGTTGACCACCTGGAATGTCTTCTCCGCATGCGTAGCTTTTGAGCTTTTCTTTTGTAGGGTTATGTGGGGCCATCCGTTTTCCAAGGAAGTAGAGTAGTAGAACTGCGACTAGAACCAACACTAATGCTATCCAAAGTATATTTTGTCCTATGTCAAACGCCAATATACATCGCCTTTAAAATTTTAATTGACTAGTCTTTCTCTAGATATTTGTGAGTGCATTAAAATCTTTCTGCTTATTTTACTTTTTCGTCAATAGTTTCTAAAGTGTGCTTCTCTTGCTATTGTTCTTGGTTTTTTGTTTGGAGTTTTGGACAATACGCCATGAGTGCTAATTATGATGATGGTGTATCATTAATTGATGCTTCCAATCCGACTTCTATCACACAAGATAGTTTTTATCCAGACGCATCTCGCGCACTGCAAGTCACAACCCGCGGCGATTTCACATACGTAGCCAATATGTCTTCACTTGTTATTCTTAGACACTTCAATAGTGCAGGAAATACGTTCACAGGAATAGCATCGCAAACTCTTGGCCAATCAATAATAGTAGATAATGTCCCTGAAGGGGAAATAATCACCAGTGCAACCTTAACTGTAGATGTAGCTACTGCTCCAGATACAAATATTGAATACTACTTGTCAGCTGACGGGGGTATTAATTGGGAACAAGTACTACCAGGGATTTTACATGAATTCGTACATGAAGGTCATGAACTACGTTGGCGCACTATTCTTTTTGGTCCTTCAGAAAGCAGCCCATATATCTACGAAGTAAACATTAACTATGAGTACGGTTCAGCAGGATTATCTCCTATGATGATGTATATTCTCATTGGAGCTGGTGGTGGACTTTTACTCATAATAATCATTGTAGTAATTATAGTCGCAGTTAGTAAGAAGAAGAAAGTACCTACTCGATAAGGTATTTTTCTCTTTTTTTTCTTTTTTTTTTGTTGTTGACCAATTCATAATAAGATTTTTTAAAAGCTATTATTATCTGAAGGGAGTAAGGTCTTTGATTAAAATGGCTAAGAAGAAAAAGATGACTGTTTCCCCTGATTTTACTTTAAATGATGATTTCGAACCTTTTAATGAATACGACAGTATTTTTGGTAGAATTAAATGGGATAAAGAATTGAAATCCTATAAGCAATTTATGTATGATAAAGTCGCAGAAATATTAGATGAAGATCAAATTGGGTACACTCAAATTGATCATGCTTTAGCCATTGCTTCTTGGACTGTTCATGATTACTTTAGAAATGCTTTTTCTTGGGATAAACTTGGACAATCTCCTCAAAATATGATGCCTCGTGCTGAACCTGATAAATATAAAGTGGACGAGAATAATATCGAAAGAATTACTAAAACAATTAAAGCCGTAACAAAATCCTTTGGAGCAGATTTGGTTGGGATTGCTCCTTACAATCCAAATTGGGTTTATACAGAAGATAGAATGGGTACCCCCATTGAAATGACTGAGGGAATGACCGCAGTTATAGCTATTGGAACAATTATGGATATTGACGCCATCAGTACATCTCCTTCTATGACCCAAGGATTTGCTAGTGGAATGGGTTACTCAATGATGGCTTTCATCGCATCTTCTCTTGCTGAATTTATACGATTACTCGGTTACAAAGCAGTTCCAACAGGGAATGACACTGGACCATCTATTCCTATTGCTGTTGAAGCGGGTTTAGGACAGGTTGGCCGTAAT
Source organism: Candidatus Heimdallarchaeota archaeon (assembly GCA_019894765.1). The sequence continues at coordinate 33,809 of JAGXNT010000033.1, forward strand.
GGATTATTGACAACAAAGAACCATGGTGCTCGAATAAGATTATGTAAAGTTTTCACAGACATCCCCCTTCAATTTGATGAAAAAGTGGATTTTGGTTTAACTGATTATTGTAAGAGATGCAAAAGGTGTGCAGAAGCATGTGAAAACGAAGCTATCTCCTTTGACAATGAACCTTCTTTCAAAATACATAGTAAATCAAATACTCCGGGGATTTATCGCTGGGCAGTGAATGTCGATAAATGCTATGAGTTCTGGGTGGATAACGGAGGAGAATGTTCCACTTGCATTGCTGTTTGTCCATACAATCTTCGAGATGGAAAAATGTATATGGACCCGGCTGAATATTGGGAGAAAAGGCTTGCAGAGCAATAATGGAGAAAATTGGTGAAGTACAATGACAGATAAGAATCTCAAACAAATAGAAGAAGAATTGTTTAACTTGATGCAAAGTGAAATTAGTGAAACAAAATTCCTAGTGGATTCGTTTGTTCACGAGCATCCATCTGAGATCGGTAAGATTCTTTTCACTCGAGTAAAAGAAGATGCTTTCGTACAAAACCTATTCTTCTTTCCGATTATTTTCCAACAAGTTCTCCCTCATATTGATGATGAGTTTTACATACCAACTTTAATTGAAATAGTAAAACACAAAAAAATTGATCATAGAATACGATTACAAACAACTCGGTTATTAGGTTGGAAACGTCAAGAAGCTCAAGAATCTATTCCTTATTTACTGGCTTATCTAGATGGAGAGAAAGATCTACAGCAAATTACAGCAATCGCACTAGCTGAAATCGGATACGAAAAATTCGATGAACTAATTCCAACTTTACTAGTGGCAATGAAAAAGGGTTTGACTTATCTTACAAGAATGAATGCTGCTCGAATGCTAATTGAAAACAAAGATAATTTAGACAAAGTACTTCCACATTTAATTTCAGCTTTAGAAGAAGATAGCGATTATCGATTTAGACAAAAAATCGCTCGATACTTCGGAGAAATAAAAGATCCATCAGCAAAGAAAGCACTACTCAAGGCAAACAAATCCGATAAACATCCAATTGTTCGATCTGTTGCTAAAACTTCCTTAGATGATCTGGAAAAACTCAAATGACACTATTGATTTCGGTTTCGTTTTGGTAGTATATATAGAAAATTCTCAAGTAGATATTTGTGTGGCAAATACACACATTTGAGAAATTCAATAGTTGATGATATCTTGATTTCAATCGTCATTCCAGTGTTTAATGAAGAAGATAATGTAGTTCCATTATTTAATTCTATTAGAGATGTTTTGACTAACATACAAAGGGATTTTGAAGTCATCTTTGTGGATGATGGCTCAACAGATAAAACATTATCAAATTTAAAATCAGTCCTAGATAATGGAGTAGAAAAGGATACTCTAAGAATTATAGAATTACAGAGGAATTTTGGGCAAACACCTGCACTCTTAGCAGGATTAGCTAATATCAAAGGTGAACTTGTTATTACTATGGATGGAGATCTCCAAAATGACCCACAAGACATTCCAGCAATGCTTGAAGCGTTAACGGATGAGTTTGATCTCATTTGTGGTTGGAGAAAGAATAGGAAAGATAATGCTCTCAAGAAACTCCCGTCCAAATTTAACAACTTACTTAACAGAAAATTGAACAATGTCTTTATTCATGATTCCGGCTGCACTCTACGTATATACCGCAGAGAAGTTATCGAACATGTTCAGTTATTCGCTGAAGGACATCGTTATATACCAGCTATTTTAGCACAACAAGGTTATCGCTTAGGTGAAGTTGTTACCAATCACCGACCAAGAACAAATGGTAAAACGAAATATGGTTTCAAACGTCTTTTCAGAGGTTTTATTGATCTCTTAACATTGAATGCAATTAATAAGTGGGGGGAAAAACCCATTCATCTTTTCAGTCGTTGGTCTCTTTTGTTTATGCTAGTAAGCTTTCTTACTTTTTGTTGGACTATCTTAGAACGTGTAGCGTTCAGGTTCTGGGATTTCTACTCCGAGTTAGTTAGTATTAGATCAAATCCATTATTTATACTAAGTTTCTCACTATTCTTATTTGGAATATTATTACTGTTCATAGGTTTCATAGCAGAATTATTACTACGTAGTAGCTACAATAGCAAAGAATCTTATAAAATAAAAAAAGAATGGAGTTAGAAATCAATCAAGAACTCGCACTTAGAACCACCTCTAAGCACAGATTCCTTTAATTCAACATCGACATCTTTATTGAACAAAATTTCTAAGTTCTTTTTTAACCAACCAATGGAACAATCACATTGAACTTCAGATTTATGCAAACCAAATCCTACGATCGGACAAAAGCATCGTTCATAAATGACTTTTAATTTACCTTCATCAATGATCTCCCAAGTGGTTCCTTTGAGTTTTTCATTTAGCATAGTCATTAATTCTTTAGGATCATGAGTCTTCAGTTTAATTTCTTTGAAAAGCTCTGTAGCATGTGCTTTCGCACAGAAAGTTCCTGTATCCTTGAAAATTTTCAGTCTTGTTTCTTCATCAAGATTCTTGTCTAAACTTTCCATAAGCGTTTCGAGCCAACCGGCAAGAAATCCTTTTGAGAAGTCTTCTAAATCTGTCATATTCTAATCTCCGATAATTGGTATAATGTCTGCTACAATAAAAAAATTGTTAAAAATAGAAAAAAGAGGGATTTGTAGTTAAATTAACCAACAAATACTTCTTCAATGATTTTTAGTGCCCAATCAATTTGCTCTTTAGTAATTACTAACGGTGGTGCAAAACGAATGGTTGTCGAATGAGTTTCTTTTGCAAGAATTCCTTTATCTTTCATGCCTTCGGTGTAGGGTCTTGCTTTTCCATCTAGTTCAATGGCAATTAGTAATCCTTTTCCACGAACATCGATGATTGGTATTTTAGTTTTCTTAGCAGCGATTTTCCTCAATCCATCCAAGAAATATTCTCCCATTTCAGCAGAGCGATCAGCAAGTTTCTCTCCAACAATTAAGTCAAGAGCTTTCATTGCAACTGCAGAACCTAATGGATTACCTCCAAAAGTAGAACCATGAATCCCAGGTTTAATTACATCAGGACCAATGATTTCAGTTGTGGTAATGACAGCAGAAACTGGGTAAACTCCTCCACCAAGCGCTTTACCAAGTAAGAACATGTCTGGTTGAACATTTTCATGATCACAAGCAAAGAGTTTACCAGTTCGACCTAAACCGGTTTGAATTTCATCTGCAATCATTAAAACATTATATTTTGTACAGATCTCTCGAGCTTTCTTGAGAAAACCTTTGCTAGGAACGATGACTCCTGCTTCACCTTGCATTGGTTCAAAAAGGAATCCAGCAACATTCTCAGGACCTAACTCTAAAATTCTATTCTCGAGTTCTTCTGCATCTCCATAAGTTATTATTTCAAAACCTGGAGTATAAGGACCAAAATAGCCAAAATACCGTCCATGACTAATATCAGTACTAAAACCGACTATGGTAATTGTTCTTCCATGGAAGTTGTCTTTACAGACAATAATTTTTGCTTGGTCTTTTGGAATCTTCTTCTTGATATACCCCCAAGCACGAGCGACTTTCAAACCAGTTTCAACGGCTTCTGCTCCAGTATTCATTGGAAGAGCCATAATACCAGCTTTCTTTGGGTCATTAATATGTGGCTTCATTACATCACAAAGTTGCTTTAAGAAAGGACCCATTTTGTCGTTATAAAAGGCTCGAGATGTTAGTGTAACTCTATCTGCTTGTTCTTTTAATGCTTTAATTATTTCAGGATGACGATGTCCTGTATTATGACTTGAATAAGCTGACAAGCAGTCCAAATATTTCTTTCCTTCTGGATCATACACCCATACGCCCTCTGCTTTTGAGATAACCACTGAAATGGGGTGGTAATTATGGGCTCCATAGGTTGTATCCATTTCCATGAGTTCTTTTGAACTTGGCATAATAATCTTAACCTCAATTTTTTTTGAAAAATGATTATTTTTTTCTTGCTTAAACACAAAATGCTCTTCTTAATAAAATTGTTGGAGATATTGAATTAGTCTCTTGAGAAAAAATTATAGATTCCTATTCCCACTGTTTATTATTATATCTTGATATAATCTTCTTGTTGGTGGGATAAATGAGGAAACCTTCTGTTAAAAAATATGAGTATGTTGTTGTTGGTTCTGGAACTGGTGGAGGAACAATCGCTAGAGAGTTAGCTCGTGCAAATAAAAGTGTAGCAATTCTTGAATATGGTCCACATTATACAAAGACAGGGCAAATTAATGTTCTTACAAATATTTTTCTAAATAAAGATCTAGGAACAAAAACTACTTCGGGGGGTATTTTAATTGGTCGAACCAGAGTTCTTGGAGGATCTTCAGTTTATGCTCAAGGTAATGCTGTAACACCACCAGAGAAACTTCAAAAAGAATGGAAAATGGACTTGTCTAAAGAGCTAGCTTCTGCTCGAGAGGATTTGCGCGTTAATTTAATGCCTGAAGAATTAATTGGTAATGGAACGAGAGCTTTGATTAAAGGAGCTGAATCTCTTGGCTACAAAATGCTTCCTACTCCTAAATGTGTTGATTTTACTAAGTGTAAAAGATGTGGAGTGTGTATGTATGGTTGCCCAGCTAATGCTAAATGGACAGCTCTTGAATTCGTTGATGAAGCTATAGCTAATGGAGCTGATGTGTATTTGAATGCTGAAGTAACTAAGGTTAAGCATGGAAGTGGGAAATTTAATGTTGTTCATTATACACAGGATGGTTTAGTTCAAGAAGTAATTGGAGATAAAGTAATTATTTCAGCAGGTGCACTAGAAACTCCACGAATTCTACAGAACTCAGGTATAGAAGAAGCTGGAAAAGGTATTGCACTAGATATTTTCCAAACGACTTATGGATACACCAAAAATGTTGGTATGCAAAAGGAAATTATTCTAGCAACATATATCGAGAGCCTGATTGAGGAAAAAGAACTATTTCCAGCACCCTATATGTATAATACATTGACTCTTGTTCGAGATATTGCCGGATATATGCCTAGTAAGGTGGACTTTCCAAGTATGGTTAGAGCAATTCTAAAAACTAGAAAAGTGAAATCAAAGTATTTACTTGGAATGATGACTAAAATTCGTGATGAAATAACTGGTGAAGTTAAAAATGATGGAACTATAATTAAGGAAATTACTGAGAAAGACCAGAAAAAGCTCGAAGAAGCTTTTGAAATTAATCGAGATATTATTGTAGCAGCTGGTGCTAATCCTGACACGATAACAAGAGGTGTCTATGAATCTGGTCATCCTTGTTGTACTGCACCTATTGGCAAAATACTTGACAAGAATCAACAAACAGAAATCGAGGGTGTTTACGTGAGTGATGCTAGTGCTTTTCCAAGTCCCTTGGGTCTTCCACCAATTCTAACTATTGTTGCTTTATCTAAAAAATTAGCAAAACACTTACTTTCAAACTAGTTGCACTCGTCTTATCTATGTTTTTTGTTTTTTCTGGTATGCTAAGATGGAAATAAATTCGTATGCAATATTTGATGCAAGTAGAGCTGTAATCTCTGAAGGATCTAATGCTGGTAAAACTTCAACCACATCGAATCCAATAAAATTGAGATCTTTTAATCCTCTAATTATTGTTATAGCTTCTCCACTTGTTACGCCACCAATTTCTGGAGTTCCAGTGCCAGGTGCAAATGCTGGATCAACGAAATCTACATCAAAAGAAAGGAATACCTTCTTATCTCCAATTCTTTTTTGGATTCGATGAATTAATTTCTCCACACCCATTTCGTGTAATTCTGGCATTGTAATAGTTTCAAAACCCAATTTTTTTGGAATTTCTAAGTGATTTTCTGTGTAAGTAGATCCACGTAAGCCAACTTGTATTGAATGGTTTACATCTAGTAATTTCTCTTCTACCGCTCTAGCAAAAGGAGTTCCATGATTATATGGTTTCCCAAAATATTCGTCTGATGTGTCACTGTGGGCATCAAAGTGCACTAGAGCAATTGGGCCATGTTTTTTCGCAACAGCTCTAAGCTCAGGTAAAGTGATAGCATGATCCCCGCCTAGGAGAATTGGTATAACTCCTGCATCTACGACTGGAAAAAGACCTTCTTCTATTCGCTTGTAACTATCTTCAATATAGCCTGGAACAACAGGCAAATCTCCATAATCTACACCGGATAAATATTCAAAAGGACTAACATTCAAAACTGGATTGTGATGACGAAGTAAAGCTGATACTTTTCTAATTGCTGCTGGACCTTCTCTTTGACCGGTTCTAAAAGACGCTCCTGCATCAGAAGGCACACCGATTATCGCAAAATCGATATCTTTTGTTGTTTCTTTATGTGGTAAGCGCATAAACGTTTGTACTCCAGAAAATCTGGGGGATTTTAGAGGATCTTTCGGTTTGTATTTATTCAGCAGTATCACCTTTTTTTCTTATCTTATTTTTTGATAAAATGATTTCTCTCAGATAGAAATAGAAGAGATACTCTTAAAACATTTCTTCCTCAGTTTGCAACTTAAGTGAAGTGGTATTAACTATCTTTTTATTTTGTAGTTTATACCATCTAATAGTGCGTATGGTGATTGTGCTAATGCAAGAGCTAGTAGATAGTTTACCAGAAAAACCAGGTGTTTACTTCTTTTTTGGTGCAGATGGTGGAATTATCTACATTGGCAAATCAATTAATCTCAAGAAACGCATATCCGATCATTTCAGGAAGGGAACAGATAATATATTCAAAAAAGTTGATCATGATAGAATTAAGAGACCACCTATCCCGAAATTTACTTGGGATTATACCCAGAAGCATTTGGATAGTTTTCCATCTATGGTTTACAATAAGGAACGAAAAAAGAAAAACAAAATAATTAACACAACCAAGCAAGTCAAGTACATCATAACTGAGAGTGATGAAGAAGCACATACTTTGGAGGGATGCTTGATCTCTGCTTTTCGTCCTACCATTAATAGAAGTCATTGGAAGTATCCCTTTATTGAAATTACCCTCGGGGAGGATATACCTCGAGTTCTTACTAGTTATCAAATCTTATTGCCTGAGAGTTTTATTTTTGGACCATTCAATGTTGGATCACCTATTGATTTAGCAATTGATGGTTTTTTGAGAGTTATTCCTATTTGCAATAATGAGAATTCGATTAAGCTGAACAGTAAATCTTATCCTTCATGTTTGAAAGAAAAACTGCAGTATTGTCTTGCTCCCTGTAAAAACGGTGTTTATGACGAGAAAAAATATCTGGCTCTCATTAATGAGTTCATTACTGAATTGGAAAATAAAGGAACTGGAGTTATACAAAAACTCTCGAAATTAATGAAAGAAGAAACTGAAAAAGAGAATTTCGAAGGTGCAGCAGTTCTTAGAGATCGAATACAAGCAATTGAAACCTTATTTCATCAGAAAGCAATGCCTACCATGTTGGAAAAGTATTATTCTGATATCGAGCAAATCGTAAACAAAGATACTAAACACATGGAAATCATCGATAAAATCCTAGCAAAAGACAATACTCTGAATTAAACTCTTGAAATCGAAATTTTTTTCTAAAAAAACGTGAAGAAGAACCATCAATAAAAATATAAATCCTTTTCAATCGAATTCGATATATAATTAGAGTTATGTGAATCAACACCTATCTCTAGCGAAGTACAAGGAGCAAAAATAATTGGCAAAATTTCAATTAAACATTGGCGACCCGAAATCTGGTAAAAGCTTTAAAACCATCGTTGAAGGTGGTAAAGCCACTTTACTAATTGGTAAAAGAATTAGTGAAGAGATTGAAGGTGGTCCAATTGGATTCCCAGGCTACATTTTCAAAATCACTGGTGGTAGCGACAAAGATGGTTTTCCCATGAAAAGTAATCTTGAAGGTCCAATTCGAAAGAGAATCCTAACCACTGGTGGTCAAGGATTCAAAATTAAAGAAGACGGACTAAGAAAGAGAAAACTAGTAAGGGGAAATACTATAAGCGACGATATCTATCAAGTGAATATAAGAATCGTAGAAATGGGTAAGAAAAAGATTGAGGAATTAATTACCACAGGATAATATTAACTGGAGAATAGAAACGTTTTGAGTAAAGAAACCACTTCCCAACCAATAGAAGAGTCAAAAGAAGAAACTACTGCAAGTGCAGATGAAAAAGCTGCATCTGAAAGTAGTGTCAAAGAGGTTGAAGTAACCGAACCAAAAACCACAGAGGAACCAAAAGTCACAGAAGAACCAAAAGTCACAGAAGAACCAAAAGTCACAGAAGAACCAAAAGTCACAGAAGAACCAAAAGTCACAGAAGAACCAAAAGTTGAAGCAAAACCAAAAAAAGCCACAA
>JAGXNT010000034.1 GCA_019894765.1 Candidatus Heimdallarchaeota archaeon
GCTGAATTGTAGATTTTTTGATTTCCAACGATTTCCATAACGAAGGCACTTGGGTCTTTTACTTCCCAGTAATATTCCCCATGGAATTGTAATGGAGCTAAGTCCATTGTTTGGCTTCTTCCGCCGAATTTTCCTTTGTAATCGCTTAAGCTGATAAAAATGACTTCAGCGTTAAAGGGTGATCGGTCAAATCCAACAATTCTTGAGAGGAATTTTGTGATCAATGGAAGATTCTTAGTTGTGATGAAGTGTCTTCCTGGTGTTAGAACGTCGTAAGCTTTGCCTTCCTTAAACAGGATGGCTGCTTGATTTTGTTTGACAATAATCTGAGAGCCCCAACCGATTCGATCATCAGGGTGTCTGTAGACAATGTCTCCGGGCCTGGCGCCCATCCATTCGTAAACTTCTGGCACGTTTTTTTTCACCTAAAGTTATATTCTTCTTAAAATTACGTAATTTTATTACCATTTTTGGTAATGCTGAGTTATTTCAAACACATTAAGTATAAAAATCATTGCAAAGGGAAACAACAAGAAGTATTTCTTTATACATATGTTATATCGAAAAAGTTAATTGCGTTAATTGTAGAAAAAGCATTAGAATCAATCAAGAATAGAGCGTAGAGAGTAATGTCTAGGTACGACCGACAAATGCGTATTGAAGGCTGGGACCAAGAAAAGGTCAGTAAAGCCACTGTTTTAGTTGCAGGCGTTGGTGCACTTGGTTCTTTTATTGCTACTAATATGGCTCTCAGTGGTGTTGGACAGCTCATTCTGGTTGATATGGATACTATTGAGACTTCTAATCTTAATCGTCAGCTTCTTTTCCGAAAAAGGGATGTTCGGAAGTACAAATCTGAAGTGGCTGCTCGTAGGCTTCGTAGACTTAATCCTGACATAGACATCGTTTCTCTTCCTGAGAGATTGGAAACCATTAAGCGAACTCATTATGAGAAAGCCGATGTTATTGTCGCGGGGCTTGATTCTTTTGATGCTAGGCGCTGGTTAAATTCTCTTGTTGTAGACAAGAAGAAACCTTTGATTTCCGGTGGCATGTATGGATTAATGGGTCATGTTCAAAGAATCATTCCGTTTGAAACTCCTTGTTTTGAGTGCCAACCTTTGATTCCTCAAGAGAAACTAAGTCAAGCTTGTAGTCCGCTTGGTGAGAAGCGTAAAGATCAACCAAAGAAACCTGAGGCACCTATGCCTGCTGTTGCAACTATGTCTATGATCATTGGTGGAATTATTAGTCAGGAAGCGATAAAGCACATTATGAAGCTTGGAGAACCCTTAGATAATTATCTCTTCTATGATGGTAAAAGTAATACTACAACTGTTTTACATCTCGAGAGGAAATTCAATTGTCCTGTCTGCGGTGGTTTCTATGCGTTAGATGAAGCAACCCTAACTGTTGAAGACGGGGAAACCATTGGTGACTTATCAACTCGAGTTGCTTTTGCCTTTGGTTTAGCTGATCCGAAAATAATGTTGAAGGGAGTCATCCTCGATAAGGAAATTATCATTAGTAAGAAGAATCTGAAATCCGGCAGCAAATTATTTGTTATGGATGAGCGTTTAGCCAAACCTCTGAAACTTATCATCCAGAAGCACATGGATTAATTCATTTCTCTTGCACTTTTTTGTCGCAAATAAATGCTAAAACTCTTATATTTATCAATTAGTTTTTGAGTTAGTTTAACTATTATAATATAACAATCACTCTATTCCTAAAGGAAGAGGTGGATCTTTTGATCGTAGACAAACACCAACAGCAGTTTTATCAAGATGTTGCTCAAGTTTTGCAGCAATCACACTATGATATATCTACTCCCTTACTTGGTAGTGGTGGTTGTTTCGATCTTGTTGCTAAAAAACAATCCATTCTTCTCCTCATCAAATTGATTACCAATATTGATAGTTTCAAAGAGGACCAAGCGTATGAGCTCCGAAAATTGTCTCTCATGTTATCAGGTTTCCCTATAATTGTTGGACAAAATATTCGAAGCAATGCTGAAATTGAAGATGGAGTTGTCTATACCCGGTATGAGATTCCAGCAGTTTCCAAAGATACTTTACGAAATTTACTCGTTAAGAATTTACCTCCTTTGATCTATGCGTATCGTGGCGGATTCAAAGTGAAATTTGATGGAGACCTTTTGAAAGAGAAACGTTTGGAGAAAAGCTATAGTTTGGGTGATCTTGCTCGAGAGATTGGTGTTTCTAAAAGAGCGGTTTATGAATATGAACGGGGCACAGTGGATGTATCTCATGAAATAGCTATGAGAATAGAAGAATTACTTGATGAACCACTCACCGTTGCAATAAATCTCTTTGAGGAGATGAGGCGTATTGGTTCTGTTACCACTCCAAGCACTCATGATGGTGCTCCCAAAAGTGATATTGAGCGAGAAGTCAAGAAGCACTTTGATGATATAGGTATGAAGAATCAACTCTGGACCAAGAAGATTCCCATTAGGGTTTTAGCAAAATCAATGGAACCCATCGATGAAATGGAGAAATTTTACACTACAATCACCAGTATTTCTGAGCAACCTTCAAGTGATGATGTAGAGCAGAAAATCCTCATCACATACAGTATTTCCAAAATTGCTGAAGCAGATCCTTTGATTGTTTTAGGAGATGATTCAAAGAAAACCTCTATTGATGACGCTTCCGTTATCTCAATTGATGATCTCATTAAATCAAAAAAGAAGAAACCAGCTGAAAAGAATTAAGTTATTCTGTATTTGAGAAAAACTCATCCAAGTTTGATTGTTCATGGATACGAATCACTCTTTTTGATGTTTCCCAGCTTTTCCGAGCAATAACAGGTAACTCCCCATGTTCAGAGTAATAATCCATTAAGAATTGATTTGTTTTTCGATCATGTGAATACCCACTTCCAAAATCAACACCGAATTCTTTGTGGGCTTTCGCTATTTCTTGATCCCTAATGACTTTTGCTATTACTGATGCTGCAGATACAATGGGATATTTTACATCAGCAAAATGCTCAGCTACTATGTTTTCCTGGACATTTTTCCTGAGAATTTGTTGCATTCTATTAGCGTTTCTATCACAAGCATCCACGAAAGCCATTTTCCATTTAGTTAATGCCCCTAACATTTTGATCATTGCGTTTATTTCAATTCTATTCAGATTCGTTGCATTATTTCGCAAAGCATCAATTTCATACGCATCAATTATTACAACTTGATAATCAATGGCAAGCTTCAAAATATCTTCATACATACTTTCTCTCTTTACTTTGGGCATTAATTTTGAATCAGTTAGTCCTTCCTCTACTAGTGGATCTAAATCCTTCTCGTTTATTACCACACCTGCAATAACTAATGGACCTAGTACTGGTCCTCGACCTGCTTCATCAATTCCAGCTATATACATCTGATTCATGTAAAAACAAGTATACCTACACTAAAAATTTTTCACCACTGCTTATATGTTCAGCACTTTCTTCATGGCGGAGACTATTTTGTCGATGGGAGCATCTGTTTTTATGGAGTTGGTTCGAAAATGAGTTCTTGTCGCTGAGTATCCGCCTTTCGCTAATTCTTCCATGACTGCTTCCACTTTTGGTGATGGGATATTCAATTTATCGGATATTTGGTGGAGATCAAAAAAACAGATTCCTGCATTAGTTTGCTGGGCTTTCACTTCTTCTTCTATTAGAACTAACATTTTTCCCATTTTTTTCTGGGACCCATAATTCGTTTTATTGTCTTCTACTTCACTTTTCAGTTTATTTACAAACTGCTCATCATATAAATCGCCTAGCCAGACTGGTCCCCCTAGTAATCTATGCTTATTTTGGCAGTCAGGACATTCTTTTGTTAAAGAATTAATTAACCCTTTTCTGCTTTCAATTGCATAGCACTTTAGGCAATGAGCGATATATCCCAAAGTATTCATTGATTCTTTTGCTTTCGTTATCCCTTTCTCAGCTACGACATAAGCTCTGATGTAGTGTTCTGTGCTATGTGCGAATATTGGTTTAGTGCCTTTTCCATGTCTTGCTAAATTTGTTGCAATGAAACCGATAAGCATTCGGACTGCCACTTCATGTCCTATAGATGAATGAATAGGTTTGGATGCATATTTTCGTATACATGCTTTTGGATATACACCACACATCGTAGCCATATCTGTGGATGTTACTGCGAGGAATCCATTGTAACCTAATGCTTGAGCTGCTGAATCCATAAAAACTGAGGGCGAACCAAAGGGATCAACATCTATCACATCAAATCTATTTCCACTTGCGGCATGTCTAATCATGAGTTCACATGCATCGTCCATATGCACACTGGTTTTTTCTGTTAATTTTAGTTGTTTTACGTTTTCTTTGATTAGTTCAACTGCATGCGGATTCCGATCATTAATTACTACTGAAATGTTCTCTAGTTCATTCGCAATTCTAACTGCTCGTATTCCACTTCCCGCCATAGGTTCACAATAGAACAAACTCTCTTTCTTGGATAACAAGTCAATATACACACGAAGAGTTGCTAAAGCAAAATCCCTGTTTAATTCCATTACTTTATTATAAAAAACAGGTGCGTCTGAAGGAGGATAACTTGAAGGTGATTTCCTAAAGGCTTCAACATCAGGTACCAGAATCTTTGTTTTTCCTTCTACAACGGTCTCTAGAGGATAATCAACCATCTTCCTTTCCTTCTACTTTCTTTGGTTTCTTCCTTATTCTTAAAGGACCTTTTTTCAATCCCTTAGCAATAGCATACGTTTCAGCACTAGTTTTTCTTGATGCCATTGGTTTGTAAAAATAGACGAAATGAAATAATTTTTTCAAATTAGCAATGTAATCTTCAAATAAATCTCCCATAAATAACTTGCAGACAAATTTTCCCCCTCTTTTCAGTAAACCCGAAGCACATAATCTTAATGCTTGTTCTGTGAGATATATTTGCCTTGCGTGATCAGTACTCCAATTTCCGGTTACATTTGGACTTAAGTCAGAAATAATTATGTCTACTGGTTCACCGATAATTGTCTTTAACCGTTCATGGGTTTCTGGATCAGAGATATCTCCTTGGATAGCTAAGACATTATCCATTGGTTCTAAGTATTCAAGATCAACTGCAAATACTCTCCCATTGGGAATTACAAGATGACTTGCCACTTGGGACCAACCACCTGGTGCTGCTCCTATATCTATAACTAAGTCCCCTGCTTTGAACACGTTGAATTTCTTATGAATTTGTATTAATTTATACGAGGCTCTTGAGCGGTAGCCTTCTCTTACTGCTTCTCGATAATAGAATTCTCTTTGTCGTGTTCTTCGTCTGTGACTCATTGGTTAATGCCCCGAATAATCTTTATGTGTTGGTAAATAAAAAAATAGAGATAATTTTAGTGTGTTTAGCTCTATTTCAAGAATCAAGTACCTTTTTGAGTTATTTGTAATTGATGATAAAAGTGAAAACTAATAGATTTATTACTTTTCTTTTTCTTCATCAGGATCTTTAAACAACCATTTTGAGAATAATGGGCAATCTACAGAGGATATAGGATTCCCAATATTACACCTATCAAGTTCGTAACAGGTGAAACAAGGACACCCATCAATATTGTCCCATCGGATGTCAAAGGTACTAGTCATTAATTTCCCTTCCAAACGCTCATTAAGATAGCGTTTTACGAAATCGGAACCATCTTTTGCTTTTACTAGCTTAAATTCTTCTCTTACAGATTCATCTTTCAAAAGCTTTTCAAGTTCTTTTTTATTCACAGACAAAACTTCTACAAGGTCATCTGCTGCGATTTCTGTAACTCCACGTAATTCAAACATTTCTTGCAGTAATTGCTTGAATTCCTTTGTTATTGCAATCATTGTTTTTCAAGACCTCAAAGTCAATTTCATCTTGTGTGTTTATCTATTAGTGCAAAATGATAGATCAGCTCGTGGCTCTATTTCGTCTGATTTGTAGCTCAAATATACGGTTTCTTGTGCGCCTTTAGATAATAGTTTACGTGAATATAGCATACTCACTTCTAACTATAAAGTATTGCGTGTTCTTATATAATAATTTTTCACTATCGATTCTATAGAATGTGAAGTTCGCAAGATGTTTGTTGATTTTTTATGGTTTTTCGTCACCATGTACTAAATGTTTTTGCTAATCGAGTGGGATAAGCAATTAAATACGGAAGATAAGCATCGATCGTTCCTTGGACAATATTCCATAAAGCATATCCTGCAGCGAGTATTAAAGCCATTTTTGGGTCAACTGTAATGGATATTCCGGAATACAAAGGAACAAAGGCGAACAAGTTGAGTGTAAACATCAATAGTAATCGAATGAGAACTGCTACAGCCATTAGAAATGGATAGTATTTCAGAAGGTTTTCAGAAGTTTCATCTATTAAATTAATTATTCGACTTTTAGATGTGAATTTGTTTGTTTTGAAGAATAACCACGGGACAATGATCATTGGTATGGTTGCACTGAATTTCGCAAGCATTCCAACCCATGGAAGATATTCCGGTAGTAGTAAAATAAATACAGATCCTATCAGCGTTGCTAGTAATCCACCCCTTATTCCAAAAACAATGTATGCTAAGATCATTGGGATAGCAATAAAATCAATTATTTTGATACCCATTAATGGTACAGTAGGCATATAGGGATTTACAAGAAATGCAAAAACAATACTCATTCCTCCTAAAATTGCTCCTCCTGCTAATTCAACGAGCAATGTTTTACCTTTAAACTCCTTCATTTCAGGTAAATCTTCAGAGTCAGATTGTTCAAGCTTGCCTTCTATTGTGTCTGTTTGTTTTTCTGTTTTATCTATTTGTAAAGAACACACATATGTCACCCGATTCGTGGAATAAATCTGTACATTTATTTCTATCTCATAAATTATAAATAATATTTTGAATTACTCAATAATGAGTAACGCTTCTCAAAGCTAATTACCTTGAGATGATTTTGTTAATAAAAAGAAAAATAAAGATGTAGAGGTGAATTATTCATCCTCTTCTTCTTCAACATCATCTTCTTTGGGTGGACGTAGTTCGCCACGACCAGGTCTTCTTCTAACCTCTGGGATTCGTGCTTCTTCAGCAACTTTTCTTTCAACAAGGTAGAGTTCTACAATGCCTTCATCATCTTTTATAGCTCGAACACGAACTTTTCTCGGAGGTTTTTGGATTCCTCGAGCCCAAATGAACTCATTTAATTCATTATCAATTATAATGTCTTCTGCCTTCATATGCCTGTAAATGAATTCCTTCATTATCCTAATGGCTCTTGGGGCTCTTTTTTGGCGAGTAGATAATTTCAACTTTGGATAGAAGGGAATGGTATAAATTCGTTCTTCTACAAGTTCATCTTCTGACAATTTTTTTCACTCTCTGTTGACGGTCTGTTCTTATTACCTATTTTAAATTTACTATTAGTTTTCATTCAGTTTTTAGGTTAAAAACTGATCTCATATTTTGTAAGGATACTCTTAATATCACTTATTGTATTCATTGCAGTAATATCATCATCTTCAAGTATGATATCGAAGTTTTGTTCAAGTTCTGAAATGATGACTAGGTGTGTCATGGAATCCCATGCTTCAAAATCCTTTCTTGATATTTTTTCCGTGATTTCTTCTTTGTCGACTAGTAGTATTTTACTAACAATATCTATGATTTTTTCGTGATTGTTTTCGTTCAATCTTCTTTCACCGTCAAATATTTTGGAAAGGCAATGGGTTTCTTCAATTGCTTATAGGTCAATTTTACTGTTCCATCGGCTAACTCTTCTTCCATTTCAAATTTGTGGTCTTGATAGAAATCCTTTACCAAGGGATTCTTTTTTGTTGGTAGATATTCCGCTTTTATTTCTTGTGCTTTCGCTGCAATTGCATCATTTATTATTTTCGTTAGAAACGCTGTTTCTACTTTTCTTCCAATCACTCTACAACTCATAAGAAATGTATCAATTTGCCAAGCAGTTTTATCCTCTTTATCAACAACTGCAACTCCAACGATTCCTTCTTCCCCAAATTTATCTTTTATCTCTAAAATGTAAACGTTAAATTTCGCGGAATTTTTGTGCATTTCTTCAACTTGAGCTTCAGTATATCGCCGAGTGGTTAAATTAAATTGATTTGTTCTATTGATGAGACTGGTTACTCTGGGCAGAGCAAATTTATCTGCTTGTTTAATTGTAGCAACAATCTCTAAAGTTTTAATAAATTCATCAATGGATTGTACTTTTTTCCTAATTCCTTCTCTTTGCTTTCTGAAGTAGTACTTTTCCCCTCGAGTCAAATCCTCCTTTGTTATTGCTAAGGTATTGAAGTCATTTAACTGCTCGAGAGTTTTCTTGTATAGAGCAGGGCTTTTTGGTAAATCAACTACTTTGACATCTGGTAATGCTTCTTTTACTCTTGCTCGTTCTACCGGATTATCATCAAAGAAAACCATGCTGTCTAAACCAATATTGATTTCCTCGGCAAGCTCGATCATATTTTGTACTTTATCATTCCAATTAATTCTATACGCAGCAAGATGCGTTTCTTTTATTTGCATGTACGGGTGTTTTCTAAAGACTTCTAAGGCATCTGCTTCATTGTTCTTACTGTTTACGGCTAAAATTATCCCTCTCTTGAAGAGGCTTAAAATTGCTTTTTGAAAATCAACGAAATGATTCCCAGGATAATTAATATTAAGCTTGATTCCATCTAAGCCGTCTTCGCCAATTATACCACCCCAAAGAGTGTTATCTAAATCTAGAACAATGCATTTCCTATTTCTACCCTTCAAAGGTTTGATGTAGCTCATCAATCCATTGGAAACTTCAGGTAGGAATTTCTCGCTTAGCAATAGTGATCCTCGATAATACATTGGATAATTAATGTACTCGTTTTTGCCGAATCTACCAGCAGTTTCATCAAAATCAAAAATGAAAATGGTACTATCATTTTGAAATTGAGTTTCCAACTTATCATTGATCATCCTATAGAAACGCTTCAAACCAATTGCTCTTTTCTTATCTAGAACTCCTAAGGGAGAAAAGGTTGGGGTAATAAAATTGCTGAAAATTATCATAGAATCTGTGGTTTCAGATAATTTTGCTAGAAGATCATTTAGTAATTCAACTATTCTATCGATTTCTTCAAGTAGGATTTTTTCTTCGTGTCGAGTGAAATCTATAAGAAAGTTTTCTTCCAATAAAGATTCTAATTCAACAAAGAAGAATATAATTTCTGGTTTAAATTTATACAATTTACTTTTATTATCAATGATTTCTTCTTGAAATCTATTAAACGGTGCAACATAAATTTCAGGGAAGAGCTTTTCCTTTCTGCAGTCAATATCAAGAAAAGCAGCTAAAGGATCTATTGTGAATGAACTTAGTAAAGCGATTTTTATTTTTTGATTTGTAGGGATGTCTGTTTTCGAGAAATCGAGTTTCTGTATCTGTTTGTATGCGGACCAGTAGCTAGAGTAGGTGGGATCATCTTGAATTTTCTTCAAGACCTCTTCTTGTTTTTCAAGTGCTGTTTTTTGCGGAGAATTCACTTTGAATCACTTCTTTTACTTTTTCTTCTATATTATCCAATTTCTCTTCTATGTTTTCTGTTTGATCCTTGTAAATTGCAAACGCCCAAGCAATCGCTGTTTTCTCAGTATGAGAAATGCTAACCTTTATAGCTAGTCTTTTCAAATGCTGATTGATTTCTTCCACTTTTTTAGTGTTTTCGTCTTTATAGTCTATTTCAACAATTGGTTTTTTAGTCTTCTTGTTATGTGAGATAAAGATATGATATAATTCTATTTTTACGAATTCATTGATTGCTTTATACACAGCTTCTTTGGCTGCGAATAAACCAGCGAAGTGTGGATGAGGGTCTTTATAGGATTGGCAATATTCGGTTTCGTAATTATTGAAGACTTTTTCATAAAAACGCTTATGCTCTTCAATATTATATCTTTGGAATTTTTCTATTTCGATTATATCAATCCCGATTGACCAATTTGACACACGTAACCCTCCATTAAAACCGACGCAAATAATCCCAAAAAGTGAAGTTATCTATATCACCTGTTAATAAACAGCAAACTGGAGCATTATGTTTCCAGCTTTTATGTTTTCGCCAATACTCTACTGCTTCTGTTACAGAAGGTATCCAAGCATTGTGTTTGTTCGCTTGTTCTAAGAATAAGTTTAATCCATTAATGTACTCTTTTCGACCAATGCGAATCGGATGTAGATCAAACATGACTACTCCATTTTCTTCTTTTGCTTTCTTTAATTGAATTGTTAATGCTTTTGCTATCTGTTTAGCAGAGAATTTGTATCTATCAATCATTAAGTCATCAGACCACTTGCTTAGGGGAATACAAGTGTAAGTTGACTTTTTCCCATTATTAAATTTATAATTGAAAAACTGATGAGTTTCTTGGTAGGGTTGTTGGTAACCTATTCCAATATCCCATAGGAAATCAAATTTCTCTAGAAGCTCTTTTGTTGCTTCAGAATAATTGTTGTATGGAGCACGAAAACCTTTGAATGGTAGCTTGAGTTTTTGAAAGGCTTTTGTTGCTAAGATTAACTCTTGTTCCACTTGTTCTGGTGACAAGTGCTGATAACGTACATGCTTATATCCATGAATAGCAATCTCGAATGGGTAGGATTTGAGAAATCGAACATAATCTTGGTGTTTTTCTCCAATAGAAGCTACGAGTGGAAAAGTGAATCCACTATCATACTCATCAAGTGTGGTAAACATTCGATCCAAAAGCTTGTGGAAGGGTTGCATATGGAAATAAAACATTCTGACTGATTGGGAGATAAGATGACTTCCCCTTCTTTTCGCTAGATGTTTTATCCAGGAAGTTAAACGACTAACTTTGGCCACAAACCACACCAACTGTTATTTGTTGTTTTATTATGGGAAATTAATACTTTATTAAACTATTTTTTACTAATCACTTAGAGATACTTTTAGTAATTGAAGTATTTTCATCAAAAGTTTTAATTGGTAATGGAAATATCTGATTATTAAACCGAATCTCCTACGAGGGAACACAATGGGTAAACTAATTGGTAGAATTTTTCGAATGATCGCTTGGATTACTCCTATATACCAGTTCCGTGCAAGTCTATGGCGGAAAAGTGGAGTTAAAGTTGGTAAACGAGTCTATATTGGAAATCTAGTGTATTTTGATGGAGAATATCCACACCTAATTACTTTAGAAGATGATGTAAGCATTGGCCCAAGTGCTTTATTGTTAGCTCATTCAGGTGGCAGTCCTTACCATTCACAAACTGGGATTTTCAAGCAAACACCAAAACCCATCTTAGTTAAACGAGGTGCTTGGATTGGGTCTGGAGCGATAATTTTACCGGGAGTAACTATTGGTGTAGGGTCAATTGTTTCAGCTGGAGCTGTCGTTAATAGAGATGTTCCTGATTTTAGTGTAGCGGTAGGTAATCCTGCTCGAGTTGTTTCCAAATTGCCAAGACCAGGTGAAGCTCCAAAAGATGAGGAGGAGAAAAAATGAAACCGAATAATATTCATCATGTTGGGATTGCTGTTCCTTCTATTGAGAAAGCATTAAAATTCCATGTTGAAGCTCTTGGGATGAAGCAAATAACTGACGTTGTTTTTGACGAATTACAAAATGTGAAAGTTGTTTTATTGAGTCCGGAAGAAACAGAACACGAGAAATTCAGTTATGTTGAGCTTGTGGAATCAGTAGGATCATCTCCAGTGGACCAAATTTTGAAGCAAAGAAATCGTCTTTATCATTATTGCATAGAAGTACCAAATATAGAAGAAGCCCTGGAAAAAGCAAGAAAGCAACATGCAATCATAGTATTACCTCCAACACCTGCGAAACTATTCAACGATAGAAAAATTGCTTTTGTATGGACACCAGCACAATACTTGTTAGAGTTTTTGGAAAAGGAGTAAACAAACGCTTTTGTTTAACCTAATATCATTAGGTTAAATGAATAAAATAAGAAGTAGTGTCTAGCAAAAAGGACAACAGGCATTTACTTCAAGCTAAATTGCTTAAACTTTCAAGTTGTTTCTTTGCCAGTGTCTTCGTTTAGGATGTGTTTTAACTTTTCCGCTAGTTTTCATTACAACCCAAGTTGGGACACTTCTTGCACGTCTTGCTGCTTTAGCCATTCTGAGTTTTTTTGGATGGGGGACATTTCTTGCCATGGTAGTGTTCTTCCATTACTTTCTTTTAAATTCAATGGTACTTTCTCTTTTACCTGATTGAAGTCGCTTCAAGATATCGACCAATTGTTCTTCAGTTATTGGACCTGGTAAGTTACTCCTTGAGGCAATAGTAATCAATTGATTTTCTATATTTTCTGCGAAATCCGGTCGAGCCATACGAATGTTTGCTAACCGGTCTCTAGCTTTTGGAGTTAGGATCTGTCTTAAGATCATTGCTTTCTGTGCATCAATTTCAGCTTTCTTTGCTGCAGCATCAGATTGAGTTTCAGTTTGTGATTGGATTTCAGCTTCTCGCTTTTTTCGTAATTCCTCAAGCTCGCGATCTTCAGACATAATAATCACACATTAACTAAGTACTACTCACACTAATATTTTTTGAGTTCGGGGTATTTTGCTTTAACGGTGGATGAGAGTTTGTCTAATAAGGAGCGTCCTTTTGCTGTGATTGTTCTCCCGTTTCGAGATGAAGAGATCAAGGCTTCAGACTCGAGTTGCTGAAGAGCTTTACGTATAACAGCACCGCTTGCTTTGGTGGATTTTTCAGGACGATTTCGACCTCGTCTTAGACCACCATACTCTTTACGTAAATGTGAGGTACCAATTGGACCACTTACATAGACTTTTCTTAATAAAGATGCACAACGAATGAACCACCAATCCGGATCTTGGGGGGCGTGTTGTTTAAAAGATCCTGTCTTAACGTAGCTTGCCCATTCAGGGGGAGTAATTTTGTTGAATTTCTTAAGTTCGACTGCAACTACATGGATTAACTCCTCTGCAGGAACATCGTAAATAGTAGGCATATTAGTATGACCTTCGAATTTTTATGAATTTGACTTCTCTGCCTATGCTCCGAGCCTTCTCTTCTGCGAGGTGGTTGTCCTCTCCGAGTCAGCATTGTTCATGGTCAGAGATAAATGCATCTCAGCATCCTTAGCATCCATAAAGAGTTCATCTTTATGCTTTGCCGATTGTGAGACTTTACCTTTATAATTCTTTCTTTTAATAGTTATTTTCTCGTTTTTGATTGTGAGTTTCCCCGAGTAATAATCGTTTATTGCCAAGTTCACCATCATAAGCAGATGGTTTCTGAGACTGTTTCGACCATAGTTCAGTGATTCTACTAATCGTGCTAATTCTCTCGATTGATAAATGTAATTATAGAGTTTGTAAGCGGACTGTTGGTTCTGCTCGATTGTGTGTGCAAATTGCAGGAAGTCTATTGTTCCTTTCTCCTTATCGTAGCGACCTATCCTCTTGTATGGTTTCTTCCGACAAATAATTGGATAGGTGACTAAATAAACACCAAGAAAGAAAAAAGAGAGTAGATATTCTTATTAGAAATTCTGGTTTGATTTTTTCTTCATAAAATATAGAATAACAGGTATTATTGCAACTACAACTGCCATCGGTAAGAAAATTGCCAAGTAAGGACTCCCAGTACCAAATTCTTTCATTTCACCCAACTGATAAGGTTGTAACTCATAACCTTCTAATTCGTACTCCCATTCCATGGAGATCTTAACAGCTTTACCATTTATTGTTCCTTTCACCCATCCTCGTTGCCCCCAACCAATAACAACACCCGTTTCATTATCTACAGCAAAATGATAGCTGTCTCCAAAGGAAATATCTGTTGGTAGATTACTTCCTGCTGTAATGATGCTTCCAAATTGAGCGTCTATTTTTCCCCCAACCCAGCTCTCGAATTGAATAACTCCATTCTCTACTGAGTGCTCATACAAGCATTCTATGCCAGGGTACAAATAAAACCAGCGATTAAAGAAGTAGTGAATGTCTTCACCTAAAGAGTCAAGTGAAAATAAATAATCATTGTGTGGTAAATGAATGTAAGGATTGAATTGAAAGTATGCTAAATCCAGCATGGTTAACACATTGATGTTCTCCACTGCAAGAAAAGTATATTGGAGAGTAGTATAACTTATATCAACAGCGAAAACATTGAACCAATTCGAGGAGATGTAGGCTACACTGGTATAAGTGTCATTACCTTCAAGCCAAAAACGGAAGAAAACACTACCAACATCCACATCTTCAGCAGTAGCATTAAATTTTGTTCCCACAGGATGAGTTTGACCTCCGAATCTATAACCATTAAAACTTCTTTCTTCTGAATCAATTTCAGCATAATAATTTGCTTCAATAATTTCATATAGAAAGGAATCACCAATAGTTAGCTCTGAGTTCGTTTGAATGGGAAAGGGAATAGTTAATAAAATAACAAAGAAAGCAAGTTTTAGTTTCATTCCGTTTTTCAATTGATATAACTCCTCTTCAACATCACTGTAATCTTATTGAATTTAATAATTTCTCTTTGATTTTAATTTCATTATTTATTTAATTCCGGAAATTCTTTCGCAACATCTCGTTCAAACAGAGAGAGAAAGAAAGCATTTTCTTCATGATGTTTTTTCCAGTTCTCATCGAATTCCCTAATGAAACTTGAGCGGAAAGTGTGATAAAGCACTTGCTGGTTATAAGGTAACTGCTGGGTTCGTAATTTTTGTTTGATTTCCTCAAGGTAGGCAGTGACAACGGGAAGAGAACCTAAGAAAGCTAATGTTTTAGCACCACTTGTGTAAAGGATCTCTTTAGGGGAAATCGATTCATTCAACAAATTTCTTTTGAGGAATTTGAGGTACTGGAAAGAAAATTCATTGAGATCGGAATAAATCGGACCAATGCTTTGTAAGCGTCCACGCTCAAAATCAACGATGTCCTCTTGAACTTTTAGCTGTTCAAAATCAGCGAGGTGAAATTCCTTCAGCAAATGCCGATAAAGAGTGCTTCGATTATTAGCTAAAATATTAGCAAAGAGTAAGAAAGCATAAATGGGAGTAAGGCGAGGTTCAGCAGGAAGAATCATTTTTGAAGTGCCATGCAAATACTGAATATTTGTTAATTGAATTGATTGAGAAACGGATTCATCTATAGTTATATCCAAGGTAAGGCAACGTGAACCATAGTTATTACTCATTTCACCGATGAGATAATCCTTGGAGAAAAAAGCAGGAACTTCGGTACGAAGATCTAATGAGGAGAGGAGTTCTTTAGGAAGAGCTTTCCTCACGTGTTCATTTGCTGCTAACTCCAATAAGAGATGATAGGCTCGGTAAGGATAAGTACTTACTCCAACATAACTTTTAGTGCCAAGTACTTGATTATCGATTATATACGTAATAATCGTTTCATTGTGCTCCAGAATAAGAGGAATGTATTGTTCATCAATTTCGATCATGATTCTCTACTCCCAAAACAATTATGGAATGAATGAAATTTAAAGATTTCATAGTTGTAACAAGCAAGAATAAACCATTATTTTTTGTTAAAATAAAGAGATCTATAAGAAGTAACAACATATTTGGTCGAACAAAAGCAACGAGGAAAAAAAGAGCAGTTGAACCGTTGAATAACTAACCAAAAAAGCAAGAAAACAAGCAAAAAAGAACAAAAACAACTAAGCAACGAACAGAAAAAACAAAAAGAAAATAGAAGAAAACAATCCTCTTAGAATGATTTGCGTTCAGAAAGTTTAAGGTTTAAATCTTTCGTTTATACCGCTTATCACCATATTTTTCTTAGATAAGAAACCAAATTTATAATACATTTAAATGCTTTGCCAATAGTTTTTGTATTTAACTCAGAACTTTTAATTGTTGAATTGAGAGTATTTAAACCAAAGATAAACAGTAACGGGTGTACTAAGAATGAGTTCCAGACGTGAAAAGCATGCCACTAAGAAAATTGCTCAAGAGCGTATTGAGATTCTTTTAACTCGTGCTGACGGAATATATTCTAAAGAACCTGAACTTGCACAAAGATACGGAGATTTAGCGAGAAAAATCGCTATGAAAGCTAGGACCCGCATTCCTGAAAAATGGCGAATAAGATTTTGTAGAAAGTGTAAGAAATTTCTCTATCCTGGATTAACAACTCATGTTCGCATTAAATCTGGATCTTCATCTCGAGTGGTTTACTATTGTGATATTTGTAAAGAGGGAAAAAGATCAAAACCATTTAGTAAATCATCCTAACGAAAATTCTATGCGGTAATGTGCATAAAACCAAAACTACTTATTATAATATTTCGATATTTCATAATTGTAAATGTACATTCCATATATAATCAAAACATAGGGATAATGTGGGTATAAAATATGCGTAGCTCTATAGATTGCCGTAAAATCGTCGTTTTAGGTAGTCCAAATGTTGGAAAAACAAGTATCATTCAAAGATACGTTCACAACCAATTCAAAGATAGCTATGCAGCCACCTTAGGCTTCAACATTTACACTAGATACATATCGATTGCTGACAAACAAGTAGGGTTATCTATTTGGGATGTTGGCGGTCAAGAAGCTTTCAAGAAATTTGCTTTTAGATATTTAATTGAAGCAGATGCGGCTATCTTTGTTTCTGATGTAACTAAGCCTGAAACACTTGATGATCTTGTGGTTTGGAATGAGAGATTAAATGAAATTTTGAATCGTAAAATTCCAAAGATTATTCTCTTCAACAAAATAGACATGGATTATGATATGAACATTGTCTCTGATAGACTAGCTAAATTTAAAGCTAGAAGTGAGTTTCATGGGATAGTTTTCGCCAGTGCAAAAACAGGACAGAATGTCATAGATATATTTTCCATGATAGCTAAAATACTTACTAGTTGGAATGAAACATTTGGCGTTCCTCGAAAACAAAGAGTAAACTTTAACGGTGCTTTTGAGGATCGTAGTCTACCAGTGTTATTCTTTTCCAATGCAAATTGTACTTGGTGTGTACCAGTTTTTGATTGTATTACTGCTCTTTCTGCTGAATTTCCACTTGATATTAAAGTAATAAATGTGGATACAGACAAGGAAATAGCTTCTGAGTACGGAATTCAATCTTTGCCAACAACATTTATTGGGAACAAAACTGTTGTAGGCGATTCCGATGAGACGATCTTTCGAGCCATTATAACTGATGAATATTTCCGATTATTTTCAGAAAAGATTTAGAAAGGTTTGTTTTCCGATTTATTGTTCACTTCTGAGGAAAGTTTTTTGTAATGGTATTCTTTTGGTTGATTAACAACACTACTTGGAGAAAACCATAATGAAAATCAAAGAGGGTGACTTCGTTTTAATCTCAGCTTCTGCAGAGAAGAAATGGTTAGTAAAAATCGAAAAGGATAAGGAATTTCACACTCACAAAGGATCAATTATATTGAAAGATTTAATCGGTTTAGAATTTGGTTCAAATATTGAAAGTAACAAAGGAGCTACTTTCTTTTTGTGGAAACCTACTCCATCTGATTATATTTATTCAATTTCTCATTCTACACAAATAATCTATCAGACCGATATTGCGCAAATAATCTTTAGTGCGGGTATTTGTAGTGGTAAACGAGTAATAGAAGCTGGAACCGGTAGTGGTAGTTTAACATCAGCTTTAGCTCAATATGTTAAACCTGATGGGAAAGTTTTTTCCTATGATAATAGAGAGGAACATCAAATAGTTGCTCGAAAAAACATCGAGAAATTAGGATTATCGGATTATGTTGATTTCAAGATTAGAGATGCTGCAAAGGGTTTTGACGAAAAAGATGTCGATGCAATAATTCTAGACTTGCCAACTCCTTGGGAAATCATCGATTCAGTTAAGATATCCTTAATGGGTGGAGGTATTTTACTTGTATTTGTTCCAACATATATTCAAGTGGATCAAACAATAGAGAAAATGGTTCAGAATGATTTTTATCAAATCGAAGCTTTCGAGGTTATTAGGAGAGATTTAACCACGAAAATCGGAGCTATTAGGCCCGTAACCAGGATGGTTGGATTTACAGCCTTTTTCGTTGTTGGTAGAAAGGGTATTCCTATGAAAAAATGAGTTACAAATTTGTTTGTAAAAATAAGAAATTTCTCTGCATTCATCTTCAAAATAAACGAAAAGATTAAAGTAATTCTTATTTCAAGTTGCAATTGGTTGTAGACTGATGAAGTTACCTGACAAAGAAAAAGAATTTCTGCAATGGTATACCGCAATAATAGAATACGCAAACATTGTTGATAAAAGATCACCTGTGAAGGGATCGAATGTTATTATGCCTTATGGGTATTCGATCTGGGAATCCATTGTAGCAAAATTAGATGGAGAGTTAAAAGCAACTGGTCACAAAAACGCTTATTTTCCATTATTCATTCCTGAAGATTATCTCATGAAAGAAGCAGAGCATTTTGAAGGATTTATTCCAGAAGTTGCTTGGGTAACTAGAGCTGGAGATAGAGAGCTAGATAGAAAGCTTGCTCTGCGTCCAACTTCTGAAACAATTATGTATGAAATGTTTCGTCTCTGGATTAGAAGCCATAGCGATTTACCTCTAAAGATAAATCAATGGTGTAATATCATACGATTTGATACTAAAGAAACGAAACCGTTACTTCGAGATCGCGAATTTCTCTGGTCTGAAGGACATACTTGTCATGCAACTGCTGGAGAAGCAGAAGAACAAGTTAAGGAATCTATGAAACTCTATGAAGCTGTGTATAAAGAAAGCTGTATGTCATTCTTGATTTTGAGAAGACCAAAATTTGACACTTTTGCAGGAGCAGTCTATTCAATAGCGTATGATTGCCCCTTACCAGATGGACGAACTTTACAAATCGGTACAACTCACAATTTAGGACAAGGGTTTAGTAAAGCCTTTAACATCACCTTCCAGGATAAAGATAAGAAAAACAAAAATGTCCATCAAACTTGTTATGGATTGTCTACAAGATTAATTGCTGCTATTGTTGGAATGCATGGTGATGAGAAAGGATTAATTATTCCTCCTTATATTGCTCCAATTCAAGTTGTTATTGTTCCAATTTATAGGAAAGAACAAAGAGAAGAAGTCAATAAAGCCAGTGAAAAAATGCTTAAGAAATTACTGAAAGCTGGTTTAAAGGTTGAACTTGATAAAAGGGAAGGATATACTCCTGGTTGGAAATTCAATGAATGGGAAGTTCGCGGAGTACCTATCAGATTAGAACTTGGTCCTCGCGATATTGAAAATGAGCAAGTGGTTCTCGTCCGAAGAGATACTGGTGAAAAACTATCAGTACCAATGAAAGATACTGCCAAAAGTGCTGAAAAAATCTTAGATGAAATTCAAGATTTCCTACAAAAACGAGCTGACAAACTTTTAGAAGATAGCATAAGTCATCCTAAAGATTACCAAGAACTCATTGATATTCAAAAAACAAAGCGAGGTTTTAGTAGAGTTAATTGGTGTGGAGACGAAGCTTGTGCAGAGAAGGTAAAAGATGATACTGGTGCTGACGTTCGAGGAACTCGAGAGGATATCAAGGAAAAACCAGATGGTGACTGTATTATCTGTGGAACTAAAGCAAAAGAAGTAGTCTACATTGCTTCCGCATACTAGAACTACTTTTTTCTTCAACTTTTTCTCAAATAGTAAGGTATAATAAGATTTAGAACACAAATTAGCATAGTTAAGCATTTTTCTGAAGGAAAGAATCGAAAATGGCTCATGATCCTGAAATACAAAAGAAGATATACCAAATTCTCCGTGAAATTGGTGAATATTCAGACTTAGACGCCCTCGCAGTAGTAAATCGTGAAGGGATGAAGATATCTTTCTTTGCTAAAAAAGGAACTGATGCTGATTTACTTTCAGCCATTTCTGCTGCAATACTTTCTACAGGAGAAAAAGCGGTTAATTATAATGAGCATGGGGAATTACTAGAAGTACTAGTTAGGGGCGAAAAGGGATTCACTATACTTTCAAATGCTGGTGATTACATTCTTATTGGTACCTCATTAGAGCTTAATTCCATGGGTTTAACCATTAGAGTCTTAAGAAAGTATGCAAGCAAATTACATGACATTATCAGTGGAGACATCTCCGAAGAAATTGGACCTATCAGTCCGGATTAAAAAGAAATAGGTAAACGGGATACATCATGACAATTCCCTTCGAGCTTCAAATGATTCATAAACAATCTGGTGTACAGTTGTTTTCTCATAGGTTTCGAGAGGACATCAAGCTTGATCCAACACTTATTTCCGGTTTTATTTCTGCAGTCATTAATTTCTCAGAAGAATTGAAACCTTCTGATGGAAAAGAAATGCTCAAATTTATCGATCGTGGAGATTTCGTTTTACAAGTTGAACCAGGTGGTTTAGTAATAGGGTTACTAATTTTGAGCAGTAAAGATAATTCATTCAAAGAAAAACTCAAGATTCTCGTTAATGAGTTTGAAAGAAAATACAATAAAGAAATCCTGAATTGGTCAGGGTTTTCATCTTGTTTTGCTGACTTCGAGGAAGAAGTTGTTCAACTTATTTCAAGTAAACCCTTAAGTCCTTATCATATTCCGCAATTAGTAAATTCTGATCGGGCTCCCAGTAAAATTGATGATATCAAATGGGCTATAATTACTAAAATTAATGGCGAGAATGATATTAACGCCATTAGTGAGGAATTAGATATTAGTGTCGAAGTTGTCCAAGGGATTATTGCTTATTTTGAAGAATCCGGTTTAGTGAAAACCCACTTCAGATTAACTGATGATAGTGTTATTGAAATAACAAAGAAAGGATTAAATGCTTTAGAAGTTGGTTCTGAAGCTTATAGGGAATTAGTTAGTGAAATTAGTGAAGTGGGATTAAAAGTTCTCTCTGTAATAGGAACTGAGCGTACACTTTTCGATGTAAGATCTGATGTTAGCATGCACCATGATGATATTTGTCTATTAATTGAGAAACTTGTTTCATCACGCTATATAGAAATCTTACCCAAGTGGAAAGTCGTTTTAGATAAGAAAGCATTTCATTTCACTCGTTCCTTAGAGTTTATTGATGATCTTTTCCAGCTGATTTTTGATGAATCCGATAACTGGTTAGATAACAGGGAACTTGACCGAATGAAGCGAAACACATTCACATTGATGATTATTAAAGATGAGAGTATTGCAAAATTGATTAGTGAGCATGATGAATATTTTGCTGATAGAAATAATTTAAAGACACTTCTAACTAAAATTGGCAATCTTGAAACTGTGATTACTCGTTTGGAGAGTCTTTTCAGAGTTATGCAGTCCAATATTGAAAAAGAAATTGGGTCTAATCTGACTAAAGATATTCTTACTAAGGTTCACAAACGATTAGAAGATGATTACTCAGAACTTATCGAACAACAAGCAGAACTAGAAGACATGCTTAATTGGTTGCGATAAGAAAATGAAAGAGAAATAGTTGAATGGACAACCTTTCTCTAAGCGGTTTTAATGAATCTCTCTAAACGATTCATGGCATCATCTATTAGTTCTTCTTGTGATAAGAAGACAAGACGGAAATGATTGTTACCATATTCTTTACCAAATCCACTCCCAAAGACAGAAACTACCCCTTCCTCTTTGAGTAAACTTAGAATAAATTCTTTATCTGTTTTGTATTTGCCAAGATTATCTATGCGTGGGAAGATATAGAATGCTGCTTCTGGTTTTTCTGAAGAAATGCCGTCAATTTCATTCAATCGTTTATAGATTAAGTCTCTTCTTTTTCTTAGCTTTGCAACGGTATCTTTTATGTGATCTTGTGGACCTTTTAAGGCTTCAACACAACCATATTGTGCTGGTGTGTTTACACATAATCTTAGTCTGCCTAATTTTATGATTCCGTTGTATACATCTCTGATTTTATCCTCAGGATCTTGAAGATACACATAGCCTATTCGCCATCCTGGCATTAAGTAAACCTTGGAAAAACCATTCATCATAAATAAAGGAACGTCTTTTGCTACTGATGGCATGCCTATGAACTTTTGATCCATGGTAAGTCGATCATAAATTTCATCTGCAATAATGGGTATATCGTGTTCTCCAGCAATATCAACAATTGCTTTTAATTCCTTTTCACGATACACAGCTCCGGTAGGATTATTTGGATTTATTACCAAAATTGCTTTTGTTTTCTCAGTAACTTTTTTCCTTATATCCTCTGTATCGGGTTGCCAGTTATCATCACTAATTGTTCGATATTCGACTGCTGTTGCATCATAGAATTTTGGATATGCTGAGTAGGAGGGGTAAGATGGTCCAGGTATTAGGATCTCATCACCGGGTTTCAGTAACGAACCAAGTAAAAACATAATGCCTTCGGAAATTCCTGCTGTTACATGAACATCTTCAATAGCAAGATCTTTTGCTCCATTAATTTTCATTTCTTTCTCTACAATAGCCTCTCTTAGAGGAACTATGCCTTGAGATTCCGAATAAAAACTCTTATTCTCTTTTGCTGCTTTAACGAATGCTTCAACAATGTTTGGTGGCGTTTCAAAATCATATTTATTAGGGTCACCGATATTTAACCAGATAAGATCTTTCCCTTGAGAAACCAATTTTCTTGCTTCTGCACTTATATCTCTAATTGCGTATTCTAAAGATTGAACTCGAGCTGCTTGTTTCATAATAGTTAACTCCATTTTTACTTACAATATTTTGCTTTGATTATTCCTAGTAAAACGAGAAAGCTTATTTTTTATCAAATATAAATAATGTGTTTAATTGTATCTTTAATTCTCTTCTTAAAGAAGAGGTACTAATTTGAGGTGTTTGTCAAAATATTTTTAATTAGGTGAGAGGTTTTTGATTCAGCTTGCTGAAAAAAGTAGGTGTGAATTACATTGTCAGCTGAACAAGAACGAATCAAGCAAATGGTAGATGATATTTTAAAGAATACTAAAACTGAAGCAGATAAAATCTTAGCCGAGGCTAAAGAGCAAACCGAAGAAATCTTACAAAGAGGTCAAGATGCTGCAGAGAAAGAGAAGAGTAGTATTCTAGAAACCGAAACCAAGAAGGTTACTGAAATAGAAAAGCAGCAAATAGCATCTATTAATTTGCAGGCAAGAAGAGAGATTTTGCAGAAGAAAGAGGAAGAAATCCAAAAAGTATTCGATTTAGCTAAAACTGAGCTTATGAACTTCCCTAAAAAAGCAGCTTATGCCAAAGTGCTTGAAGCTCTCGTAATTGAAGCGGGTGTAGCCGTTGCTGGAGGAGCAATTTCTATCAAAGCTAGAAAGGAAGATTTAGCTAAAATCAAAGATCTAACAAGCATAGAAAAAGCAATTACTAAAGCTTGTGGGAATAAATGCTCTCTCAAAATTTCAAAAGAAACCATAAATGCAATGGGTGGAGTTGTTTGTCAAACTCAAGATGGAACAATAACAATTGATAGTACTTTTGAAGCACGATTAGAACAAAAATACAGAGCTATTCGAACTGAAGTTGCAAAACTATTGTTTGGTTAATTCACAGAAGTCACTAGTTC
Source organism: Candidatus Heimdallarchaeota archaeon (assembly GCA_019894765.1). The sequence continues at coordinate 23,586 of JAGXNT010000034.1, forward strand.
ACAAAATGTCATTGTGAAGAAATGTTTTAAAAGGCATTTTATCTAAAAAAGAATAAACTCCTCTATTAACAATTATTGGTGTTACCTCCAATGAAAAGAAAGATACTAATTCCGATTTTGACTCTCGCTGTTATTCTTACAGCAGCTTTTGTAGTTCAACCAGAAATTGCCAAAGTGTCCGCGAATTTAGGGGATCTCTTAATTTATAACAGACTTTGCCCTGTCGGAGATGTTTATCGTTATGATACTATTATCTTTGGAGGAACAATACACAATAATGACACTAGAAATTTTCTCTTAACTGAAATGCGAGCTAATTTCTATGCAGAAGGAAACAGATCAGAAATAATTCATTTCTATGAATATCTGTTCCAACACGAAGTTACTCGAGACGAACTTCCCCCTGGATTATCTCGTACAATTTCTTTCCAAGCAACAATTGAAGAAGAACTAGATATAGAGAATAATTATACTGTTATGCTTATAGTTAGTTATTATGAAGAAGGGACTGAAGTAGCTCCCTGGACACGCCAAATTGGAAGCAATGCTACTATCAATATCTTACTTCGACGAATTGATGCTCCTAATTATATTTGGGCAGTAATGGTTCTTTTATCAATAGGAATTCTAGCATTCGTAGTTGTTGGTTTGGTTGGTTGGATTAGAGAAAGAAGAGCAAGACAGTAATTTTACCATAATCCACTATTTAGTTAACTGCTACTCTTTTAGCTGAGATAATAACTTGATACTTTCTTTGATCTAAAGTTCTATACGAGATATGGATACTTGGAAGAATAATGTAATCCTCTTTCATGGGTTTAATCTTAAATGTTTCAAGTATTGCTGATTCATAATTTAATTGATCGACAATCCTTCTAGGATACATTGACAGTATTTTGAATTCATAACTCGGTGGGAGAGCAAGATCAACAAGATAAGCAATTCCATCACCAACATTAGAGATTTTTACTTGAACGTAATTGTCTTTCTTATATTGTAATGGTGTAGTGATAACATATTCTGCTACTATATTTGGTAAAGCGTTTCTCTCAGATGCTAATAAATCATCCACATCAGCAATTGCTAGATGGGGAGGACTAATACCTTCTAAAGCATAAAGTGCTGCTAAGTCTTCATGAGCTATTACATCAGAATATGATCTTTCAATACCTGCTTTTAGTAATATTTCCTTTAGTGCTGCAGGATAATGCGAGTCCGTTTCCATTGAAATATCTAATTCACGATATTCTCGGCCCCTCGAGTGATCCATGAAGACTTGATACCCATGAATCCCAGGTTCTATTGTACTAACTTTTGTGGGATCGCAAACCAAGGCAATTGCATTTTCAAATAAGCTCTGCTGATTTCTCTGTGTTCGAATATCTACACTAGACAAGAAAAATCCAAATGAGGGATGACTGTGAAACCAACCCACAATGACAGCATCAATTTTATCTGCTTCTTTTGCGATTTTTGGTATAATGGTATAGTCAGACATTTCTACAAAAATCGAGCTACCACTGGTCATTGGGATTGCATTTAAAACAGTAACTGTTTCCCCTTCAATAGTTCCAATCAGCCAACCAATTACTTCTCTCCATTGCCTATAAGGTCTATTTGGGTTTGCATATTCGACTACGTAATTGAACATCTCATTATAGGCTTCTTTGGTAATGATGACTGATTGTATCATTTTAACCAACCTCAATTTTTATTTGATATCTACTATAATTTCCCTAGGTCTTCATGTTCTTTAACAATTTCAATTAACCAATTAACAAATGGTTGTCTAAAAGCATCAATTGTTGGATAAATATCTTCAATATTATCATCAGATAATTCATTAGCATGAAAAGCAACAATGCTCTTTAAAGCAGATATTTCAATATACGGGATCCCAAAATTCTGATCTTTTGAGAGTTTTTTTGCGAAGTTAACTGCTTCTTTCATACTCACATGATCTTGGTTATCTTGTCTTAAATCAGATTTATTACCACAAATTAGAAGAGGAATATTTCCTGAATGACCAATAATTATGTTATGCCACTTTGAGATAGCTTGAAACGATTCTCTCTCTGTGACATCAAAAACAATAATTCCTCCTTTTGCTCCATAATAAAAGAGAGAATGAAGATAAGGGAAATATCTTTGTGATCGTAAATCGTAAATTCTTCCGATTAATTTTACTCTTTGAGAGTTTTCCTTTTTAATGGGGATTTCCAATGATGCTGAATAACCTCTTCCTTCAATACCTGTTCCAGTTAACGCTTCAAGCAAGGTTGTTTTTCCTACCTTAGAATTACCTACTAAGACTATTTTCACTGTATGTGATTTCTCTTCTTGAGAATCAAATTTAGTTTCAATAGTAGGTTCCAAGGTAATACACTCCAATCAGTCGGAAACAACCACTCTTTTCTTGATGAGTGTTTTTAGGAATAATGCCTTCTAAATGTTTTGTTTGAGTCCTCGTGCGAATAATCTTCCTTGCCAAATTGGTTATTGTATTTTAACCTTTAAAATGTAATTTAAAATTCTAAGACTTCACAAACAACAAGACAGAAATTTCGTTTTCTAAAGTAGGAACTATTACTTCTATTAACATATAAGGCAGAAGTTATTTAGAAGAATTCCATCCTAGAAATAACAGCAAATTAAAAAACTGCATATATATTGAATACAAGCGAGGATCGAAATTGAATAAAACAAAACAAATCCCGGTATTAGAACGAGTTGCTAAAAAGAATGAGATATTTGCAAAAGAGATTCGTGAAATATTTAGAAAAAATAACATTATCTGTTTTAATATTATGGGATCACCAGGTTGTGGAAAAACAACTTTTATTGAAAATACCATTTTAAAATTAAGAGATAAGAAAAAAATTGCTGTTATTGAAGGAGACTTAGCAACAACAATTGATGCGGATAGAATTCGTGAGTTAGGTGTTGATGTTTTCCAAATTAATACAGGAGCTATGTGTCATCTTGATGCCAGACTTATTCTTGATGCTCTATCGAAAATGGATCTTAGTAATATCGATTACTTGTTTGTAGAGAATGTTGGAAACTTAGTATGCCCATCATCACACGACTTAGGGGAAGATTATCGAATAATTTTAGCAAGTGTTCCAGAAGGACCTCATAAACCGAAAAAATATCCAGTTATCTATAAAGAAGCAGATGTTGTGATTATTACAAAAGCTGATCTACTAGAACACTTTCCGGATTTTACTGTCGAAACTCTTTTTGGTCATGCAAAAGAAATCAAACATGATATCATAACTTTCAAAGTTGCTCTTAAAGGATCGCAAATTATTATGGATGAATGGATTCAATGGTTAGAGAATGCTAAGCCAAAAGACAAGTGAAAATTGACTTACATTCCCTACTGAACTCATCATTTTTTTACTATTCATCATCAAATATGAAAATCTTGACTAATTCTTCTCTTAAATCATCCTTCACCATTTCAATCACTCGAGTAAAGGATTCATCAATGATGTTTTCTTCTATTTTAGCAATAAATTCAGTACTTTGGATGATTTTGTAAAATCTGGCCATAGCCTTATCCATTGCAGGGATTACCGCTTCAGCAAATGCAGATAAGAAAAGGTTAGATATGGCATTTTTGTTTATCCAAGGTCGATCAGCATAAATATCCTTCAATTCTTTTGTTGATAATTGTTTAAACATTTCTTCTTTCCCACCATTAATAATGAAACAAGGTGTTTATGTATTATTAATCTTTGACAAATCTATTGTTTCATAGGTTAAAAATTTTCATATCTTTTTTAAAAGATGTTAAAATGGGAATACTTTTTATCTTAGTCCTTTCTTTAAATCACAAGGTTTTAAGTTGAGTTATGTTAAATTAACAACTACCCAAAACATATAATTCATTGGGAGATTTGAAAAAGGAATGTCTTTACGTCCAACCTATAGAGCAATAGGCATTGATTTAGGTACTTCAACCATCAAGCTTTCATGTGCTACTCACCTGAAGAAAGTTCCTTCAATTGTAGGCAATCCACTTGCGGGTTGGAGAGGATTTAGTGGAGATTCATCTTTAGAGAAAAACCTCGTCATTAATGATGGAGAAAGAAGCCTATATGTTGGAGAATTAGCTCGTTTACAAAGTGAAATTAAACGTGAATTAGCTAGTGAAGGAAAAGTGAAAAGCATTGAAGATGCAGTTTTAGCAATAAAGGCTATTTTAGCGTTGATTACAGAGAAAAATCATGATGAAATTGTAATGGCAACAGGTGTACCTGTAGCATCCTCAAAAAAAGAAATGGTCAAGCTTGCAAAAGGATTGAAAGGAGAACTAGAAATAAACGTCGAAAACGAAGCAACTGGCGACAAGATAAATCGATTACTTTCAATTAGGCATTGCATTGTTATGCCAGAACCTTTTGGTACGTATTATTATACTCTGAAAACCGAGGGAGAATCAAGAGCTGTAGATGCCATCGTAATTGATGTTGGTCACGGGTCTACAGATATTTTAACGCTTTATGAGGGAAGAGTTATGCGTCAAGCTTCTGGGAGTTTAGAAGAAGCTGCAGATACACTAACACATAGAATTGCATCAGAATTACAAAACCAAACCGGGAAAATAGTTAGACCGTTTGATCTTATGTCTTCCCTTTCACAAGGAAAGGATGTCTTAACTATTGGCGGTGAACGATGGGATATTCTTGGAATGAAAGAATATCATATTGAAATCATTGCAGACGTAATTCTTGATGAAGTTAATAGATTAATAGGAACCTTACCGCCAGACGCTATTATTGAGAAGGTTATTCTTTGTGGTGGTGGGATGCACATATTTGGCGATCGTTTAAGATTTGGTTTTGAACAAGCAGGATTAGCAGAACATCCTGAAATGTTGATAATGCCCGAAAATCCTGTAATGTCAAACGCAATGGGTTTCGAATTATTTGCCCGACGATTCATATCAGGCTTAGGAGATGATGGTAATGAGCTCTAAAAAACCACCAGCAAAGAAAACAGAAAGCAAAGATACTAAGACTGAGAGTAAAACTAAGCCTAAATCAAGTACCAATAAGAAAGAAAAGCAAACTAAAAAACCAGTGACTAAGGAATCCCAAGAAGAAGGAAAACGAAGGAGTTTGATTTCAGCGTTAAGAAGAGGAATATCGATTAAAGGCGATAGTCCTTCAGGTTCCATACAGGATCCAATGAATATTGTAATTACCCTTAGTCCAGCAAAGCATGCAGACATTATTGAATACATAGAAAATACAGTTCCCGCCGGTGGAAGAGCAGAATGGGTTCGAGACTCGATAAGATTGAAAATGAGAATCGAACGAGGGGTGTATGGTTTAAACACTTCAGGTCAAGATGAAACACAAAAAGGAACAGAAGAGAGCCTACAAACCGTTTTTGGACAATTTGCTGAAGTTATGACTAAAGTCATGTCAGATCTTAAAACAGAACAACCAGAATCAAAACCAGTTCGAGCTACTGCATCTGATACAGATAGACCAAGACCTCCTCCGCGCGAACGTGTAGAACGAGGAGGACCTCCTCAACTAAAGAAAGTGGAAGTTACAAAGGATAAGGAATTAGAGGAACTTAAACCAGATAGGCCATCTTTAGACGATGCGATTGGAGCTATCGTTGTAGTTGAATAAGAAGAATGAGGATTGACAATGAATATTCTTTACAAAATACCTCTTGAAGCAAAAGATATCACTCAATTTCTTGAAGAAGAAAAGAACTTTCTAATAGGTTTCTTAGGATTATTGGAAGGGTTAGATATAACTGGGTTAAGTAAGAAAAATACAGATATTATTACAGAGTTAAAAGAAACCTTTGTGTCAGAAGTTGATAAAATTTTTCCAGCTAAAAATCCTCAAAACCAAATTCAAGCTCTTCTAACTTTAGCAAGAATCCAGTCAAAATCATTTAGCAAAGCAAAAATCGAAGATCTAGGGATTACAAATAGATGGGTATTACTTACTGATGGGTATCTTGGTAGTTTCGTTGAAGGAGATTATGAGACAGCTATTTTGTTGTATTTAATTTCAGCAATTTATCAAACACGAGGAAATGCTCATGTCCAGACTAGTCCACAATATCGATATTATCACATTTCATCTTTATCAGCTCTGAAGGGAGCTATTTTATTTATGGAAAATTTAGCACCAGAAGAAGAGCATTACGCTTATCCATTTTATCAATTACTCTTGCTAAGAAAACTAGAGATAGAAGCTGAAGTAACAAAAGCTGAAGCTTTTATTGCTCGGAAGAAAGGTGATTTCAATAAAGCATCCAAGCTTTTTGCTGGTGCAGCTTCATTTCGATTTTCTATGATGAATTATGATTTACCAAGTGAATCAGACAATAGAGTGAAGATTTACGCATCAACTGAGCTCGGAATGGCTTGTTTCTACATTGCAGTTGGGTATTCCAATCTCAATGAATCGCAACAAGCTTACTCGTATTTACTAAAGGCAAAAAGCTACTTTGAAAATGCTGCAAAGCTTTCTGAGAGCAATACTGAGCTCTTAGAAGCAGCAAATAAGCGATTAGATTTAGTTAATCCTTACATTGATAGAATTCAAGCTACAATTGAACCTGAGGAAGTAAAAATCGATGAAATTGCAGATCCACAACCATTAATGGTTCATCCTGATCCTGAACCACTTTTTGCTCCAAATGATAAATCTGAAGGACAACTAAGAATTTGCTCTAACTGTATCAAAAAAATAGTTTGGGCAGATATTTGTACAGAATGTGGTGAAAATATTATTCCCTTTGAGTAATAATTAAAGCATAAATTTCTATAGCAAATTATACATAAAACATCAATGCCAAAGGAATGGACTAATAATGCTAATCCATAAGTATCGAACAACAAGATCTCTGAAAATCTGTTATTGGGGACCCAGCATGTCTGGGAAAACATTCACAGTTACTGCTATAAAAGTAATGAAATCTTTAGAGGATCCTAAAAGTGTTTTCGATTTTATAACCGTTAAGGATCAGGAAACCGGAAGAACTGTTTTCTTTGACCAAGCAGTATTTGGTTTTGGTTCAAAACCTGAATCAGATGAATTCCTCTTTAAAATTCATGTTTTTGCTACTGCAGGACAGAGAAGATTGAAAGAAACAAGGAAAGTTGTTTTACAAGGGATTCGTGGTTTAGTGCTTGTTGTTGATGCAGATTTAGATAACTGGGAGGAAAATATCTGGTCTCTACAAGAACTCAAAGAGTTAAAGGGTGAGGAAATCAAACAACAAAATATTCCTTACACTATTTTTGTTAATAAACAAGATCTTCCTTGGGGGACAAAAATATCACATCGACACGTTAAGCAATTATTTGATGCGGCAGATGTTTCAGATCTTTTCCCCGAATTAGAAGGGAATGTTTTTAGTGGGTCTTGTTTGCAAGCAAGAGCTGATTTGAAGAGTCTTCTAAGTGATACACCAAAAGATGTTATTCTTAGTTCTGAAGGGCATTTTAAACGTGAATTTAGACCACCCTCATTCAGTCCTTTAATGAAATCCTTAGAAGATATTGTGAAACAAATCATCAAGAAAGAGTTTACGAGAAGTAAAACATAGTAATTTGAATGGGAAAAACAAGCATTTTATGCTATTATAGGTAATTATTTGTAGTTGTTTAGACATGATTTTTGTTTAGAAAATACTATATTTATATTTAAATTGGTCTAAAAAGTATATAAATAGAAGACGTGCGACAAAAAGCAGGACTCTCATTTGTTTAATTAAAAGAAGGGGTGCGTAAGTGTGTTCAAGAGATTCTTCACTTGGTTACGAAAAATATTCAGTAGAAAGAAAGACGAAGTAGTTGTAGAAGAGGTTCCTGTCGAAGTTGATGTAGTAGAAGAAAACATTGTAGATATTGAAGAATACAGCCCCGATGTTTTTGAAGTAGAAGAAGAGGAGCTTTTCGAGGAACAACAGGAACTTGAGCAACAAGTAAGGGATCTTAAGAAGACAAAAGTAGTTGCTTTATCAATTGGAGAGATTTTAGATAACATATCTTCAGAAGAAGATATTTTCCAAGCTCTAGGTGCTGATGATTTCTGGAACGCAACTGGTTATTGTGATATAATAAGAGAGAAATTCAATAAGGCTAGAGATGATAAAAATGAAGAGCAACAACTTAGGCATTACTGGCACACCAATAAAATGTATATGCGTTCAGTTGAAGCTTACAGAGATTCAATTTCAAGGAGTGATATGCTTCGAGCACGAGTCATGTTGCTAAACATTCGTATGTTATATGATGTTTTAATTGAAATGCATCGTTTAAATCAGAAGATTATACCAAAACCCCAAACATTAGATGTTGAAATGCGAAAAGAATATGTTAAAGATATTCTTGTTGAAATTTTGGAGAAAAGTAGGTTCCCCTTAAGTATAAAAGAGATTCTTACTGAAGCGACAAAGGGTGATCGAAAATCAGTTCTAGAGCTCTTAACTGAAGAATCTATACAATTCTATATACAATCACTTGTTGATGATGAATTCATCAAAAGAGTTGAACGCATAATCGAATATGCGCCTCCACCACTTCCGAATATTTCTCCTGAAATGAGTGAACTCATTCCTGAAAAAATTTTCGAAGATTCGTTTACTCCCGATGTGAAAATGTATCGTAGAGAGGATATTGGGAGAGAGGAACTCTCAGCTCTCTTTCCACCCGAGGTTTACAAAGGATTACAAGAAAGAGGTTTTTATCGTATCGAAGATGTTCAAGGTCGTTTAGAAGAACTAGAAAGAATTCTACTCGAAGAATTACAATTTGAACCTGATATGACTACAATCTCAATTGGGATTCTCAGTGAAAGACTTGGTCGTCTAGATATAACTCAAGAAACTATGAATCAACAGAGATCTTTACTCGATAGAAGAAGACTAGAGCTTCTTGGAGAAGCCACTGTTGTTGAAACCCCCGAAGAGGTAAAAGAAAAAATCGATGTAAAAAAAGAATTTCATCAAATCGTGCATCAAGATATTATTAATTCACCAATTCCTAGACCCTATCAATTAGAAGCTTATTACATGTTTAAAGGAGATCATTATAACGCGAGTATTATTGATTCGCCGACAGGTTCTGGAAAAACACTAATGGGTATGATGTGTATTCAAGATTTCCTAAGAACCTTGCGAAAAGGTGAATCTATTCTCATTGTTGTACCTACTCAAAATTATCAGTCTCAATGGGTTGACTCTATATGTTTCAACGAAATTGGTTTGCAAATATCTCCAACCTTTATTTTTTCTGGAACAATAACTCAACTTGAAAATTTCATATCCAAAACAAGAGAAATTCCTCCGATCATTATTTTGACTTATACATCATTGGCTCAGGTCTTAGGAGCAAAAACCCAAAAAGAAAAAGAATTGAAACAACTAATAAATTGGTTAGGAATTCGAAGCGTTATTTTTGATGAAGCACATAAGGTTGTGGAACAAGAATCTAGTGCAACTTATGAAGTTACTAAGCGTATTGTTAAATTGTTTAAAGGTGCACATATTGAAAATCTCATCGGTTTTTCTGGAACAGCAAAAGCATATGAGAAAGCATTCAAACGATTAGGATTAAAACTAATTTACGTTGTTCCTGAAAAAGAACTAGTTTTACATGGGTTTGTTGCTCCTATTGCAGAACTTGGGGTGACATTTGCGTATTCAGGAAGAGAGAAAGCAATTAGGGAAATTCATAATGAAATCAAAGTAAATATGAAACAGCTTTGGAGTTATTTCGGTTATAACAAAATGCGTAGAGAATTTCAGAAGATTCCAATGAATGATCGCTTGTTTATTTGTAAAGAGCTACTTGGAATGTATCAGAGTTACCGAAGTGAAATGGTAACAGAAAAATTAAAGGCAAAATTTGCTGATTGGGCACCAAGTATGGATAAAGGACCGTTAAATCTCGGTGATGCTAACCTTGCGCAAGCAGTCCAAATTTACAATAGTTGGTCCGATGTTTCCATTGCTAATAATTCTACACATACGAATGCTGCACGAGAAATTGTAGAGGAAACTGAGAAACTCATTATTCGATTAGAACAACTAATTCGGATCCCCAGTTTAAGAAAGATGATTACTAGCGAGAAATATGGTAAGAGAATGCTTAGACATCAGACCTTGTACAATATAAGGAAGGAATCCAATGATCGCAGAGAAGCTATAAAAAAAGTTCGAGACATAATGTGTTCTACAATGGTTGGTGTGTATAAAGCCCTAGATACTTGGGCAAGAACTAAAATTGGTGAAGGAAGAGTTGGTACTTTACAATCAATAATTAATGCTGAAGAAGACATTAGGGATGTGAAGGGAGTAGTTATTTTTGATAGAGGACGAACAATCAAAGTGGAAGATGAATCCGGAGTGGGCTCTCCCGGATTTTCCGGTGTTGGTGGAAGTTTTGCTCAGAGCTTGGGAACTAATATCATAAAATATAATCCAATTGCCGTACAATCCTCTGAGATGTATATTAGTTATAATCCTGATCTTGAAAGACCATTACAATCAATGATGGCTGACTTTATTCGAAATGATGTTATTGTGGATAAACTTACTGAACGGCTTTTCATGGAATTAATTTATGAACTTCCATTCCAAGAGCAATTGAGTAATTTCATTTATCTTACGTTCAAAGAACTAATGATAAAATATGCTGCAACTTTAAAGAAGGTGTTCCGAGCAAGATATGGGGAGTTTTCACATAGAGTTTTCCAACCTATGAGTGAATTCATAGATGAAATGGTGATTCTTGATGAAAACTTAGCCATGGCTGTTAATTTGTTAAAAGATCGAATTGATAATCCATCAGTGAGGATTAATAATATTGTTCTAATGCTTTTTGATTATGCTATTATTGCTCGAAAGATTGAATATGCAAAAAAGAGTGTATTAGAAAGCGCTCAAGGTGAATTATTAGATTATTATTCTTTACCAATGCCTTCTGGAAGACAAAAGCAATTGATTTATGACCTTGTATCGGATTTCCTTGACTCAGAGTTGCTTCCTATACAACTCGTCTTTGTCTCTTCATGGGCAAGAACTGGGTGGGATGTTAGAACCCCTGATATCCTAATTGATGCTACTGCAACTCGAGATGTTACTGCTTGGCAACAACTCCGTGGAAGAGCAATGAGAGCTTTGGAGAGCTGGACAATTGATTGTTACAGAATCATTTCTATTCTTTTAGGAAAAAGAGGTAGTGCGGATAAGATCATTCAAAGACTTCCTCCTGAGATACAAGAGAATTTTAAAAAGATACAGAAAGAATTTGCTCCTAAAGAAGAATTTACCCCTCCAATGATAGAGTTACTAGTTAAATCAATTGACGATGCTAAAATTCCTTCTGAAGATAAAGTCCAACTAAAAACTAAACTTCATTCAGGAAAAATCAGTAGATTTTCCACTACCGAACGAATGAAACTTATCATTTATTTGATGCTCTCTCAAAATAAAGTAGCGCACATTTTTGAAATGGTTAAAGCATCTGGTTCCACGAGACAAGTAGAATTTGATAAACGAACAGGTATATGGCGTAGGAAAGCTTCAATTGCTAAAAAACATCGTGAAGAACCGATTCTCCCGGTGCCCGGATCAAAACGTAGTAGAGGAAAATACATTGCACCTTTGATTTATTCCAAGGACCCAACTACCGATACTCCTTCAGAAGTTCGCGCAACTCTAAGTAATTTGCTTGATGGTTTAGACCAAGACCTATTAGATGATTGGGTATTATCCTTAATTGAAGAAAGTGACACTCAGAAAAGTGCTACAGTAGAAACTGGAGATTCAGAAGAACGTGAAACCCTAGAAGCAATTGCTCGAGAAGAAGCGCTTCCAATACGATTTGAGATAGATGGTGTTACTGAAGAAGTCTTGAAAGATTTTCTAAGTGAAATAGATAAAGTTGAGTTTTAAGCAACTCAACTATTTTTTTGTTTTTAATCAGAACTTTTTACATAAAAGAGAATTTTTGGTCTACCACGTTGTTTTGTCCTGACAGGTTTTTTATCTACTTGCCCCTTCATAATTAATTTAGCTAAAATGTCATACAAAGTAGTTCTTGGAATATTTGTAAGAGATGCTAAAGTACTTCTAGTAATAGGCCCTTTTTCAGCCAATATTTTTACAAGGAATTGTTCGATTGGTACCTTTTCCATACTAATGTTTTCATTCCCGTAAATAAAAGCAGTTCTCTGACTATAAACAATCATATCTTTTGTAAGCTCAGTTTCATCTAAATTCTTCCGTATAAGCTTATCAATATCTTCTGTTATTTGAATTTCTTCGCTCATAATACGAGTCCCTCTCGTTCTTTTTCCTTTTTTAACATATTTCTTGATAGTAATAAACCTTATGCGAACTTGCCAAAATATAAGGTTTTTTCAGATAATAAGGATTTAATAGGTCATATAAACCGTTCCTAATTAATAGCGTGTTTCAAAAGTCTTTTAATTCATTTTGAATAAATGAACTTAAAGCAAGTTTGAGTGTGTTAAATCTGAAGGGAAAACATATTGAATTCTCCACCAATCAACTAAAACAAAGTGAAAGGTTAACGAGTGCTGAGAAAGATAAAATAGTTGATACCATTACAGGTGGTTTTGTAGAATTTAACACAACAGTAAGTAAAAAAGACACCTTACAACAAGCGACAATTTTATCCGGTTCAAATATTGAAACTAACATATCTAATATAGGCTCTTGGTCCTGGGTGGAAAGAAAACCATCAGTTTGTATGATTTGTAAACTACCATTAAAATCAACTCATACAATTAATCGCTGTCCAATGTGTCAAACGCTTTTCCATGCGGATCATATCTTTGAATGGTTGAAAGTGAAAGGAAAATGTCCAGTTTGTTTACAAAATCTCAGACCAGGCGGAACTGAAGAAGTGAAACTTCAATAGGTATTATTTAATAATAGAAAGTTGAGTTGTGTAATTATGAGTAGAAGTCCAAAATCAAAACAAAAATTTGATATTGATGTTATAAAAACACCTGAAGGACATGTTCCTACCGTAGAGAGTTTTCATAAAGTAATAGATGGATTATTTGGAGAGGTCCTAGATACAAGAAAAGATATTGTAAAACTAATTCCTAATTTGGAAAAGGAGTTATCAAGTTTACGAGAAATTTTAGCGCAACAAATGATTGTTTTTGAAGTCATTAATGACAATATAGCAAAATTAGAGAATGAACTAAAAGATCAATCGAAAAAAATTACCAAGATTCAGAAAATTGCGGATGATACAGGAGAGAGAGAATTATCCAAAGCAGAACTAACAGCTGAATCAAAGAAGGAAATTGCCAGACTAGTAAAGGATGAGCTAAAAGAAAGTACAAAACCAATACATGAAGCTTTGAAGCTTTTAGAAAAATCGGTGACAAAGACAGAAGCTGATACCTTAAAGAAATTTGAGAAGCAATTAACAAATCTTAGAGATCAAATTGATGATTTATCCTCAAAAACTGAAATACAAATGCTGGAAATTTTGGAGAGTGTTACTCAAGACCATGAAAGACGAACCACAAAAACTCAGAGTTCAACAGCCAAGACAACGAAGAAGAAATTAACTTCTTAAAATAAGTTTTTGAGCATAAAATCAAATAATCTTTTTTAAAATAAATAATAAAAAGAATAGATGTCTATTACTAATAAAATTAAAAAGAAAACATAGAGATCTAAGAAATTTAAGAGGAGGGGCATACGACCCCTTATGGAATCTCGAGAACGGAAATGTCGACTTTAGACACACCGTCGATATCGGCCAATTCTTCTTTGATTGTCTCCATGTTTACATTCTTAAACTCTTTTGAATCAATATAACCTTCATAGACACAGCTCTCTTGTGTAAAGCATAGACCTGTGGAATAAAGAGTCTTTATACCCGCCTTCATAAATAATGAACCCATTTTCTTCAAAAAGTCCGGACTAAGTTTACCAATTTCAATACCCACTTTGTAGACTTTGTCACTTGTAGTGGGGATAATTCTTATTATTTTGGTACTTGGTGCGAGTATCATAACCGCATAATTTCCTTCTTCGGGTTTTAATGCGTCTAGAAAAGTTTGGGGTAATTGGATAGGTTGCCCTACTTCAAGCTTGCACATCTTTGCTACTGTTACTTCGGTTGTCATTAATGCCTCTCCTTAACTAAGGAATATAATAATATCTTCATTAAATGTAATCCTTTGGTCTTTATATAATTTACTTTTTGAGACTTTTTTGAGCTTATTTTGCTTTATATAAGAAATTCAAATCAATATTATTTTGGTCTTTTTACCTTATTTTTAATGTTTTAAGTTAATTTTTTCTTTTTCCCCTTGAAAAAGACAACCTAAAAGTTAAAGTATTATAGGATGAATTTGTAATCAGTAGAGCGAGAAGAACGAAATATTATTACAAAAGAAATGAAATAAATTGAAATTATAATTCGTCTTTAAGATTGTAATTGGAGTATGATTCCTCTGTCCAGTAATAAGAAGTCTCGAGAGAAACGATTATCCCTTCTAATGCATCCTATGCGCAGAAGTATTTATCAGCTTGTCTGTGAAACTCCTGGTTCTTACTTTTATGAAATTGTTAGTACTCTAGCAGAACCACAAGGCACTCTCTCATGGCATCTTCGAATGCTGGAAAAAGATGGTTTAATTAAATCTGCAAAATTTGGTGGGAAACGATTATTCTACCCCAAGATGCTGCGATCTGATTCAGCAGAACGAGCTTTTGCAATTCTAAAAAATAAAACTGCGGCTAAAGTGTTTGATCACATAATAAACAACCCAGGGTGTTATCAAACTGAAATTGCAGAGAAATTATCAATTCATCACGATACTGTTCGACATCATATTATGCGCTTATCCGAAACAGAACTAATTGATATTATTCGAGATGGTAGAACTGTAAAATACTTCCCAGGCGAACTAGGGAAAGAATTGATTAATGGAAGTCTTAATGTTCTTTCTGAGAGATACATTCGCTTTCTCATAGATAAATTAGAAGAGGGATGTATGTCACCAGAAATTCTCGAACGAGATTTACACAGCATTTCCCTAAGAATCGAGTGCCCCAATTCAGAAGATATCTCACTAAAAATAAAATTAGGTCCTTGGGAAACTACTTTGGCTGTTGAGGAAGAAGAAGAAGAAGAAAACGAAAATAAATAAAAAAGAAAGGAAAAAGTGGGAAAGAATTATTTCAGCTTTTTGAGGGTTTTCTGTAGTTCCTCGTATGCTGCTTCCCAGTCTTTAATTTCTTCAGACAAATCCTCTCTTTCTTGATTATATTCATCTTCAGATAATTCACCTGTTGATTTTCTAACAAAGAGTGTTTCCAAAGTTTCTCTTTTATAGGCTAAGTCTTTCTTCAACTGATCTTTCCAGTTTTCCATTTTGACTAATTCTTGAGTTATTTGTCTCTCACAATCAGCGATTGAAGATTTGTATTCTCGTTTCATTTTTTCGTATGTTTTTTGACTAATACTTTTCTCTTTTTTAAGACCTTCGAGTTTTGACATTCGATCTCGAGACAGCTCTTTTTTCTCCATGAGTTCAAAGATAGGGATAGGAGCTCCTCGTTTGGTAAGCTTCTTCTTCTCAATTTTGATCTCAACAAATCGTTTGTTTAATTCATCAACTCTGCCTTTAGCGTCCTCTTTTGGAACTAATCCTACTTTTACTCTCTCTTCTAAATTCTCAATTTCTTCCAGAATTTCTTCCATTTCTTTATCAATAATAATCATTCTTCCTTTAACTGCAAGAGCTTTAACAATCTCAGAATCTATAGCTTCTGATGTAGATGATGCAGTTGAGCTAAAATCATCTTGTATAACAGAAGAATGAATATCTCGTGATTCTTGACTCTTTTCCTTAAACAAATCTTTTGGTAATCTTCCCCCGCACGACTTGCAGAATTTAAAATTCTGCAAAACGGGTTTACCACAAATTGGACAACGATATTCTACCATTTTACAATTACTTCCTAGTTTTGTATATGTTTACAATTTTATCTTATAGATTCATTTACTGTTCAAATAAAAAAACAATTCTGTTTAGACTTTCTTTGATTTTTCTGACTTTTCTTTTAAAAAAAGAAGGAAAATTTCTAGATTTTTCATCATAACAACAAGAAAATATTCAATATTTACCACATAAAATCAAAGTTTTAAGGATTAATTTTTCACAAAATGACAAGATTTAAATGATACATATGTCCGTCGAATAGTAGTGAGTTGATTTAGATGGCTAGACGTCCCGCTCGATGTTACACAAAAATTGCAGGTCCTCCCTATACGCGAAAGAAATATGTACGAAGTATCCCAGGATTAAAGATTACTAGCTTTGAAGCAGGTAATAAAAGTGCAAAATTCCCAGTGACAATTTCATTATTCTCTAAGGAAGCATGCCAAATAAGACATGTTGCACTAGATGCTACAAGAATGATGACTAACAGACACATGCAACGAAAAGCTGGTCCTGAAAACTTTCATTTCATTATCAGAGTCTATCCTCATCACATTTTGAGAGAAAACAAAATGATGGCTTTTGCAGGAGCTGACCGGTTACAAGACGGTATGCGTCGTGCATTTGGCAAACCGATGGACATTGCAGCTCGAGTGAGAGCTAATCAACCATTAGTTACAATTCATACTCATCCCCAATTTATTGAGATAGCAAAGCGTGCTTTGAAAGTTGGTGGTGACAAGCTTCCCACACCTTATTACATCCGTTTTGAGGCAGGGGAGAAAATATATCAAAAACACAAGGCAAAAGCAGATTTAACAAGCTAATTCTGCTATTAGCCCTTCTTTTCTTCTTTTATTTTCAGCTTTAGCAGCAGATATTATCTACATATACCTTTGAATAATCTCAAGTTAAATTTATTGAAAAACCATCATTCACCATGAGGATGAGGCAGATATTCTCAAGCATTAAAGATGTCATCCATCAGGAGAAATTAATTGGAATTTATATGCGCTAAATGCAATACAGAACTAGAGAAAAATCATGCACTTCTTATAAGTGGCTGTCATAAGTGTGGTTCTAAGGTTTTCAAAACACTATCTACACCGGGCACAATAACTGCTAGTACATTGAAAGCTGCTTTAAAGATTCAACGAGAGAGAATTGAACATTATGATATTACTGGTTTTGGGATTGTTCCAAGGCTTATAAAAGAGGATGCAGAATGTGAAAGAATCAAAGATTTAGATGATGATAATATTCCAACAATCAAGTTAAAGCAGAAAGGAGTATATGAAGTCAATATTGGTGGTCTTTTTAGAGACAAAAAATCTGATCCAATAATTCTCAGTGGAAAATCAGGCATCTATAAAGTGGAACTTTCATCTGGAAACAATAAAGAAGAATGAGTGGGAGAATCCCTTATCACTCACATTCTAGTATCTAATTCTTCGGATTCAGTAAATATAATCCAGTATCTTCATCTTTAGTTCTAAAAATACCAGGTTTTGTTTCTACAAGATAAATTTCTGCGGTAACTGATACGATGCCTTCGACTAAGTGACCGCCTAGACATTTCCCATCTATATCTCCAAGAACAATATGTATGTGAGCAACAGGTTCTTGAGTGTCCTTATTTTTAGCAATGTTACCTGTGCAAGCTAGTAGCTCAACTTCATTGAAGGGAATGTGCAAATATTTCTTGCTTTTAGTGTCAAAAAAACCAATTTTCCCTTTCCCAAGTGCTCCTATTCCGGTCAAATAACCAGCCAAGATATTTTTTTCTTTTACATACTGCAAGACACTTGAGAGGAGTTCCTCTCCTTTTTCCAATCTTATCATGTGAACTTTTTGCAGCTCCATTTCCATAGTTTTCATTTTTAACTACCTCTTTCAATTCCTCAGAACAATTATCAATAATGATTAAGAAGTTAGCTGCGTTCTTAATTCTTCAATTTGCCCTCGAACATAAGCTAATGCTGAATTTATTTTTTGAATGCTATCATCGAAGCCTTGCTTGTTTTTCAAGCCTTCTTGAAAATCAGTCTCATTTTTTTCGATTTCTTTCTCAAGACGATATTTTTCAGCTTCTAAAGTTAAGAGTTGCATATATGGATCTACTGTAGGTGTACTTGGATCATGTGTTTCTTTTTGTTTCAGAATTTCTGATGGTTTTACCCAACTATCTCCAGCGCTATCTTCTGATTGTTCTACTGGTGTTATAGGTTCTTCTTCAACGATTGGAGGTGTAAGAGTAGTTTCAACTGGTTCTACTACTGGTTGTTCTTCCTCGACAATAGGAGGTGTTGCAGTAATTTCCTGCATTTTTTCTTTGAAATCTAATATTTGCTTCTCAGTTTCTTCTTCAGCATCATGTATTATGGATTTCATTTGACTAAGAACTGTTGATGGTTGGACTTCAAAACTTACTTTTTCTGATAATTTTTGAATGGTTGAGTCAGAAGCAATAATTTCCGAATCATCTGTTTGTTCTTCAACAGGTGGTTCTGGTAACTGCTCTATTTGTGGTTCTTCTACAAGTGGTGTGTTTTCCACTGTTTCTGGTGTTTCAGTTATTATTGGAAGAATTATCGGGAGATCTGATTCTGGTGGTTCTGGTTCCACAGGTTGTTCAGTTATACTAATTAATGATTCATCTACTGGTGGTAGAGCATCGGTTTCTTCAACTATTTCTTGGACTTCCTCTGGAAGTTCTATAGATTTTTCTTTAACTAGACTGCTCATCAAAGATCTTAAATCACTCAATTCTGATTTTAATGACGCCAATTCTTTCTTTAATCTCGAAGCTTCTTTAGATGATTCTTGATTTTGAATAAAAACTACGTTTTTTCCCTTTACGATTACATCATAAATTAGATTGACCAGTTCTTCATGTTGTCTAAACCAGTGACCGTATGGATCCCAACTCA
This sequence comes from Candidatus Heimdallarchaeota archaeon, assembly GCA_019894765.1. Next base: position 42,508 of record JAGXNT010000034.1, read on the forward strand.
AAACAATTTCTCTAGATGTTTCAATAAGGTATACGAATTCTTCATTGTTTTCTTTTTCTCCAATAATTGATGCTTCTATATTTGAAATCGTATCAATTAACTCAATTCGTAATTCAGTTTCTTGTTGCGGATTTGTTTCTCCTTTAATTAAAGTAGAGTAAATCGTTTCAAGTTTATCTATATTTTTTGTAAACACTTCTTCTGGCAATTGATTCTACACCTAGTTTTCTACTAGTTAATTCTATTATTAGACTAGAATTATTACTTATTTCTAGTTTTTCATTACGGTATTTTAATCTTTTATTTTAGATAAGAATAAAGAAGGGGATAAAAACTATCAATTTTAAGTTTTTAGACTAACCCCATATGAATTTCTCTTCGTTTTTGATAATCAATTGGAAAATGATTTTGAATGTATACCCTATCAATTGATAGCTCCTCTTTTAGAGCATCAATTATTGGAACTATTGATTCATCTTCCACACCCCAAATGAAAAGGTTCAATTTAGTTTGTGTTTGATAATTTTTAGCAAATATCAAGCTTTTCAACAATGTTTGATATTCAGGTGTATCAACGGCATTCGGAAGGGGAGTCCAAGCAGATAAGTGAATTGTTGGATTACCGTATTTACCAATTACAGAAATATCTTGTCCAAAGTGTTTTAAAGCACCTTTTTCAGCATCTAGAGTAGGGTCGATATCTATTGTAATGTCTAAGTCTATTGCTTTTTTTGATTGAATGTTTTCAGACAGTTCTCGAAGAATGTTTTCAATTGCGTCTTTACGCCAAGTTAACCATTGATTCAGTAGGGTAGCATCCTTTTGCAAGTCAGTAAGAGAAAAGATTCGTTCGATACCGTATCGCTCAGAGAATCTTCTACAACAGTTCTCACAGAAACTATATACCTCTCTTGGGAAACGAATATTATCAAGAACCAATCCCATAACAGGGAAACCAATTATTTCTGTTGTTATTGATTTCAAGTAATTTGTGTATGATGTTTTGAATGGATCAACAAAGTCAACATTTGGATTTCCACCATCTTTTATTGCGGAATAACCAGGATTACTTGCAAGAAAGGAATCAGCTAATCCATTTACAAAACCATAGACCTTTATGCCTATGGAATCTGCAATTGTTGAAAATGTTGAGAAGAACTCATTCGTATCACGATCAGTCGGAGCTGTTGTGCTTCGATAATGCACAAAACCTGAGCTTGATTTTCCAATTACAGCTACTTCGCTTAAAAAGCCACCATTTTCCGCAAGGAATTCATCAGGGCTTTGTTTAAGAAATACTGGATCGATTACAGGGATATAATTATGACTTGATATTGTACGGATATCCATTGTCTAGTTTCCCACACACAATTATCATAATGCTATTCAAAAAAGGTACTTATTGAATTTAATATTTGCTGTTGTGCAATAAATGAGTTTTTTGTAGTAAAACTAGGTTCATTTCCAAAAAAAATAAAAGAAAATAATTTAGAATTATTTCTTTTTCTCTTTTGTTTCTTCTGCGCTTTCAAAATCCTCAAGATCAATTGGTGCTGGTGGTGGTGTTCGTGCCATTGTCCAACCAATCCAAGCTGCGATAAGTAAGACAACAACCATGCCCAAAATTACAGGAGCAGCAATTAAAATAGTTGTTATTTGATTACTGACGAAGGGATCTGAATCAAACCATCCAGCAAGTCCCCATATTGTAAAGGTAGCCCACGCACCTAATGACAGGATTGAAAGCAAAAATATTGAGTATCCAGCAATTTTGTCCTTCATAACTATTTATCCTTCCATGTATACATTTAATCAATGTTTGCATAAGAACATTTCATTTTATATTTATTTCGTTCCACTGTGGGAAATAACTTATGTTTCCTTATTTTAAAAAGAAAAATTTTTCTCGAATTTCAGTTGCAGAGATTCGAGAATTCTATGATTTCTATCCAAACAGCGAGCCCATTCCAGAGTCTTCTTCTTCCTCTTCTTCCTCAGCAGGAGTTGTAACCTCTTCCTTTTTCTCTTTTGGTTGAGTTTTTACAACAGTTGATTGTGCCGCTGATAGGATTTCTTGAGGAATAACGCTTGGGTCTTTAGAAGCAATTAGTTTAGCCAAGATCATTGCTTCTAGTTGTGTTTTAGCTAGAACATTACTTGCAGTTTCAGGAGTAATAAAACTAGTTTCTATTGCTAGGTTGAGCGCAGATCTTCTTGCTCTACCAATTAATTCAGAGAGATTATCTTTAGTTGGAATAGCCATTTCGAGTGAAAGTGAGAAGGCATTTTGATGTGCTTTTACTAAATCATTCATTATTCCATCAAAATCAACTATTAATTCATCATGAACTAATAGGGACCCACCACTGTAAATTGCATCCACAGATAATCCAGCATCAAATGGCTCAATACCTAATCTACCTAATACATTAGCTAGTGTTCGAGAAATTTTATCTCCTGATTGGCAAACAACAGCATCTTCAATGATTTTTATGGTTCCACCATCTATTCTGGTTTTCAAACCTACGGACTGTAATTCACCAATTACAGGACCAGGTGCAAACCCAGTATCACGTGCTGTTATGACTATTTCTTTTGGAGCGATTTGTCCTTCTTTTGCAGGTGTAGGGATTTTCTTTTTCTCAAGAAAATTGGCGACTTTGAATGGATTTCCATTTGTAAGAATGAAAGCGCAAGACCCATTAATGTATTTTACAAGCTTGCTGATTCCTTTGTCTTTCTTAGCTAGTTCTTTTAATGCTAATAGCATCAAGGTGTTCTTAGCCAGTCTCAGTATTGCGTCTTGTCTCATATCTGTTCTTAATCGTTGAATAGATTTAGCAGTAATGTTTTCTACTTTAGTTATACCAACGGTTTTGTGCTGTTGGAGTAAATCTATTAGTTCGGAAAGTTGTTTTTTCTTAGTAATGTGTGGTTCATGTCTATATGCGGATTTACTCATTTTACTACACCTCTATTTTAATAGAGTCGCCCATGGTTGTTTTTATCATAGCCGATCTAATGTTTTGAATTCCTTTTTCAAGTCTGCTTTCTAATGCATGTATGACAGCTTCTACGTTTTCTGCAACTGCTTTAGCATCCATTTTCACTGTACCAACTTTTGTTAGGACTACAGGATTTTCTTTTATCCTAAGCTTTGATGTTCTTGTGAATCGTTCAAGTAAGACAGGTATGTCAGCGTTTGGTACAAGTGGTTGGGGCATTTTACCTCGAGGAGCTAGATATTTACCAAGGAATCTAGCAATGAGGGGCATGAGGGGTGGTTCAGCTAAAAAGAAGTCATGTTCATTTGCCATTTTTCTAATTTCTTTAGGTGCTTTACCTAAAGCTTCTATTTCAGTTCTTCCAAGGACAGTTTTTATCCCAGCATTTTTTGCTCTTACAGCAAGTTCTCCATCAGCAAAGATTGCTACTGTGGGTTTCTTTCTGAAAGGATGAGGTAAAGTTGTTTGGAAGTTAAAACGATTACTTGGAATTTTTAGATCTAAATCTTTGAAATTTATTGCGAGATCAATACTTTCAACAAATTTGCGATTTTTAGATGCTTTTTTACACAGAGTAATCTGTTCAGTTAATTTGTTAACATTCATATTATTCCGCTTCTGTCAGTTTTAGTATTCCATCTTTTGTAGGCTATGCACCAAAAAAATCATCTTTGTTATTATGGGCATAGTGACAGTAATACGCGTTGTATGACTAAGAAAGAAGAAAAATGTTGTATTATTAAATATTGCTATTAATTGCGAGATTAGAGTATTATTCATTATCAATTAGCATATTAAAAAAAGCAGAAAAATCTAATAAATCATTATGGTCAGCTAAGAAGTACTTTGATCCTTGCCCAACCATTATTTTTCCTAGATTAGGCATTAATTCCGAGGAACTTATGAACCAAAAATTTTTTCTCTCGTCTTCAGGCATATGATTAGTGAACACCTTCAATAATGAAGACAATTTCTTCTGAGCGGATTTTATTTCTTCTAATTTCGCGTTTTCCAGAATAACAGTTATGGATGCGGTTGTTTGTAGTTTTGTTTGCTTCTTTACAGATTTCTTTTGAACATCTATATTTAGACTTCCTAGTGATAAATGGGAATAAAAGTCATTCAAAAAGTAGATTAGATCACCTTTATCGGATTCATCACTAAAAAATAATTTCGCTACGGAAAGAAAACTCTCACCCTTTTTCAATGATATCTTGTATAATCCTGGTGTTACTTCATTAATGGAATTCGGTATATTATCTAACATTTGCTGTAGTGTTTGTTTGGAATCCAGGATTTTTGCTTTCAGTTTTATATCAGCTAGAAACCTTACTAAATTATTTATTGTGCTTTTTACCGCGGTTAATAGTTCCGTTTGGTTTCTTCCATTGAAGTAAATGTAAAACAATAACTTCGGTTTATTCAATTCATTTCTTCTAAAAAAGATTGTATATTTGGAAACATTCTGTAAAAGCAAGCTATATATCGGTTGATTTATTTTTTGTGGAATTCTTAGTTGTTTGTTGAAATCGGAAGCTAGAAGTATTTGAAGGGGAACGATAAGTGATAATTTTTCCGGGTCTTGTAATAAAATTCCACTTTTAAAAGTTCGAGCATTTCTGAGTGACATCGTTCAAGCCTTTTTCTTTCTAATTTTCCTTTTGTGTGTTTTTCGAATCATTTTAGTGCCGCATTCTATACAACCATCTGTTTGTGTTTTAGTTTTGTTGCCACACCCAGGACAAATCCAGAAATATTCATGAATAGAAGTTATCTCTTTCCAATGGATTCCTTTACAGACTAAGCCAATGTGATTAGCCAAGTTTTGTATGTCATAATCATCACTTAGGATTACAACTGCAAATTCTTTCATTTCTAATTCTCTTGCAACTGCTAAGACCGCAAGATCACAATCTGAGAGTTCATGGATGTCACCAGTTTCTTTTGCTTGCTTTTTGATTCCATTGAGAATTTCATCGTTGGGTACAATTATCTGCAATTCTTCATATAATAAAGCCTCTTCAATTATTGCTTCACCTCGCATCATACCCCTTACTTCATCTAAAACACATTGAGGAAGATATTTTTTACCGGAAATATTGTGAGTTAATACTCCGTTGTAAATCGCAGAAGCATCAAGTACATGGATAAAGCTCTTCTGTGATTGTGGGTTCTTTAATCGGTTCGTCTTAGTCATACAACCCACCCTCTTAATTAGAAGTCAAGTTTTTCCTGTAAACGGTTGAAAAATCCGTAATCAGGAAAACGCACGAAAACGGTTTCATTAGGTGCCTGAGTTATCTCTAAAATTGAATTTTTCTTAAATTTTCCTTCTAAAAGACCATCATTAATAACAACTACATCTTCTTCAAATGGCTCAGGTACTGTTATTGTAATTTTAGCCTCGCCAGGAACAACGAATGGTCGTATACGTCTTGAAACACTATTTACTGGGACGATTTGCATTGCTTTTATTCTAGGCTCGAGGATAGAACCACCCGCAGATAGAGCATAAGCTGTGGATCCAACTGGAGTTGAGACCATTAAACCATCTAATAAGTGCCGTCCTAAATCAAAATTATTAACAGAAATATTAAGATGACAAATATGAGCGCTCAGTTTATTGGTTGCATAGGCTTCATTTAACGCTGTAGGAAGTTCTTCGCCATTTAATGTCACCTTAAGTCGCATACATCGTTCTAGAATAAAATCACCCTTCATTACGCGATCAAGACATATGTCCTTGTCTTCAAGAGTTGCTGTAGTAAGAAAACCAAGATGCCCTGCATTAATGCCAAACAATGGAACCTCATTTGAATACCGAGCTGTCCAGAGAATCGTACCATCTCCACCTAGGGCAACAACTAAATCAAAATCCTTTAGCTGTTCCATCTTCACTGATTTACGATAATCGATTTGCTTCGCAAAATAATCGTTGAGATAAACGTCTAGGTTAAATTTCTCTACTAAAATATCAATAACCTCTAGACTTTCTTTTATGTGTCGTTCCTTTGGTAGACGAGATACTACTGCGACTTTATTGAACTGAGACATGAGAATATTTCAACTCTGAAGAGACATATACAGAGAAGAATAAAAAAATAACTAATAATCTTTCGTAGTTAGGGGTTAAAATATACTTAAAATTGTGGAAATCCTTTTTATTTTGTGTGGAATCAAACAAGAAATCAATTTGGGCAGGTAGTCTAGCACGGTATGATACTTGGTTCGGGTTTAATAGAGATGTGCTCTTTAACGGAAAATCAAGTGGTCGCGAGTTCGAATCTCGTCCTGCCCACCACTCGAAAAAAGAATGTTTATTGGTTCTTACTTAGATGCTGCTCTATTTTCTGAATCGTTGGTTCAACAGATTCTAAAAGTGGATTATTTCTAGATTTGAAAATAAGTGCTGCATTCTTCAGATATTTTAGCGCTTCTTCAAGATCGCCTTCATCATATCGTTTCAGTCCTAGGTTTAGCAGAAGATCTCCAAATTCCTCTTCCTTCTCTTCGGAGAGGGGGATAGAATATTTCTTACTAAATCTTCTAGCGATGATATATGCTTTCATTGCTTCTTCGAATTTCCCGAGTTTGTTAAGTATTTTTAATTGATCTAAAGCAATGTTAATGACTAATTGAGGTTCCTTGCTTTTCTGTGCTAAATCAATCGCTTCTGTCAAAAGCTTGATAGATTTTTCACCATCATCTTCTTTTTTGTAAATAATTATCGCTAAATTCTTCAACCCTCTTGCTCTACCTTTCTTGTCCGGAGTTCCTTTTCTTAGCTTTAAGGCATTAATTTGGTATTCTTCTGCATGTTTTAATTCATCTTGCAGCATAAAGCTAATGGCAATATTATCATAGCAATCAGCCATACCAATTTTGTGTCCATAATTATTGAAGGCTAGATAAGCTCTTTTGTAATGATTTCTGGATTCAATCATGTTTCCTTTTTCAAAAAAGATCTCAGCTAAAATTCGATGTATATCCGCTAAAATTGCATGTTCAGAGGAATTCCGAAAATATTGAAGAGCATTTTCTAATTCAGTGAATGCTTTTTCTGCATTCCTAGCTTCATATGCTTTTTTTCCTTGCAGATATTGCATTGATGCTTCTTCTTTTTGCTTTTTCTTAGACATTTTAATCCTCTAACATGTTCAATCAAAATGCATTTTCAAGTCTTAATATTAACAATTACAAATATAAACAATTCACATGAATTATTTTTAACTAGTAGAATATCATATATTTACTAGTTTAGAAAGATTAAAGGTGAATTAAAACTTGGCTCCACGAATTTCGCTTAAACGGTCTTCTTTACATCTGGATTACTTTAGAGATGATAAAGATAGAATCTGTCAAGTTTTAACCTGGCATCATCCTTCAGATAGAAGATTATGTATAGTAAAATATGATCTAGGCAATAGTTATTGGACATCTCGAGAGACAGGAAAACAGTATAAACGAATTTTGAAGAGCTACAGCCTTGAAGGACAAGAGGATAATTTACAACTTGTGAAACAAATAGAACCAAGTTATTTGTATCATAGTGAGATGTACGGAGTCGATTTTCTAGCGGTTCCTTTCGAGAAGATAACGCATTACTATTATCCAGAAGTTCGATTACAAGAAATCATTCAAGAAAATACTCAACTCGATGAGTTAGAACAAAAAGTCAAAACTCTTGCAGAATTGCTACACGATCACCTCAAGATACCTTTTGAAAACATGGGAATAACTGGATCCATTCTTTGGAAAGCTCAGACAGAGAAATCAGATATTGACTTTATGATTTATGGAAATAGCTTTGCTCAAGATTTTTATGAGCGATTCCCAGTAATCTATGAAGAATTTCCTGAAATCAAACCAATGTCTTCAGACAAAAGTAAAAGATATGCTGAAAGTATAAGTCGAAAAGCTGGATTACCAATCTCATTATCTACAAAATATGTGGCATTAAAGAGCTGGTTATCAGTTTATGGTGATACAAATTTATCCTTAATTTTTAGTCCAACTCCTGATGAAATACCCTTTAATTATGGAGAACAGAAATTCACCCCGGTGAAATCTATAGATGTGGAATGTACTGTATCAAATTCGAATCTAGGATACGCTTATCCTAGCATCTATGAAATTGAAGAATGCAATATTTTGTCAGAAAACTCATCTTCAAGCGATTTGCCAATTACTAGAATCCTCTCGTTTGAGGGGGCTCTTACAGGATTTTTCGGAAAAGATGATACAGTAGTTGTTAGAGGATTACTTGAAAAAGTGAAAGATTATAAAAGTAATTCAGAATATTATCAGATTATTTTAGGGACAAAAGAATGTGTTGGGAATGAGTTCATAGTTTTTAAAGAAGATTACTATGAATATTTTAGTTAATTTTACAGAATTTGCAAACCCGATCTAGGGAGAGATATAATCCAGATTCCAAATAGTTCTAGCAAGTACTGATTAGTTGGAAATGAGTAAAATGTTCAGAAAAATGATACAAAAGAAAGATTATTATTATCCAAAGTAGAAATTTTATTTCGGAACCGGTTGGAGATATAAATATGTCAGAGAAATTGGTAAACACAGCTACTGAATTTCGTGATGAGATTCCCGAACTAGAAGGTCTTTTAATTGGAAAATTAGATGGAACCAAATTATGGGGTGACACACTCAAAGATTTGAATCATGAATTCATTCTCTCGAGTGCTTCAGTTGCTGTCCGAGCAACAATGAAGATCAGCGAAGCAATTGATAAAAAGAGTATTAATCAACTGGATGTTGAAATATCTGGTGGTTATGTTACTATTATTGTATTAAAGAAAGGCTTAGTGCTTGGATTTTATGGGGAAGACGCCAGAGCGCAATTAGGTATCATCAAGAAGAATCTAGGAACTTTTGCTCAAAAAATTGAAAAATTAATCTAGGAAATCTCCTTTTTTTTCTTTTCATTTTTACTTTAGACATATCTGATAATAGATTAACCATAAAGATACAATCTAGATGATACTACACCTTTTTGATGAGGTTTAATATCATCTATCAAACAAAGGTCTCGAAAAACATTAAAACAAGTTATAACTTGCGAAACAATTATAGCTTTAATAGAATAAATATTATTAATAATAATACCCGAAAGAAATATTGTCGGATGTTAGTATTACCACTTTGAGAAACTGGTGGCAGGTGAAGAAACGCTGGTACACATAAATCGTTTAGTTCTTGAGAACTTCAAGAGCTATGGCAGACGAAAAATTACACTCAATCTTACTAAAGGGTTAACTGTCATTAGTGGTCCGAATGGATGTGGAAAATCAAATATTTCTGATGCAGTACAATTCGTAATAGGGCAATTGCGTTCTAAAAATATTAGAAGTGAAAAATTAGCAGGGGTTATTTTTTCTGGTACAAAAGAAGGACACAAAACAGCTCCTCACGCAAAAGTTACTTTAATTTTGGATAATTCAAAAGAGCCAAAACAAATTCCAATTGCAACTGATGAAGTTCACATAAGTCGAAAAGTCTACCAAGATGGAAGAAGTGAATATTTGCTTAATGGATCCCGAATTACTCGAGGAGAAATTATAGATACTTTAGCAATTTGTGGTATTTCTATTGATGGATACAATGTTATAAGACAAGGTGAAATCGCTAATTTCGCTAGTATGTCACCTCTGCAAATTCGCAACTTGTTTGAAGAAATTGCAGGTATAGCAGCTTATGATGAGAAGAAAGAGAAGGCTCAGAAAAACTTAGATGACGCTCGAACTAAACTAAGAATTGCAACTGTACGTTTAGAAGAATCTATGAAAAATCTTACACGACTGGAAAAGGAAAAAGAAGATGCTCTTAGATATCAAGAATTAAAAGTTCGAATCAAAAATACAGAAGCAAAGCTGATTCATGCACGCATTAGAGAAATGAAAGAGCGAATAGGTGAGATTACAACTAATATTGATAGTTTGAAAGAAGCACAAACAAACGCAGAGACCACCATTGAAAATATAGAAACTGCAATTAAATCATATGATGACTTACTCACAGAAGCAAAAGCGAAAGTAAAAGATGCGACAACTCAATCGTTTAATACATTAAGTAAAGAGATTGAAGGATTAACTAAGGAATTATCAGAAGAAACAGCAAAGAAGAAACAGATCTCAATTGAATTAGATGCTTTGAAACTTAGAAAAGATACTATGGAAAATCAATTAGAGACGATTTTCGAGGAAAACTCAGAACTTGAGGGATACACTACTTCTACCAAAGAGCAAATAGATGGAGCAGATGTTACTCTTCAAAAAATCCAAGAAGAATTAGATTCAAAAAGAAAGGCTCTCGAGAGTTCTAGAAGCAGTGAAATAATGGATCAATTAGAAGAAATTCGTTCTAATACAACTGAAATGAATAAACGAAGATCTGAATATGAATCCCAACTTGCAATTTACAATAATAATATGAATATTACAAATTCAAAGATTGATGAGAGAGAAAAGCGAGTAGTTGAAGTTGCAGGAATTTTAGCTACTTTTCTTAGTAGAAAAGCCAAGTATTTAGAAGAAATTTCTGAAGATGAGAAACTTATTAGAGACTTGGAAGTGAAGGTAAGTGAGTTACGAGAAGAGCTTGAAACTGTGGAAAAGGAAATTGATGATAATGAGCTCAATGTTCGAGAAGCAGCATTAAACATAAAGAGAATTCAAACCGAAATAATTACTACCAAAAAAATAATGGCAGAAGTAGCTGATAGAGATAAGGGAATAAAACTTGTTCTTAATGCAAGAGATGACAAGAAAATACAAGGTATTTACGGGACAGTTGGTGAGTTATGCAAAACTCATCCAAAATATTCAGTTGCATTGAATGTAACTGCAGGGAATAGAACTGATTATGTTGTTGTAGAAGATGATGAAGTCGCTGCAAAATGCCTTATCTTAGTGAAGAACGCTAAAGCCGGAAGAATCAATCTATTACCTCTTAATAAGATTAAACCTCTTGTAATAAACACAGATGTAAAGGAAAAAGGAATAATTGGACGAGCTATTGATTTAGTGGAATTCGATAAGAAATATCAGAAAGCGATAGAGTTCGTTTTTGGACAAACACTCATCGTCAATAACTTAGACACAGCAAGAAGAATTGGTTTTAGGCATCGGTCAGTAACATTAGAAGGGGACGTAGTTAATCCAACTGGTTTAATGACTGGGGGATTCTATAAAGGGAAAGACAGAACAAGAATATCTCTAATTGTGGAAGATGAAACTCAACTTCCTGTTTTGGAAGAGGCTTTTATTAATCTACAAGAAGAGAGAAAAAGATTATTGGAGTATCGAACAGAAATTGCTAAAGAATTGAATGAAGAACTACTGCAACAATTGAATGATATAATAAAAAATCGTGATTTAAAACAAAGAGAAATTAAGATTACAGAAGAAGAAATAGAGAATCGTAGCGAAGAAAATTTGGGAATCCAAACAGAATTAGAAGAGTTAACCAAAGAACATGAAGATATTGAAGTTAAGATTGAGGAATTACTTACAGCACGAAAAGATGTTGGGATGACTTTGGATGCTCTCCTCGAAGGGGAAATGAAGTTAAAAGAAGAGCTCGCTATCACCGGGGTTCAAGGGATACTCGGAGAAATCAAGACAAAAGAATCCCAGCAGCAAGAGATTGGAGATATTATTAGTAATTTAAAAATGGAGCATTTCAAAATAACAACTAATCTTGAAAAGAACTTAATTGTAGTAAAAGATCTCAAAGAGCAAATTGAGGGAATAGAAAAACAAGAACCAGATAAAGAAAAAGAAATCAATGGTATTCAAGTTGTAATTGATGGCTTAACAAAGAATTTGGAAGACAAAAAAGTAAACAGAGATAGTTTGTTTGATCTTATTGAGCAAAGTCAAAACGAACAAGAAAGATTAGAACGAGAACAAAGGGAATTTAGAGAACAATTAGAGGTAGAACGGAAACAACAAACCCAAAACTTGCTTCTCATTGATAGGCTAGTTGTTGAAAAAACAAATACGGATAAACAAATTGCTGAATTGGAAGAATTAGCTGTTGAGAGAGATTTGCCCTATATTTTTGCAGAGGATGAAGTTATTGATATTGAAGTACTTAAGGAAGTAATGACAGGTCTTAAGGCAGAATTAGAAAGTTTACCGGAAATAAATATGAAAGCAGTATCTCAATTTGAGGAAGAGCAGGAATTAAATAATGAGCTCTTAGAAAAACGCAAGCTCGTTGAGAAAGATTTCGAGGCTATTAGTAAAGCAATAAATGATATTGAAAGCGAGAAACGAGAAAAGTTCATGGCAGTATTTAATAATATCTCTAAAGATTTCAACAGAATATTTGGCATTTTATCACCTGATGGTAGGGCTAGATTGGAACTTGATGATACTGATGATCCCTTTAGTGGAGGAGTTAATATTATGGCTAACCCTGGAGGAAAGAAAATTCTTAGCATGCTTTCACTTTCGGGTGGAGAAAAATCGCTAACAGCACTAGCCATGATTTTTTCGATACAAAGATACAAACCTGCACCATTCTACATTTTTGATGAAATTGATGCTTTTTTGGATATTAATAATGTAAACAAAGTAGCTACTTTAGTTAGAGAAATGAGTAAAGGCACTCAAATTGTAATTATTAGTTTGAGAGCTCCTATGATTGCTGCTGCTGAGAAAATCTTTGGAGTAACAGCCGGAGAAGATAGGATCTCACAAATTGTGTCTGTTTCACTCGATGAGATAATGAAAATCGTCGAGAAAACAGATTTGACTTCAGAAGCTGAAGTTTATGATTACTAAAACATACAATTGATACGTTAATAAAAGAATAAGTAAGTAATAAAAACAATAGAAACGGAGTGCAAAAAATGGTTCAAAAGGATACACCCATCAATCCAATCATGGGTCCATCATTATTGGATGAAGAGTATCCTTTTTGGTTGCGCGCTCCATTTAGACTTCTTACAGATGTCACTCAGTTTAGAAAGATAGATCCATGGTCGCTTGAGATAGCTCAATTAATTACTCAATTCGTTGAGGAAATGAAACTTATGGATGATATTAATTTCCCTGTTTTAGGTAGAGCGATCTTATCCTCATCTATACTTTATCGAGCGAAGGTAACTGATCTAATTAAAATAATCGAACAAACAGATGAGAAACCTGAAGATTTAGATGTCATGGGATTCGATATCCCTGAGATAGCCCAATCATACCATCTTTCTCAGAGACCCGTATCTTTTAGTGAATTTATTTTTGCTTTCGAGGGATTGTTGAAACAAGAAAGCAGATACAAACATAGGTTGGCAATAAGTAAAGGTCAAGCACTAATAAAACCATTACAACTACCTCATGAACCAGTTCAGATTATTGATGAAGAATCTACAAAGATTGCTAAACTCAAAAAAGACATCTATGAACGATTAGTAAAATTACATTTGCAATACAAACGACCCATCTTTTTCGAGGAATTGTTATTACCGAACTCCACCAAAATTTCTGTGACTAGAGCTTTCTTATGCATTCTTTTTCTCGGATTTGAACTTAAAGCCAAGCTGCTTCAAGACGTTGATTTAGAAAGAATCACTCTTCTCCCAATCAGAGATAATGAAGAAGAATTTCTGGGTGGTCTTGAGAAAGTGATTGAAAGAAAATTACAAGAGGGTGTTCCATCTGAGGGTAGTGTTTCAATCACTGAGTTAGAGGATGAGGATATTTTGGAAGAAACTGATCTTTTATTCGAAGATGATACCGAAAGCGATATTGATTAAGAAATAATCAATTAGCTAATCTCAAATTCATTTTATCTTCAAAAAAGAATAATATCAAACTCGTTTTAACCAGGAGCGAATAATCTGAATAACCATGGTCCAGCTAAGACTAGAATTATCATAGCAGCTGCGAAAATCATTACAGCATATGGTCCTATTTTTATACCGGGGGTATCCTCTTCAAAGAATCTAATTAAGCCTGCACCTGTGGCTGGCATTGCTCCGCCACCATCACTTTTTTGTCTGCGACTCATTTTGTATTTCTCCATAGGCTTTAGCTTTGTAGATATCTGTTGTTGTAACCCTATCTTTAAAACTTTCTAATGTTCTCGTGAAAGAAATTTCTCATCTTTCGAGTAGCATTCGCATTTTAACGAATGGAAAAACACCCTTAAAAGACTGAAAGACATTAATTATCTGAATTATCCGGGGTAGTCCTATGAAATTAAATGAAGCTTCTTCAATTACAAAATCAATTTTATCAGAAGTTGGGAAAATTATAGTTGGGAAAGAAGAAGTTCTTGAACGAGTTTTAATTGGAGTGTTAGCGAAAGGCAATCTCTTACTTGAAGATGTTCCTGGTTTAGCAAAAACCATGATGATTAAAGCTTTTGCCCAAGTTATGAAATGTGAGTTTACTCGAGTGCAATGTACACCTGATCTATTACCAGCAGATGTGACAGGATCAACTATTTATAATCAAAAAGAGCTAGAATTTACTTTTAGAAAAGGACCTGTTTTCACTAATCTTCTTTTAGTAGATGAGATAAATCGTGCGTCCCCCAAAACACAATCCGCTTTATTAGAAGCAATGCAAGAACAACATGTTACAGTTGATGGTGTCACATATCCTTTACCACAACCATTTCATGTGCTTGCTACACAAAATCCTATTGAATTTGAAGGAACATTTCCTTTGCCAGAAGCTCAACTTGACAGATTCATTATGCGAATAGGTGTGGGATATCCAGACAAAGGAGAAGAAATTGAAATTCTTAACCGTCGTATTGCCCGAAAACGAGAAGAATTCGAGCTTGATCCAATAACTGATGGAGCAGAAATTCTCAAAATTCAACAAGTAGTTGAAGAAATTCACATTGATGATAGAATTAAGGAATACATAGTAGAAATTGTTCGACGAACTAGGGCCAATGACCGAATTGAAGTTGGTGCGAGTCCACGTGGAAGTTTAGCTTTGCTTCATCTTGCACGAGCGAGTGCTGTTATTAATGGAAGAGATTTCGCAAATCCAGATGATGTGAAAAAGGCAGTTATCCCAGCTCTCAGTCATCGAATTATTCTCAGTACAGGTAGTTGGTTAACTGGCATTAATCCTGAAGATGTCCTAGCTAGAGAATTGACACGAATTAAAGCACCACGTCTTGACTAAGAAGTGAAAGACTGGTTTGAAAGAAGACCCGATTAACGAGGAATAAATGAATGTTCTCACCAAAAATAAGGTGGACACTGGTATTATTTTTCTCTATTCTTCTACTGGGTATTGGATTTCAGGAATGGGTTTTTCTTATCTCTTTAATTCCTTTGACCATTTTAATCATCTTTTATTTCTTCACCTCACCTCCAGAAAAACTTGATTTGGAAATAATTCGGGAATTAGATCAAAATAGATTCCAAGAAGGTGAGCACATTGAAATTTCCATTCGAATTAGAAACAAAGGAAAGCAAGCAATAGATATGCTCGAAATAATCGATAAATTACCGTTGCAAGTTAGCTTGAAAAGTAGCAGTAATCACATAATAACGTCGCTTGATGCTGGAGAAGAAACTGAATTTCGGTACGTTATTAGTTGTGATTATCGAGGGAGATGGAATCTTGGACCAACTCATGTTCGAGCAAGGAACTTCATCGATTCCGCCTATACTGTTGAAACATATGATAATACAGAAGACAATATTGTCGTAATTCCAAACTTTGAGATAATTCGAGATATGCCTTTCAGAACTAAGTATCCAAAAATATCTGACGGACCATTTCACTCCAAACTAAAAGGAGAAGGATTAGATTTTTCCGGAGTTCGTGAATATCTTCATTCCGATTCACTAGCCCGAATTAATTGGCCCGCAACAGCAAAATATGGTCGACTATTTACAAACGAATACGAGCTTTTCAGGACAGCTGATTTATTATTGATTCTGGATGCTACAGAAAAATCAGCCTCTATCCTAGAAGATCAAATTAAAGCAATTTTATCTTTGAGTGAACACTTTTTGAAGTACAAGTGTCGTGTAGGTTTAATGATAATAAGAGATGCAGTAGATCGATTTAATTTAAGCTCATCACGACAACAACTAATTAAATTTACAGAAAAACTAATCGATGTTCAAGCTACTAAAATTGAAAACTTCAATATTTTGGAAAGTCGTATAAAAACCAATATTGATCATTATTTTCCCATGAATTGCTTGACTATAATAGTTACTCCTCTAATTCATCCAGCAGTTAATAAGATGTTAATTGATGCAGCCAAACGAAGGAGAAATAGTTTTTTCCTTGTTCCTTCGATTATCTCCTCTGAATGGAGATTTATTCAAGATAAAGAAAATCCACCGAATTTATTGGTACACCAGAACTTATTACTCAGAAGACAAACTGAAATCACTCGAGTGTTTCATGAAGGATTAGTGGTTTTTGAATGGGACGTAAATACACCATTCAGTGTTTTTATGAATAAACTAAAGCAAATAGCTGTAAAAAGAGGGAGAAGATGAATGAGTAGTGAGAAGAGTAAGAACAAAAAAGAAGAAGGTTCCACTTCAAAGAAAAAACAAGTTGAGGAACAAGAAGAGGTAGAGTACATAGTTGAAGGAAAAATACTCAAACAGGTTACCAAAGCAAAAATAAACTTTAGTGAAGAATTCGACAAGAAAATAAGAAATTTACAAATAATAGCTCTTGTTATGGTTTTTGTAATTTCTTTAATCTCTCCTTTAAGATTAATTGAATCACGAACTTATTTTGATTTTACAGCAGTTGGATTTGTAACTGCTAGTTTTATTCCATCTCTAATTGCTATCTTTGGATTTATGCGAGGTGGGAGAATTAGTTTGTACGTCTCTTTGGTAATTTATGGTCTTTGGATTTTAGTTCTTTCCAGCTTTTACTGGGAAGTAATCCTACTCATGTCAGTATTGGTTATATATTTTGAAGTTACTAGGATGATTCAATTAACCAGGCCTTTACTTCAAAACATTAAGTCGATTTCAAGAGGAGGAGCATATTATCACGTGGGAGTTTTTCTTGAGCGTTATTTCAGATTTTTACTCAAGTTTTGTGGATTTCTAGTTGGTTTTTCGATAACATTCGGTGTTCTTGGCTGGTATATTTTTGAGCCATTGCCAAGTGATATTCTGTTTTCCATTTTCTTCATTCTATGTCTTGCAATGATAATCATGATAAGTAGGCGCACTATTACAAAGGATATTCAGAAAATACTTATTGAAGAAGAACGTGATCGAATGGAGTATGAATTAGCGATATCCCATTCCAGATACTCATAATTGGGGAGTATTTGATTCTATGTTCCTGTTTCCATGAGTTTTCTAAAATCGTAAATAACTGAAGCCAGTTCGATGTAGAATTTTTCATCTTCGATTTTATCTTCTCTGAATAAATTCTTAAAAAATCCTGTTATTTTTCCAGAGAATTTTTGTTGAGGAATTGTTGCTTGTATCCAAGCATTAAGATCATTTAGGAATAATACAACGTTTTTATTTGGTAGAACAAATAGTAATTGTTTTCTATTCTGAAGTAATTTCTTGATTTCATTATCACTAAACCCTTTTCTAATTTTAAGCAAATTTACCATATCACTTTGAATGGATTTACACATGCTTTCACTTGTCAGTGTTAAAAGATCACCTCTTCTACTGAAATGCTGATATGTTAAACTGATTCGTGGGAGAGATTTAAGATAGGAGCGACGACTCCAGTGTTTGATTTTCTTCGTATACCTTTGCATATCTCTAAAAATTATAATAAAGATAAAGATTATAGTAATGAAAAAGACGATAAGCCAACTTTCTTCAAAAAATTCTAGCAAACTAACCATCTTTCTTCTTTCCTTTATCTTTATCCCGAATCTCTTTTGGATCAGCATCTGCTGAAGTGGAACTTTCAATTGCTTCCTTAGTTTCCTTTGGTGTTCGTATTTGTTCCTTGTCTAATCGTTTAATGATTTTTTCTTGTGATTTTTCAGCTTTTGTGGATTCTTTCTCACTTAATTCGTGTTCGCTAAATCTTGCTTCTTCATATAAATCAGTTAAATCTTCTAATGATTTATCCTTTAATTCAAATCGATCTGTAGTAGTTTCCTCGAATTCGCCTGGTGTCATACTTCTTTCAGATTTTGCCCCATGGTCTATCAAATCATAGGAAGCTTTGTGATATGCTCGAATAACTCGCTTCCGGTGATCTGTCGTTGTAGCTGTAGGCATCCATCTTCGTTCTTTATCCAAGATTCGTTCATGGAACTCATCATCTCTTTTTCTGAAGAAATCAATTCCAATAAATACAACAGCTATTACAATAAACACGCCAGATACTCCTAGGAGGATGTTAGAGATTACTCTTGGAGGAACACCAGTAAAAATCCCACCTGGACCACCAGTACCATTTGATTGTGATGGGATAGGTAATGACTGATTTTCTGATGGAGTTGGACCTGTTGAAGTATCGTTGTATGGTTCTGTTGAAGTAGGTCCTGTGTCAGATGACGATATCGGAGTAAAAGAAGGGATATCTGGAAGCTTTTCTCTTAAAAAATCAACTAATAAACCATAACCAAGTCCTATGATTATAGCTAAGACTAAAGGTACTGCAAACCTAGTCCAGCTACCCTCAGCGAAAAGTAACCTAAAAACGTATAACAGTATTACTAATCCAAGAGTTACAAACGGCACATACAAAGCAATTTTTGTGAAAACATTATCTGAATCCGCAGAAGGTAGCCCTGTGAAAAAGTCACTCCAACTATTTGCCCCGATGGCATCTATTACTTGTATCCAATCGAGTTCTTGTGTATTAGACCATGATAATTCTAGCACTTCAGAAGTAGTGTAAGTACTATCAGTTGCATTTAACATTAAGACTCCATTCACAAATACCCGAAAGGTTTGATTATTTTGAGTACGAATGATTTTTACTTCATACAAAGACCTTGCTACAGGAGCAAAAGAAGTTGAATTTAATTCAACCTCAGAGGAAGAACTATCAAGTCGTTTTATAGCTAAATTTTGACCTAGTTGGAAAATCAGCTTATACCCTTGTGGCGTTTTATCATTATTAGTGGTATTTTTATTCAATCCAATAAAAGTAATTGAAGCCGAACCAGAACCATAATATTGAAGTTTCCAATTCCACTCACCATAAGCAACATTACTTTCATGGTACGCCCAATTATAATATGGTGTTCTTGCATGTAACGATCCTTTTTCTCCCACAAATAATCCTTGTGTTACTGTCCAATCTTCAATGGCAGAATCAAAGAGGTACCTTGTTGAGAAGGCAAGTGCAACAACAGATAAGACAAGAAAAATTGTTATAAAAATAAATTTCCTATCGACCTTCAGTTTTGAGAGTGAGAACTTTTTTTTGCTTTCTGTTTTTCTCTCAGCTGAAGAATCTTCTGACATAACTTAAGCACCAATTACTTAGAATAACATACGTTTACCATATATTTATTCTTTCTAATATTTTGAAAATAAGGCAAAAGAGCTTAATTAATTAAAAAAAGGGAAAAAGGATGCCAGTAAAACAATAGGGGAGAAGTCAGGGGATGATTGCAAATTCAAAATGTGGGTATTCCCCGCAATTGGAAGTGTATGAGCAATTTTCGTATCTTTGTATTTGAGAAAAGCTCGAGAATATTTTGAATAACATTT
Organism: Candidatus Heimdallarchaeota archaeon; assembly: GCA_019894765.1. Next base: position 62,194 of record JAGXNT010000034.1, read on the forward strand.
CAATATTTTTGGGGATTCTTCAATGGTTTTCCATTTTAGAATTCTGGAATTCTTAGTTGTAAAACTAAAACTCTTCAACACTGTTCCATTGGAAGATATTTTGTAAAATACTCTATCATCCATGACTCTTGTTTCTAATCGTGCTTTTGAATCATTTAGGAGAAAAATAATAGAATTAGGTGTTATCCTAATTCTTCCTATAGGAGTTTTATTACCATCTACTTGATAAATTAACCAATGATTACTTACTGGTACAATCTTTAGTTTCACAAATATCACGGCAATGATGGTGTTATTTCATAATCCTTTTCCCATTCAACCTCATACTTGTAAGTAATTTTAGTAGTTGCATCTGGTTTGAGTTTTAACTCCCAAGTGTATACGCCAAGATTATCTTCTGCTGGGACTACATTGGCTTCAAAATCCTTTATTTTAATCCTCTCAGATCGGGAATATGGGATAGCGTCTTTGATAGTTATCTGTGAAGCTTCTTTTCTGAAGTTCTTAATTTCAAGCTCATACTCATATGAAATTGCACGTTTACCTTTAACCAAGCCGGCTTTTTCTCTGACTCGTTTAAGGAGTTTCTTTTTAGCAGCTATTTTAAGCTCTTCTCGTGCACCTAGTTTGAATTCATCTCGAGGTGGCACTCTGTTAATGCGGGTTTCACCTATGAATTCACCTTCAGAATAGACTTTTGCGTTTCCGCCAAGAACAACTTCGTCATCATTTGTAATCTTGTCTTGAGCAATAACTCCAAGTGCATCAGTAGCTGCCCAGTAAAATTCTTTGTCAGTTTTCAATTCAGCAATTGTTAAGGTAACTGGATGAGTGTTTCCATCAGAAGGAATTGTCCATTTTCCTGGAATAACGAAGCTTTGTACTCCAGCAGCACTTTCTTTCATTTCTGCTACAGGTTCAAACAAATCTTCATCTGGAGCATAATCCATCATTTCTTCTTTCTCAGCCATAACACCCATTGGTGCTGCTGCTCCAGCCTTCATTTTCTTCATAGAGCGCGAGGCTTTAGGTGCTGGTGGGGGTCGGGCGTATGGATCGTAGATGTCAATGTAGAATGGATTTGGTTCTATAACTCGTATTGGTTTGAACACAGCTGTAGAAATCTCCATTTCGACATTTTTCCAATCCTCTAGTGTTCGGTTAACTACTTGTGCTATTCCTTTGAGAAC
>JAGXNT010000005.1 GCA_019894765.1 Candidatus Heimdallarchaeota archaeon
TATCCTTCAGATATAATCTATTAAGAATTTTTAGCTTTTTCGTAACCAAATTACAGAAATAGTCATTCTTTATAATCTAAGGGGAACTGTCATTCAGCAAAACTTATTTTAACACAAACGTTAACAAAAGTTGAGCAAATACCGAGCAGTAAAATAGGGCTCACATATTAAAATCAAATTTCCATTAATTTCAACCATCTATAATTCAATCTTCAAAAAGAAAGATTAGGAAGACTTCGGAGATAGCAACAAATGCCCATTGCAAGACAAGTAATGATTTTGACAAAAGAAGGGTTATTACTTTTAGATCACAAATTCAGAGTAGATGATGGAATACTAATGGAAACAGATCCTGATCTCCTATCAGGTATGCTGTCAGCAATTCTTTCGGTAGCAAAGGAAACGACAGGTGGATTAGTGCAAACCATTAATCAAGACAAGTATAATGTACTAATAAGTGAAGGGGAAAAGATCTACGCTTTGCTCTTTATAGATGAAGAAAGCAGAGAGCTTGATAACATAGCAAAACTGATAGTCGGAAGATTTGAAGCAAAATATAAAGAAGAATTAATGGAAATAGTCTCAGATGTCTCTGTATTCAGAACCTTCATCACAGACCTTGAAGAAATCTATGCTCAAATTTTCAAAGTAGATGCTGAAGTACTCACAAAAATCATTCCTGAAGTGACCAATATTTTAAACGTCTCGATTTTTGAGAAACCAATGAATCATCAAGTGTATTCCGGACCAAGAGATCCGTTTGTAAGTGACTATGAACATTACTTCCAAGAATTCGCAGTGAAACTCATAGAAAGCCAAGCAGAATTTTCTGAAAAAACCTTGCAATTCCCAACAAGAACAATAATGGAATTACGAAATAGGGTGATTGTACTAGAAGATTTAGGATCACACGTACTTATGGTCATAGGCGAAAACAAGGATGTTATTATGTCCAAAATAAAGAGAATACGAAGGAAAGCAGGATTACAGGATAAGAATAAATAATTTTGAAAGAGTGGTAACTCAATTACAATAATTAATTCGCAATTTTTCACAAGTTTTTAAAATGCATGATAAATTAAACAAGGCAAACACAAATTGGAGTTTTAGCAATGAGAAAAGAAGTCATGAGAATTTGGCCAGAAATAGAATGGATAAAAGACAAGACCTTGAAAGAAAACGTCTACAAAACATGGGAATACGCATTAGAACAAAGCGTGCTAAGTGCAGCAGATTTGGAGAAAATACCATTTACCTTGTTAATAAAAGACTGCAAAGTCACGTTTATGGAGCACAAAAGAGCAGTCGTGTCCATAGCAGTGGACTCAGCAAAAGTCATGCAGAAGTTCTTTGGAGAAAAACTGCCAATAAAAATGGACTTACTGATAGCTGGAGCAATACTCATAGACGTAGGGAAACTACTGGAATACGTCCTAGAAGATGGAAAAGCAGTCGTAGGAAAAACAGGAAAACTATTACGACACCCATTCACAGGAGTAGGATTAGCAATGATGTTCGACATACCAGACGAAGTATGCCACATGATAGCAACACACTCAAAAGAAGGAGACCTAGGAAAAAGAACAGTAGAAGGAATAATAGTACATCACGCAGACTTCATCAGCTACGAACCATTCAAAGCAGACACACTCCGATTATAAAAAAAGAATAGGAGAAAACCTAATTCTAAACAAACGAAAGATTCAAAAAGAAAAAAGAAGCGAAGAAAGAATACTGATAATGGGCGGTTGGTCTAGCCTGGTATGACGATGCCTTGACGTGGCATAGGTCCCCGGTTCGAATCCGGGATCGCCCACCACTTTTTTATTTACTCAACCCTTCTATTTCTTTCAAGATTTGTGCATATACTCTTGCTGTTAATCTGAATGTTGTTGTCGTTATTAATTGTTCTAATAATGTTTGAGATTTTTTCTTAGTTATGATTTTTTCTTTTAATGCTTTTAGTAGCACTCCTATCGTTCCTATTACCGTCAACCCCAAACTTGTTGCTATCTCTCTTGCTAGTAGATCATCTATTATTACTACTGTTGTTTTTTCTTTTTTTAGTAGCTCCCTTCTTATAGCAATTACTTCTGCTTCTCCTCTGTGGATTTGTAACTCTGCTAGCTTTTGTATTATCTTTTCCTCTACACTTACTACTTCTAACCATGACTCAAACAATTCATTAAGTATAGTGTATTCAGGTGCTTTCTTCTCTTGTAATACTTCTTGTTTCACTGTTGATGAGGTAATTACTCTCGTAAACAGTTGAGGGAGAATTTCTATAATGCCTAATTTACTCAAATAGATTAATGGGGATGCATTAATTACTGCTATCATTATCTTATCCTTCTTTTTTTACAAAAGTCAAATCTTTTTGCAAGGATAATTCATCGTATATTTTTACATCCCGTTTTGCTAGCTCGTACATGATTCCTCTTAAGGACATCTTTGCTAGTTCTGCTGCTTTCCATATACTTAGATTTTTGCTTTCAATTTCTTTGCTTAGAAAATCTAATAATTCTTCTTTTATTGATTCATCTAGCAACTTTCTGATATATGCTGATTTATCTACTATTTTTTGCTTTTCCATTAGGAATTTCAGTTTCTCTTCCAATTCCTTATCTATTCTCACTGATAATACAGACATCGTTCTCTTGTATACTGTGTCTGTTTTGGTATATATTTCTTTCTTCTTTTGTGTCCCTTCTTTTAAGTGCATTTATATTTCCCAGTTCAAATCTAGGATCACCCGCCATCTTATTTTTCTCTTAATTTTAGAATGGTCACTTTTGTACATATTATTATTAATAGCTGACCATTTACTGCAGTTATAGATGACAAATTTGTTTGTGATGTAAAATGTCTAATGATAAAGCAATAAAAGAAATTCAGCTGGTTCTTGAACAATTCAATGAAGCATATGTTAAACAAGATACTTCTAAAATTGATGAATTTATGAAGAAATTCTATACTAAAAGTGACGAATCGTTGATCATCGGCACTGCCTATAAGGAATGGATGCATGGAACAAAAGGAGCAAAAGAAATTTTTCTGAGCGATTGGAAAGATACTGGAGTTTGGAGTTACGATTATAAAGAGGCTAAAATCACAGTAAAAGATGCTGTTGCTTGGATTAGTATGACAGGTAAATTGACGATGGAATTACCATCTGAAGCAATCTATCAAGGAATGCAGGCACAGATTAAAAGTATGCTAGAAGAACAAGACAAAAATCCTGATGACAAAATGTGGGATATTATTAGTTCTGCTACTTTCTATCTTAATCACGCAAAGAAAGGTGACAAGTATATTTTTCCATTTAGATTTACTGCTGTGTTGGCTTCTGAGAATAATAGCTGGCTCTTTCAACAGATGCATTTCTCATTTCCATACGTTCTGACCACTCCTCCTGTAAGGATTTTTGAATAAAAAGAAGGTAACCACATAAAACGAAAGATTCATAAAAGAAAATAAAGGGAAAGAAAATACGAATTGGGCCGGTAGATCAGCTTGGTAGATCGCCTCCTTGGCATGGAGGAGGCCGCGGATTCAAATTCCGCCCGGTCCACCAATTCTTTCTTTATCACAATCTTTATTGTTTTTCTTTTACTTCTTATGAACGAACATTCCTCTATTCTAGATGATCATATTGTTGGTTTTGGTGGTTTCTTCTTTAAATCTAATGATCCTCAAGGTTTGACTCAATGGTATCAAGAAAAGCTAGGTTTCACCACGCAAGTACCGTACACGGAAGATGATTCTGCAATCACTTTTCGTTGGAAAAGTTTTGAAGGTATCAATCAGAATACTGTTTGGGCTCCTTTCAAAGAAGGTGGTGATTATTTTGCTCCTAGTAAAAAGGAGTGGATGATTAACCTCATCGTAAAGGATATTGAAGGACTCATTGCCAAACTCACTACTCAAGGTGTTCAACAAATAGGCAAAATTGAGGAAGAATCCTATGGTAAATTTGCTTGGATCCTTGATCCTGAAGACAACAAAATTGAGTTTTGGGAACCTAATAGAGAGTTCTTTGCTGATAAATACTGAAAACCTGTCATTCATCTAATTCAAGGGGTATTTCCGTTTCATCTGTTTCTACTTTATTTTTCCTTTGTTTTTGAATTCTTACCATATCAACAATAAAGAGAGTAAGTCCTATTAGTGCTAATACAATTCCCCCAACTACTATAATGTAAAAAAATGCTCCGTCCTCTACTGGAGAATACATCACACTTCCAATTATAATTAATACTGCTCCGAAAATTATTGATAATACTTCCATTATGATGCTATAAATACTAATTTTTGCCACTGTTATTTCATCCTCTGGACTCTTACGGCTCTCCTTGGTGGTGCTCTTTGATATTCTATATCTGGTATTCCTAATGTTATTACTCCATAAACTAGGTATCCTTTTGGTACTTTGAAGTGTTTCCTAATCTTTCTTTTTTGAAATACTCTTTGAGCAATGCCTATCCAACATGTCCCTAATCCTAGAGCTTGTGCTGCTAACATTCCATGTGTTATAACAACTCCAGCATCATTAGGTGCCATATTGCTTGTGTATGGTCTAGAATATAGAATTATCACACATGGAGCATTAAAGAAAACAATATCTTGCCCTTTTTCTTCTGCCCCTAATTCCCTGTCTAAAATCACTTCTGTTCTTGGATCCTTTGCTCTTTTTCTTAATCCTGGTGAGAGAAATGGTAATGCTAGATATCTTAAAGGTAATAATTTCTTAGCTAATTTCAAATCTTTAGTGGATTCTTTTGATAAGTATTCTATTTCTTTTTTATTTGTCACTACTGTTAATCGCCAGTTTTGTCTATTGCTTGCGGTTGGAGCATATCTCATTGCTTGCAACACTTTTTCTAGTTTCTTTTCCAGAACTGGCTTATCTTTGTAGACTCGTATCGACCTTCTCATCCTTAGAATCTTCATTAAATCTTCATATGAGACAATGTCTGGTAGCTTTTTCGTTCCCTCAAAATTAAATGCTGGATCATCATCCTCAAACAAGATTGCTTCTTCAGGACAAACTGATATACAATGTCCACACTTTACACAGACCTCATGGGGATTCATGAAGATAATTTTCTTATCTTTATCATCTGTTTCAGAAAAGAGCTGTGCTGTACAAGCCACTACACAAATGCCACATTCACTGCATTTGACATAATCGATACCTTGTATGAGGAGCATGTTAATCATCTTTGTTTAAACTTTATACTTTAAGAATTTATTTCGTTTTTCTCTTGGGATATATAGAAAAGATGGTGCATCGACCGGGATTTGAACCCGGGTACCCAGCTTGGAAGGCTGGAGTCCTAGACCAGTCTAGACCATCGATGCTTTTGTTACTAAAATTCAGTTTTTACTTTATTTTAAAATCCTTTCGGTTAATCGGAGATGATTTAGGTTCTATTCTTGAAATTATCATTCATAAAGTAATACCAATTTTTCCTAAAAAACACGTGATTATTGACACAATTATGGTAAAAAACACAAAGAACCATACAAAAGTGCTGACTTACTCGACAAAAAAGAGGAGACTTTTACTAGATACCTTGGGACTTTTTTTCATTAATCCTTTAAAGAACTTTGACCTATTATTAATTGTAAATAAGTGATTTATTGCCGTAAATCCCTTGGAGTTATAATTTAATGAACGTTGCCGAGTTGCTAAGAGAAGGTAAACTTTCTCGTTTGCTAAAAATTACCGTTCTTGGTACATCAGGAAGTGGAAAGACCTCTTTCCTCAAATCACTTTTTGGTGATCAATTTGTTGTTTCAGATGTAAAAAGAATGGATTACCTGGAAAACAAAGCTAATCTAACTTATACTCCAATAGATGTCGAAGAATCCACAACTACACTTAGCTTAAATCAATTAGGTGCAATGGTTATCTTTACAAAAAGTAATAGATTCGAGATTATGGAGATCAATGATGGAGTGGATAGTCTTCTTTCTAGAGAAGATATCGATATGTTCATGACTTTTTCCATTTTTGATACTGCAGGCCAAGAACGATTTGAATTTATGGCTGATATCTGCTTGAAAGGATCTGATGCTGTTATTTTGCTTGCCGATGGCACAAATATTTCATCCATTGAATATCTGAGTGTTTACATAGAGAAAGTCAGGGAAGAAGAATTTAGAACTGGTAAAGAAATTCCTGTAATAATATTCATGAATAAATCCGATCTAGCTGAGAGAGGGCTCTATTTAGGGGCTGATATTGCTCGAATTATCACTAGAAACGAATTCGTCATTTTTGAAACTTCTGCTAAAGATCCAGAAACATTTGAATTACCATTAAGAGTTCTTATAGAAGAAATCAAACAACTCTAATTTCCTTTTATTCTCTCTTTGATCTTGCAACAGAAAAAATTTCTATAATTTCATTACGTTCGAAATAAAAAATGGCTGCACAAACGTGCAGCCCTTCTTGACAGTTAATTCTACTATTTACCAGAAGAATCTCGGTAATAGTAAAACTGCCTCTATGGAATATGGAAGGGTTGTCATATAGTGGTAATTGTAACTGCTGATTAGTGTTGTTGGATAGCTATATGCTTTTCTCTTTTGTCTCTCAATTTCTGATAATGCATAGAACGTATATTTCATATTTAACAGGTTTTTACGTTTTACTATGTCGCCCCTTGTTTGTAAGTCTCTGAGAGCTGAAAAGAATAAATAATTACTCAGTCCCTTTACACGTTTCCCTACTGCGATTCTAATTTCGGAGGATCTCATTAAACGACAACTAACAAATAATGTATCAAGTATGAGTTCTTGTACTCTTATTGTCTTTTTACTTCTCTTTCGACCTCGTGTTCCCTTTTTCTTTTCCACAGAGAGTCTAATTCTTGCTTCTCGATCTTTTATTGAGCTGTTTAGCAATTCAGTGATCATTTTTTTTTTTCACAGCCTTCTATTCTTTTTGGACATTTTGAATTTTTGTTTGAGCTAGCGGTGATTTACTTTTCCTTATAAAGTTTCCGCTTTACTTACCCCCATTAGATTTTGAATACTAACTTCCTTGGATAATAAAGCTCATACGATATATATAATCTTTTTGTAAAGCTTTTGGAGTTAATTCGAATGATTAATGGAGGATTTTCAGAGCTTCTATCTTCTAAGTATACTATATCCAAATATGAAGAAAAGCATTCTTCTTTACTAAGTGAAAAAACCTGCTTAACTTATTGATAAAATACTTAAAAGATCCATTTTTCAGTTTAGAAAATAAACAAACAATGTAGATCTGCAGAATCATTCGTTTTAGAAGAGATACATGGATATTTAAATTACAAATAGGTAATCATGTAACAATAAGCAAGTTTGGAATGATCTTCTTGAAAGCAAAGACTTTCTTCATTGGAATATTGATTATTGCAGTTTCTTCATTAATATTTTTGATTTCACCTGATGCTCTTTATTTGATTCTACCTTCATTGCTTTTTGCAGGCGTTGCTGGTGGAGTCTATGTTGGTTATATGAGAAAAAGACCGATAATCAGTTGTTTCTATGATGGCTTAGTGATAGGAATTCCTGGTAGTATTATCCAAGCTGCTATATCAATGCCAATTCTCTGGTATTATCATAGTATATATACACAACAAAATGCTTTAACCATGCTCATACTTATGCTCTTGTCATCGTTTATGTTATGCGGTATTGTTGGTGTTCCTGCGGGAGCTGCAATAAGTGGAATGTATTATCGCTATCTGAAGAGAGATAGAGGCGAAATGGAATTATATGAAACAATTTTAAATGAAAAAACTAGTGACAAAAGCAAAATTGAGAAGCTAATGGAATAGTCCTTATTTTTGAAGTCAATGATTTTTCGGTGGAATGAACAACGAATTACTTCCTTATACTAACCCGAGCTTGTAATCTGAAATGCAAGTATTGTGGGGAAGATGCAGCTTTCGAGCTCCCTCCGATTGATGTTAATTACTCAATTAAGAGTTTGAGAAATTTCCTGCAACAAGATGAGAGTGAAAAAACAATTCAATTTTATGGTGGTGAACCTTTAATCAGAATACCATTACTTGAAAAAATCATGGATGAACTTCCAAGTATAAAACACTGGTCAATTCAAACAAATATGATAAGTCTCCACAAATTGGATCCAAAATATCTTAGACGCATAAGTACTATTCTTGCATCTATAGACGGTCGAGAAGAAATAACCGATGCAAATCGCGGTAATGGTATCTATGCTAAAGTTCTTGAAAACTGCAAGTTAGCAAGAAAAAACGGTTTTAAAGGGGATTTGATTGCAAGAATAGCTATTTCTGAAGTAGCTGATATTTACAAGGAAGTAACTCATTTAGCTAGTCTAAGTAATCCAGGTTTTAATCATATTCATTGGCAAATTGATAGTCAATGGGATGATGATCCGAAAGCAAGATGGAAAGATTTCGATCATTGGATGAAAAATTCCTACAATCCAGGCATAACAAAACTTGTACACTGGTGGTTAGAAAACATGCGAGAAGGAAAACTAATTGGTCTTGTACCATTCATTTCTGTTATGAAATCTATTCTTGATGATTCCCCAAGTCCATTGCGTTGTGGGGCTGGCTTGGATTCATTCGCTATTAATCCAAATGGATCAATTTCTGTGTGTCCAATATCTCCGGAATTTGATCTTTCGATAGTTGGTGATATACAAACTAGCACTCCGAAATCAGTACAGAATTCCATGGAAGTGACCGAGCCTTGTCCATCATGTGATATATTCGGTCTATGTGGTGGTCGATGTTTGTTCACTAATCATACAAAATTGTGGGGACTAGAAGCATTCAAGAAAGTTTGTGGAACCGTTGAACATATGGTCTCTGAGCTCAAGGTAATTAAAGGAGATGTTCAATCCTTAATTGAAAGCGGGGTTATTGCAAAAACTGAGTTTGAGTATCCAAGATTCAATAATGGGTGTGAAATTATACCATAAGAAATGGTTATGAAATTTTAGATACTAATTCCTTAGCCCATTTCTGAGCTGTCTTTGCATCTTCTTCTTTTGCTTTAATGAGTGGTTGACTGAAATCGATTTCTCCTATGATCTCGTTTCCTTTTAGTTTCCTCCTCATTATTTTGAAAGTTTTACCCTTATTCCCCATTCGACAACAGAATAATCCAATCTTCTTACTAGCAAGCTTTGCTCGAGAGAGAAATGATCTCATGGAAGGAGTATAACTTAAAGACCAAGTTGGAGTTCCAAGAAATAAAACATCATAATCCTCAGGATTCTTATCAAAGGGTAACAATTTGGGTTTGAAACCAAAAACAACTTGAGCTCCACCAATTGGATACTTGAAGAATCCCTTAGATTTGACATCCTTAGTTGGTTTCAACTCTAATAGGTTAGCTTTCAATTCTTTAGCAATAGCTTCAGCTATAAATTTTGTATTCCCTTCAAACGAATAAAACGCAACAAGTATTCTCAAAAATAACACCAAGTAAACATCAATTTTATAATAAAAAAATCTACGATAACTAAATATTTTTCCTCAAAAATTAATTCCAGTCTCTTTAAGAATAACCTTAGCTAAATTTATCTGATCGACTTTAGTTTTCAAAGAAATATCAGTACAAACAACTTGTAATCCCAAATTTTGGATGTCATCTATTAATTTTGCATCATTCGTACTTATTACTATGATATCCAAGAAATCTTTATACAATTTAGCAATCCCAAGTGATGATGCTTCATAACCTAAATCTTTCAGTAATCGGGCCGCTGGTCCACTAAAAGCCTTACCACTATCAAGTGGAGATATCGCAATTACTTTAGCTTTTGACTCAGATAATGCTTTTCTCAATTCTTGCAGAGATAACATTGGACCAATACTAGTAATTGGATTGCTCGGTCCAAGAATTATTACTTGTGAATTTCTTATCGCTTCAATGGCTTCTTGATTAGCTTTAGCATCTTCACTCCCTTCATAACGAACTGCTGTAACTTTGATTTTTTCTCTGAATTTCACAGTGTATTCTTGGAATGAAAACTTCTCATTTTTTTCATTCAGCATGACTGTTTTTACTGAGTCATCTGACATTGGGATAATTTTCGCTGTAACACCTAATCTCGAACAGATTTCGTTAGTTGCTTCAGATAAAGTAAACCCAGCAGATAATAATCTATTTCTCGTTAAATGAAGTGCTAAATCTTTATCTCCCAATTTAAACCAAGTTTCTTCTTTCATCACTTTCAAATGCTGTAAAGTTTTAAATGAATCATCTTCTACTCCCCAAAATTTCGCAATATCTAGTTGATTTGAAAATAAGTACACTAAGGAATCAATATCAGGTGAGACTAACAAACCAAAGAAAAGATCATCATCACCTGTATTTCCAATTATTGTTAACATATTATCATCAAGTAGTTCTCGAATACCAAGCATAAGCTTAGGAGTACCGGTTCCACCTGATAGTAATGTTATAGATTTTTGTGGATTCCTTGCCATTTCATACCAACCAAATATAGATAATCTCTTCTTATTTTAAATTCATCTTAAAAGTTATTAACCTATACAAAGAAAAATGAGTAGCAGTGATTTAATCCCTTAATATTGCTTTGTGTGGAATAAAGATGAATGACTCGGATGACATCGAAGTAAAAACAGAGGACACCGCATCAACGACTAAAATTGAGTTGACTCCACAGGAAATTCAACAGAACAAAAAGCAGAAAAGAAGTAAACTTAGGGGGGAAATTCGTCAAATTCTCCGTGGCGTATTTTCTTTCGGGGCATTACAATTAATGCTTTCCCATCATCCAAATTGTGAAACCTTTGATCCTCATGTTTTTAAAATAGGCAAACTAAGATTGTGTAGAGGCTGTTTTCTAAGCTATCCTCCACTCTATGCACTTGTCGCAATGTTCATTTTTTGGATCCCCTCAAGAAACTTTTTCTTAAGTGAAGCTGTTTCAATTATTGATAATCTTTGGTGGTTTGTTATAGGATTTGGAATCTTAACATTTGCAAGTAGGTGGTTAGGTCGATATTCCATCTTCATTAAAGATGTAGCGAAATTCTCTCGAGGAGCTTGGACTGGTTTCTTAGTAATTGTTCTTATCTCACAACATTGGGGATTTAAAATCGGTGCAGCTTTAATTGTTATGGGAGGAATGACTTACTTAAGCTTGCATAGAGGAAAAGATATGGAGCGCACATGCGATGAATGTGAATGGAATGCTAATTTTAATTCTTGCCCTGGTTGGGAAGGAGTTGCTGGGAGACTATTTCCAGTAAGCACACCAGTTTCAGAAAACATAACTTTGGAAAGAACTGAAAAGTCACAAACAGAAAATCCGGAATTAGACGAATCTGATAAAAAAGAATAAGACCCTGTTACTCAGAAGGATCGTCCTTACCAGTTCTTAGAGCCCATTCAAGCAATTCTCTTCTCTTTAATTCCTCAGCATATATTCCTTCTATTTTCAGTAGATTATTTTTCTCATCACCACTAAAACTAGCTATGTCTCCAGTCTTCTTTCTAATATCCCAGAGTGCTTCGCGAAGATCTGAATTACTCATTCTTTTTACTTTACGAGTTAGTCTTCTCATAAAAAATCTCCCGGAAAAATTATTGAGATGAGCATTCATAGTGGTATAATCCTGTTCTCCTAAGAAATAATTATTTTCCCCATTTAATTATTTTATTCCTAATGGAGTCGGGAAAATGACTCCAAAAGCATCAAATTTACTATACAAAAAAATCTTAATAAACTCATAAAAGATAACCCCAGTAAGCCTTATAAGCAAATCACAAATTCGAATTATTTGTCGAATTTTGAATTATTTTTGCAGACAAAACTTTTTTAAGGGACAATGTAAGCTAATTAGTTTAGCATCTAAACCTTCGAGGTTTAGAGGCCCGTGATTCCTAAGGAATCATGGAACCAAAATTATTAGGTTGAACCAAATTTTTTGGTGATCACCCGATGAAAGTGAACAAAGTTAAAACTACCCTTCTTGTAGGTGTTATAATGACACTCTTTGTAGCTAGTGCTATTGCTGTCCAACCAACAAAGACAGACGCCATTGAACCATTTTTCACACTAGTTTTCAAGACAAATGGTGGAGGAGTTAGACCGGATTATGGTAACTTCCTCAAACAACACTGTGCAAGAATCGGTATAAACGTAGTAGTTATTGTGCAAGACTGGCCCACATTTGTAGGCGAGTTGATCGCCTTCCGAGACTTTGACGTTTGTTACGTCGGTCTAAGTGGTGGCGGTGCAGACCCAGACTTCTCTGGTGTTTATGACGAAAACGGCTCATTGAACTTGTTCGGTTATCATACCAGCATGGACTGGGATGATGATCTTGATACAGGAATCAATGAATGGTACATTGTACAAGGCAATTTAATTATGCCTCCCGACTCAGAAGAACGTGTCCAACATTACTGGGCATGGCAACAATATTTCATGGACAAAATCTGTCCAATGGCTCCAACATTCTCCCCAAGAGGCTATAATGCTTTCTGGGCAACCCTAAGCGGTTATAATATGTCTGATGGTATATTACAATCATGGGGTAAAATGGATTGGACAGCTTCTCACACTGGACAAGTTAGTGATGATGAGTTAGTTATTACAGATGCTGCTTGGTCAGATCTTAATCCATTGTTCCAAGATGATACTTCTTCAAGTTTCATCAGCAGTGCAACTATGGATGTTTTGATCTGGTACGATGCTGATCTTACAGTTTATCCTCACTTAGCTGAGAGCTATACTATGATTAATGATACCTGGATGAGAATTGTTTTAAGACAAGGTATTGAATGGGCTGATGATCCAGACGGTTTATCAACCAATGAAGTGTTTGATGTTGATGATGTTTACTTCACCATTTATTCATGGAGAGAAGTATCTAATGACCAAGGAACATGGAGTTGGGTCAAAGATTTGAAGAAAGTCGATCAATATACTTTGGACTTATTCATTGACGGTAACCCAGGAACAGCAGCAAACGATGCTTACGCTCCGTTCTTACCATCACTAAACACTCGAATTCTCCCAGAATACTACTTGAACCAAACTCAATTAGCAGACGGAGTAACACCTGATATTACTCACCCATCATGGAATACCTTTGCCACAAATTGTTTCGGTACTGGACTTTTCAAAATCGATGACTTCACTGAAGGAGTAGAAACTGTACTAACAGTTAGATTAGATTGCTGGAGATTAGATCCTGTAGTTACAGCAGATACTGCTTTAGATTGGGCTAACAGATTCGGTTTCGGCACAGGCTGGGATGGAATGCACCAATTGAGAATCAGAATTATTCCTGATTTGCAAACATCACTCCTCGAATTCCAATCTGGTAAAGTCGATCTTGAAGCTGTCGGATGGAATCCATCCGCTAGAGACGATTTCGTTGAAGACCCAGACTTCACTGTACAATCTGATACACTATACAGTTTTGGTTTCTACGGATTTAACATGAGAGAAGTAAGACCAGTTGTTGGTAGTCGTTTAGTCGCTCCTGGTGACCCAACACTAACTGTTGGTCTTTGTGTAAGAAAAGCTATTGCATATGCTCTTGACAGACTTGAAATCAACGACGTTATTCACAGAGGTGAATACGCCCTTAGCGACACCCCACTCTATCCAAAGATGGGTATTTGGAATAATCCAAACATTATTCGCTACAACCACGACCTCGACAAAGCAAGAGAATACATGACAAAAGCAGGATACGATTTAGGTTGGACTCCAACAACTCCTGGTTTCACCATGTTAATTGCTTTCACCTCAATCATGGCAATTGCAACAATTACATATCTTATCGTTAAAAAACGAAAATAATCACTCTGTAATGTAGCAGCGGGTTAACCTGCTGCACATATCTCTTTTTTTCTATTCATTAAACTCAAATGATTCGCTAAACTTGTTTTATTGTAGAATAAGAAAGATTTAAAACCAGATAATACAAACAAGGAAAACGTAAAAATTAACACGCCCCGATGGTGTAGTTCGGCCAATCATCGCAGCCTTTCGAGTTGTGGACTCGGGTTCAAATCCCGGTCGGGGCACCACTTTTTCTCCAGAAACTTTTTGTGTAACTAGTAGTAATATTTCTCGGTGCTAACAGTTGACATTAAAGGAAACATATCCAGTCAAGTTCAAAATTGATGGCGGAGGGGAAGTGAAGGGTGAGTTCTATCGAGTCAAAGCTCCTCATTCAGTTGAAAACATATGGTATGCATTACCATTAAGTGGTCGGGTAAGAGTACAGGATAACGCACAAGCTTATTTCTTAATCGATATCCAAGTAAAACAGGAACGCCCAACCTTTGATGTAAACCCTGGAGATATTGCTTATTGGCCTATGAGTAAAGCTATCTGTGTATTTTGGGAGAAAATACGACCCTATTCAGAAGTTAACATAATCGGCAAAATCACCGGAGATCTGAATTTATTTAAAACAATGAAAAATTTAACCCGAGTTGTTCTAGAGAAAGATGAGTGATTAGTAATCCAGTTTTTTCAAATTACTCTTCCAAATTGCTAATCCACAATTTTCGCATTCAATTTTTTGCTTATATTCTTTCCTTGTCCAATATACTTTGAGAATAAGAGTACTATTACAATTACCACACTTCTCTGACAGCTCTTTAGTTTCCATTAAAACAAGGTCTTCTTCCTTCATATCGGAATCTTTGGTAAACATTGTTAAATTCCCACCATTTAATAAATTGATTAAATGTCAAATGAATAAAATATCATGATGAAGATAAATATGAAATGAAACAGCAACTCAATTACAAGAATAATGTTTCAGTAGATAAGGCTACACATCCATTCTGAGTTAATTCGAAAGGTCTTCGAACTAATTCATGATCGATTCCCCTCATTTTTCTGATGTAAATACTTCTAAGTAATCTTTGATTTACTTCTTGTATATCGACAATTATTACACCTGAAGCCATGAATTCTTCGACCCCATATCGAGAAATTTCACCACTTTGAGACATTTCACTAGTAACGATTGTTGTGCATTTGAGACTTGACATCACTGCGCTTAGCTTTAGGATTTCTCTGCGGATACGCATTTCACTTTCAAGAGATAAGGCAAGAGCTGTTAAAGAATCAATAACTACTCTTTCAGCACCAAGTTCATCAATTAATGCGATAAGTGTTGTAAGAAGATCATCAATTTCTAATCGAATACTATACTTCTCTTTCGATGCTACACCTGCTCGCATTGAGAAACCATCAACGATCGCAAGAAGATTCTCTTTTTCCAAGCTTTCTAATTTCCAATCATAACTTGCAAAATTCTGTCTAACAGTTGTGGGACTTTCATCAAAGGTTACGAAAATCCCCGGATCGCCATAATCTAAGACACCTCGATAGATAAACTGAGTTGCTAGCGTGGTTTTTCCTGCTCCAGCTGGTCCACTTAATAGAATAGTCCTACCTTTTGGTAATCCCCCATTTAGCATTTTATCTAATCCAGGAATCCCAGTTTTTACTTTGGCAATTTGACTCATCTTTTTAGCTCCTAAATTCTTAACGTTCACTGAAATAAAATTCTTATGATTGGGATAATTTCACCGAATAATCTCTGTTCCTATAAATTCTTTACCTTCTAATAGATTTTCTATACGGTCATGAATCAACCCATTGAGAATAAATGCCCTAATATTATTTTTTAGTAGTATTTTTGGTGTGTTCTCATCTAATGGGCTAGTCTTCAATTTTTGTAATTCTTGTATAGTTATCTTCTTAACTAGTTTATCCTTAGCGATAATCCCATCTATATCTTTGAGAAAAACTATTCTCTTTGCTTGAATTTTCATAGCAATCTCTGCTGCAATAGCATCACTCGTTGAATTCCAATTTTTCTCTAAATCGCTTTCTGTTCTCATATATTTCGTAATTCTAAGTATAGGCAAATTATCAAAAACTAATGTATTGAACTCCATAACAGAGAAATCATGTAATCTTGAATTTGGAATGAATTTTAACAATAAACTAGCATGTTGTTCCATTGCTTGAATAGCCATCCAATGTGCCTGCTCATCATCTAAAGCATATTTCTTTTGTGTTTCACGAACAAACTCTGCAAAAAGCCCTCCACCTGGAACTATTGCAAAATCTCGTTTAATGTCAAATTTTGCGGAAAGTGTTTTTCCTAACTGAATTATTTGTTTGAGAGTTCCTCTTTCCGTAATTGATCCACCTAATTTTATAATTGTGTCAATTTTCATTCAATGCGTCCCTCGTTCCCAAATACTTTTTCGAATATAGAACTGCAACTGCAAAAGCACAAAAAGCGTTCAAAGATGATTCATCTAATATATCATCAGCTATAATTTGCTCATATATCCCGTTCATTCTTAACAAAGACATACCTATCGTATTCGCTCCTGAACCAATGAGAATTATTTCCGGATTTAATTCATACATTATTCTATATCTATTCAAAACATGATTCATTGCATCTGATAGCTTCTCAAACTGTTTATCCTTAATCTGCCTAGCGATTTCCATGATATCATTATGAGTCAGTTGGTTTGTATCAGAACAAACTACTCTTGCTAACCTTGCTTTAGCATATTCTTTACTTACAGGTTTACCATCAGCGGTTTCCCCTGTATATTCCTCCTCCGAGATCAATCCTAGAAGCAAGTAGACATCTCCAATTGTTGCGAAAAGCTCACTCGCTAATGGTACAATTTCATTTCTTACTTTAACTTCCTGAATTATTGCGACAACATTTGTTCTAATTAAACCCGAATAAACTAATTCTTTGTTAATTAATCGTTCAAGATCATTACTTCCTTGAGCAACAATTTTACCTTGGTTTATTGGTGTAAAATCGGTTGTTGTCGAACCAATATCAATTACTAATGCATTTTGATATTTTGATCCCAAATATTTAGCTGAGGCAATCCAATTTGTAGCTGAAACGTTGAGCCAATTTTCTCCTGCTTCTTGAGTAGAAAGAAAATGACCATTGACGTCAAGAATAAGTGGGGTAGCTTCTTCATTGTCTAATTGAAAACAATCTTCAACATATCTACTAATGATTTCAATTCCTTCTTTTTTTGTTTGAAAACAATCAGCAAGCTCTGCTGTAGTAACAAAAACAACTTGATCAATAGAACCAAATTCCTCTCCTAATTTACTTTTTAGTTTATTGAGATATTCTGGGAAGGATTGATAGTCTTTCCAAATTGGGAAATAATCGGAGCTAGTGCTAAGCAATATGATTTGATCATTTTGAACCTCAATAAACACATGTTTTGTATTTGCCCCACCAATATCGAGACCAAGAATTTTAACCATATCACTTCATATCCTTTTAGAATTAAGATAAATTCTGATTTTTCATAAATTCGAGCTTCTAACTAGTTGAGTCGTAATTAAGTATCCTTACCCCTCACTCTTTAGTAAATGTTTTTAATCTTTGCTGATAAAAAATTTACTTGGATAAAATGTCAAATGAGAGCTCAGAAGTCATTGGTATTGTTATTGACATGACGGATAAAGAATGCCCGGCAGTGCTTTTTGAGCTTAAAGTATCTATGGCTAAAATAAAAGTCGGTGAAATTCTCAAACTCATAACTAATAGACCTAAATCTCAAAAGAATATTCCTAAGTGGTGTTTAAATAATAATCACGAACTCTTTCTAATGGACTCCAGTAATGGGAAATATATATTTTATATTAAAAGAAAGCATTGAGTGACCAAGTAAAATTGTGGTGTAAAAATAATGAGTTATCGCTTAGTCCAAGGAGAATTATCCTTTAAATTTGCAGCAGCGCATTTCGTTCTCGGAGAAACCGGATGTGAACGATTACATGGTCATAATTACTTAGTTGAAGTGCAGATTTATGGTGAACAGGATGAAGCTAAGAATTTGGTTATTGATTTCTTGGAACTGAAACCTTTTGTAAGAAAATTTGTGGAAGAACTTGATCATAAAATACTGTTACCAACAGAAAATCCCCATCTTCAAATAACTAAAAAGAAAAATGAGTTGTTTATTAATTTCAAACCTAAAAACAAAAATTATATTTTTCCAGAGAGCGATGTTTGTTTACTACCAATTAAAAATACTACAGTTGAGGAATTTGCACGTTTACTTTCATCCAATCTGATTCCTTTGTTTATGAAGTACAATAATATTGATGCTATAGAAGTAGGTGTTTTCGAGTATAAAGGGCAAGGCTGTTGGATGAAAAGAACGAGAGACTCTATTTAATCCTCTACTCTTTCAAATATTCTTCAATCTCCTCTATGGGAATTTTTGATATATTTTCTATTTCTTCACCTTGATTTGAGAGATTATAGAATTTAATCGATGGGAACAAATTAGGAAGCTGTGAGAGTAATTTCTTTGCGAAAGTGAATTTAACTAGTTTCCTTTCTGAAGCTTGAAAATCTTCATTGTTACTATCGGGTTTAGAAAATTTCCCAACTACTTCACCAAAATCATAACCAATGAGAACCAGCTTCTTCGCTCGCAGATTCGCTGCTAAATATGCAGCCCGATCTCCATCTGTAAATCCTCCCAAGTTTTTTACTTTAGAAGTCTCTTTTGTTTGAGTTGTTCCTAGAATGCCTTCATTTGGTATAATGTCACTGATTTCAGTAATCTTCGCTATATTATCTCCATGAGCATGAACAACTATTATTGACCCATTCATTAGACTCTCTCTTATTGCGGCTATGCTTCCGTCAAGATCAGTAATAATGGCATCAATAGTGATATCAAATTCCAGTAAAGCTTTTGCAGCTCCATCAACAGCAAAAATAACAATTTCATTTCTGAATTTTTTCAAAAAAACAAGTAATTGTTTAAGAGAACTTTCAAGAGAAGGTCCTGGTGCAAAAATAAGAATATTTTTGTTTTCTATAACTGATTTTATTTTTCTAAATGTTTTTCTTACTGACTGATATGATAAGCTCGAATGCAATATCTTTGTTGCTTCTAGATCTGTTTTTGGATCAATGTTAAGTAATGAACATATTTGTTCATAATCCTCTTTTCTTAGCTGCACGTTTTGCTTCATATGTCATCAAACCGAATACCATCAGTAACTATTATTTCATTACTGGTTAAAAATAATATTCAAATAAATTATTATGAAGTAACTGGTTATTAGATAGTGATACTAATGATGAATAAAGATCTCCCCTTCCAAACTGGGATAATCTACGAAGCAATTGTTACTACTTATAATCAACAAAATCAACCGAATGCTGCTCCAATGGGTTTTGCAATTGATAAAGAAAAACAAGTGATAATTCGTCCCTACAAAGAATCAGATACTTACAAGAATCTACAGGAACAAAAAGAATGCATAATAAATATCACCTCTGACCCAGATTTATTTGTGAAAAGTACTCTATTCCAAGATTTGCTGATTGATGAATTTTACATTAAATCTGCAATGATTAATGCGCCTATTCTCAAAGCTTGTGAGGGAAATCATATAGCTCTAAAAGCAGTAAAAATAACAAAAGAAGAAGAAAGAGGAATATTTTATTGCGAAATAATTGATGCTAACCTCAGTGAGGAACAAGTCCAACCACATACTCGAGCATTCTCTTCATTAATTGAAATCTTAATACACTCTACTCGAGTAATTCATTTTTCTAGGAGTAAAGAACTAAACGATTCGAAAGTCATGCATCTAAGAGAATTAATTGAGCATCACTCGCAAATAATATCTCGAGTAACCCAAAAGAATTCACAATATCAGAAATACGTTGAAAAAATTCTAATAAAAATATCACAAAAAATTGAAAAGTAAAATTAGGATGAGGATTTTGAATTCTAAAGTAATAACAAAACCAATTGAAGGGTTCTTCATCAAATCAGTAGACAATTTGCTGTTCGACGTGAAAGGATTATCTCATCCTCAGGATAAGATTATTTCTTTTGTTAGATATGTTCCTGTAAAATATCTCATGAAAAGTCAAAAAAATAATTTAAATGAATACTATAAAATATACGATTTAAAAGATAGATACGAATTTTTACGTCAGAATTTCCCGAAGTATCTGTATGAGGATCCAATGGGCCGAGGATTACTACAAGCGGTTGCAAAAAAAGATCTCCTCAGAATCTACAATCCAATACAAAGATTGCAGCAGATCACTCGAGCAGAAAAAGAAAAACTTGATTCTTTAGAAATGTTGGTTGGAAAATTCTCTGATAAACTAGTAGAAATATGTGATATTAATCCAAGAAATCTCGGTGTTACAGGTTCAATAATGGTAAATCTTCATAGTAAAAAATCAGATATTGATATAGTTGTCTATGGAAAAAAAGATGGCTTACAAGTCTATACTGGAATGAATCATCTTTTTGACAAGTATGATAATATCTCTCGTTATTCAGAAAGTGAATTGAAGAAATTATGGAAAAACAGAGGTCAACAAGAACAGATTGATTTTGAATCGTTTCTAGAGAGCGAGAAGAAGAAACAGTTACAAGGAACAATAAACAATGTTGATTTTTATGTTCGTCTTGTGTTACTCCCAGATGAATACCATGAACCATATGATGAGACGAAGATTACTTCTTTAGGGGAGTGTGAAATTGAAGCATCTGTAAAAAATGATGAACATTCGATTTTTACTCCTTGCATTTATCAACTGATAGAAGTAGAAGTAAAGAATGCAAAAATAAATAAGTCAATAACACCGGATAGAATCTTCTCAGTTCGAGGTCGATACTGTGATATTGCGATAGCAGGAGAAAGAATCTCTGCAAAAGGAAAATTAGAGCGTGTAAAAATCACAAATCAGAAAGAATATTATCAATTAACGCTAGGAACGAGCAAAAAGGAATTTATGAAAAAAATATAGCGATATCTATATTTACTATTCTTTGGACACGTATTTATAGTAAGTTGTGACCTAGATTTTTAAAGAGCACAATAACTAAGAAAATTAGGAGTCTCTATCATGACAATAAAAATAATACAAGGACAACCAAAGAATCTTTACAAAGAAGTCTCTTCTATTGTGAAAGATTGCTTTGAAGGCATTTGGTCAGAAAAAGACTTGTTACAATTATTAGATTTACCACATGAAAACAATCTCTTTATGGTGGCATATGATGATGACAAACCAGTGGGTTATGCATTCATCGTTGCTGATTATGTTGAATCTGTGGATACAAAAATAGCAACAATCCAAGAAATAGGTGTTCTTCCTGATTACCGTGAATCTGAAGTAGCAGAAGATTTCCTTGAAAAAGCCATCCAATTTTCAAAAGCAAATAAAGCGGAATTACTTGAGCAAGTAGTATCCACCGTTGATCAATGGATAATACCCACTCTAACAAAGAAAAAACTTAAACCAAGTGAAATAAAGGCTGATAGAGAAATTTCCTCCTTCAATGAAGCGAAATTAATTCTTACAAATATTAAGAAGAATACCAAAATCACTGTATTAATGAATCAAATATTCTTTGAAGATAACGATGATTTAGAGACTCACATCGTTGAAAACGAAGAAGAAATTGATTCCATTAAAAGAAATGATCCAATCGCTTTTGGGTCAATAATTTCAATAGATAAGGCTGAAGATTTAGAAAAAACACTTAATGAAATAAAGAAATTAGACATTGAATGGGATGAAATTGGTATAACATTTGATTATATGTTATAAAATCAGATGTAAATATTCTCATTTAATTTCCTTTTCTAATCTATCAATGGTTTTCCAATAGACTCGCACTATTTTCTTTGGCCAGGAATGATTTTTCTTATAATATTGTTTCAACCAATTAATGGTTTTCTTATCATTAGTACTACCAGAACCGAAATCTCCGTATTTAGCTCTGATTTCTCTTAATTCTTCGAGAGAAGCATTTCTAGCTAAAACCGAACCCGCTCCTACAGCTATGAATTCTTTTTCCGCTCTTGGTGTTACAATTAGTTTAACATTTTCAGTAGATTTGTTTTCTTTTAGTAAAGAACGTAATTTACCAACTGCTTGAAAATTATCAACTTGATACTCTGCGATTTCAGGCACTTTTTTAGCAATGTCCTCAATAGCACGAAAGAATGCATATGCTTCCGCTTCGTCCATTGACATGCCATTTTTATTGTAGTTAGTAAGTACCTCAGCAGATAGAGTTTTGATACTCCAAGCGAGGGATTCTTTCTTAATTAATTCTGCATGAGCTCTTATTTTGTTATGAGAAGAATAATTTTTACTATCTTGTATGCCAATTCTTTCGAATTTCTGTTTTACGGAATCATCTACGGCACAAGCTCCAATTACCATTGGTCCAATTATCAATCCCCTTCCAGCTTCATCTGCTCCAACGACGATTCTTCTGCTCCTTTCCATAATATCATCAACCATTATTTTGTTAATTTCGCGATAAATTGCCCAGGCGTGTCATGCACATCAGGATAGAAATACTGTAGAAATTCAGAGCCGGGAAATCTAGCAGAGCATTTCATTCCATGGAAGATTTCTTGTTTCTCCACTGTAAGGTTTAATTCTTCGATAGCAAACTGAATATTACCTTCATTTTCAGCTGGATCTAAACTATTCGTGGTGTAAAAAATTGTTCCACCAGGTTTTAGTAACCTTGCAGCATGTATTAAAAATCTCCTTTGTCTCCTAGAAAATTCGAGTAATTGATTCTCTCTAACCATCTCAAAGATTTTAGGTCTCAAACCCATATCAGAAGACGGGGGATTAGCTATTATCCAATCAAATGTCTCATCTTTATTGTACTTTTTTGTAAACTCACTAAGATTCAAATTCTCCCTTTCTATTGGAGCCTTATACATTCTTAATCTCTTAATGTTCTCATTGAATTTTGATAATTTATGAGCTGTACTTCTTTGAGCAATAATTTTCAAATCTTTTACTTCAGAATTCCTTTGCCAGATATGTGTTAAAATTTCTCCAATATCAGTGTTAAAATCCAATAAACGATCTTTTGCTTTGAGTTTAACAGAAGCTCCTATAAGCATACTGGGGATTGTTTGAGGAATGAATTGCCCACGAAGGTATTCCTTCAATCCATTTATATTTGGTATTTTATACTTGCTTTCCGTGATTTTTATCGCAATACCTTTTTTCTTTTCCTCGAGATCACTTACATTCATCATTAAAATCCCATTGCCAACAACATCTCCCCTTTTATCGAGCAATGAAATCTCATCGCCTATACTAAGTTCATCAGTGTATTCAAAGTCATTAGAACCTACTCCCACACCGAGTAAGACGCTATTTAATGGTCTTTTATAATTCAAGGTAATTGTTTTTTCTTTTCTTGGGATCACTTCATTCTTAGAAATTTCAACTAAAATAGCTTCATCGAAATCAGGATGTTGTTTCGCTATAATTTCCTTTTCTTTTAAAGTTTTGATTAATTTAGAAGCAGTGGTTATTTGTGTGTTAACTCTTATAGGCAAGTACTGAGTATGCTCTTTAAGACTAGCAATTAAAGTACTAGTTTTTTGTAGACCATACGTGAAGCTTAAGCGTTTGATTAACTCAAAATTAAACTGGTATTTGTCTACGAGCTCTTCTATTTCATCATTGATACTTTTACTCAGCTTTATTCCATCCATTTTTTCTTCTCGAATTTTGTTCTACAATTCTCTTCTTATATATTAAACATTACATGATTTTATAACAAAAAGAGAAAACCGTAATTAAAAAATCTATTTGGTATACTTTTTAGCAGAGAAAGTTTCATAGTAATTTGTATGGTTTGTATTGTTACCTTTCGGAGTGACAAATGGTGCCGGTCTTAAAAAAAGAGAAATTTGTAAAACTAGTATCCTACTGCATTGAAAAAGCAATACCAATGGATAATCCTTTGAGACGAGTAGTAGAAGAAGAGGGTGCAAAGAAAAAATTTGTACCACTAGGATCTTTCTTTCTAAGAGGATTAGATATGGATGGTGTCATCGCTCTCACACTTCCGATGAAGGCCTCCTCCGATGGATTAACACATTACTTGTTTGTTTGGTTTTCAAATGAAAATGTCTCTGTTTCCAGTGAGAAAGCAAATTCAACTTTACAAATTAGATCAGTGGATCCCATGCATTTCTCTTTAAGAGGTTCTCCTGAACCTTTTGTGAAAGTCATGGGTGAAAGTTCTATGATTCAAAGCATCTTAGTTGACTTGGTTGATGATCTGAAATGCTTAGAAAGCTTTACCATTTATAATAAACAAGGTTCACAGAAGGATGCTCAAGTAGAAATCCCTTCAGACTTAATTGATACCAGATTTATCGTTCAAACACTAGTCTCAGAAGAAGCAACAAGTCCGACTCATGGAAAATTGGAGCGAATGGAGATAGCACTTCCTCAATTAATTGATTTAGCGAATTATTCTATAATGACTGGATTAAAGATGTTCGGTCCAATGAATGAATTCTCTAATTTCTGCGCTCAATGTGGAAAGAAATTACCTCCTGGGAAAAGCACTTTCTGTATTCACTGTGGGGCTAGTTTAGAAGAAAAAGAATAACTTTATCCGTATTCCAAAACTTCCTTTCTTTTATTTTCATAGAAAATGAAATAATTGTTTGAAAATAATAACAAATTACTTAAGCTAATTTCATAGGATTTTTCTATGCTGCATTATAAGGAAGAACGTATAAATGAAATTTCAACTCTCTGCCTCTGTTGGATTTGCCAAACTAGCAAAATTAAGAACTGAAAACATGGTTGTTGAAATACCAACAATAATGTCAGTTATTGAGAAAGAGAGCAATTTATTCTGGAAAATAGGAGATGGGAATAACAATTTCACTATGGGTTTGCCAACAAGTAGTTTGAATCATCAAATCTCTAAACTTGGAAAAGAGGATTTAACATTCGTTGGGAATATTCTCATGCATAGTTCATTAAATCCCGCATTAATTAAAAAACAATTAATAAAAACAAAGGAGCTCATGGCAAAGTCTCTTGAGCAAATCCCTCAAGGGAAAGCAACCATTCTAATTCAACCAACAGATTCTCAGGATATCTTACAACAAGTTTTGCAAATGGTTAATGAATTAGAAATTAAAAATATCGCAATTACAAATATGTTGCCATTATTAAATAATCAAAGACAAGCAGTGAATTTTCTTGCAGGAACAAGCTCAACTCTTACAGTAGATTCACTACTTTACCTTTTATCACCTGTACCTCATACTTACTGGCCAATACTAGCATATGCTGGTATTAGTGTTTTCAACGATGGATTTGCTGATATAGCATCAAAACAATCACTATACTTGACAGATTTTGGTGGAGATGTTTTGGACTCTATCTCCGAAAAAACTTGCTTTTGTGAAGCCTGTAATAGTGTTGATCAAGTAAGCGAATTACTGTTACCTGGCTCAAAAAATATAGAAAGGAATCTTTTGGAAAAACATAACAAATGGATCACTGCTAAGAAAATTCGAGAAATCCGAAGTGCCTTGAGAAACCTCGATTTAAGAAGCTATGTTGAGCAAATGATACATTCAAACGTTTTCAGTGGGGCAGCTCTAAGATTACTGGATAAACACCATGTAGATAGTATAATCTCAAAAACACCCACCTGGAAAACATCGCTCATTAAACATATTACAGAATATAGTTATTATCGTCCAGAAATCCAAGAATTTCAGCGAAGAATTAGAGAGAGATATCGAATTCAAAAAGGCAAGAAAATTGTAGTGATTTTTCCTTGCTCTGCAAGAAAACCTTACTCTCAATCTAAAAGTCATGAGAAATTTATCAGGACTTTGGATTCAATTTCAAATAAGAAAAGGGGTTTCATTCAGGAAATAATACTTACTTCTCCGCTTGGAGTTATCCCTCGAGAATTAGAGATTGTTTATCCTGCAGCTCATTATGACATCCCAGTAACAGGAGATTGGAGTCATGAAGAAACAGAGATTGTGGTAGGGCAATTAACCTATGTTCTTTCTAAAGCAAAATCATCTGATTTATCTGTTGTAGCTCATGTTAGTAATGAATACATTGACCTTTGTAAAGAAGCAGAAAAACGACTAAAGATGAAATTCAAGTATACAGCTACAGATGAAAAGGCAACTTCCTCATCAAGCTTATCAGTTCTATTTGAAGAATTAAACTCAATTTTGATGGAACTAGAACCCATTTCCTATAAACCAAATGTAGAATTAGCAAGAACCATAGCTGATTATCAATTTGGTCTAGATTTAGGTGAACAAATGTTCAAAGATAATTGCAGGATAAGGAGTAAACCTAACCAACCGATGTTTATTATGCAAGATAAGAAGCAAATAGGGGTAATTCATCCGGAAACTGGAAAATTAACGTTAACAATTGATACTGGAAAAATATTAGCAGAACATGAGAAATATTTCGTTTTATTTGATGGTATGGAATTAGAAGGCTCTACACTTTTCTCTGTAGGAGTTGTGGATGCTGATCCACAGATAAGACCCACTGATTCAGTTATTATTTTGAACAAGAAGAAAGAACTCATAGGAGTTGGAAATGCCTTAATTTCTGGAAAAGATATGAAGGAAACAAAACGTGGTCCAGCTGTAAAAATAAAACAAAAAGTGTGAATTAAGTAAACAAAAAAAGAGCGATTATAATGTTAGATACAAAAGGAATTCTTGCAGAACAAATCTGTTCCGAAAAGAAGAACTCTCTTCAAAAAAGGAAATCAAGAGACACGCAAAAGGCTATTGCTAGCTGGATTGAAGATAATCGCTTAATTACCGGACCAGGTAAAGCTCTTGTTATCATACTTAATTCCCGAGGGTGTCAATGGGGTTTAGGGATAGATGGGGGTTGCAGTATGTGCGGATATTCAAATGAAACTTCTGCAACTGATATTACTGCTGATGATCTCATAACTCAAGCAAAAAGTTCATTGGATAAATTTTCCTCAAAGGAGTTTCAATCAATAAAAATCTTCAATTCAGGTAGTTTTCTTGATACTTCTGAAATACCAAAAGAAGCACAAGTGGAAATCCTTAGTATGATAAATGAGTTGGAATCCGTTTCCGAGGTTATTGTTGAATCAAGACCCGAATTCGTTTCTCCGAAAAACCTCAAGAGTTTAAGAAAATCTTTGGATAAAAGCAAACTATTTGAAATTGGTATAGGGTTAGAAACAAGTAATGATCTTATCAGAATTAATAATATAAACAAGGGATTTCTTTTTGAAGATTACAAACAAGCCGTAAAGACTGCTCTCTCAGAAAATACCAGAGTTAAGACCTATCTCTTACTGAAACCGCCTTTTCTTACTGAAAAAGAAGCGATACAAGATACAGTGCAATCTGCAATTGATGCCATTAAAAGTGGTTCTAGGTCAATTTCAATAAATCCTATAAACGTTCAATCTGGAACATTCGTTTACAATTTATGGAGAAATGGAATTTATCGTTCTCCTTGGTTCTGGACTTTAAAATCAGTTCTACTAAAAATATGGAATCAAGTTAATAAACAACAACTAGCTGAAAAAGTGGATAGAATCTTGAGTGACCCCTCAGGTGCAGGGACTCGCCGAGGAATACACAATTGCTCAAAGTGTAATAAAGATTTCAATAAAGTCCTTAAGAATTATTCATTGAATCAAGATTATACAATTCTGAACCAAGTAATCTGTTCTTGTTCTAATCTTTGGTTGGAACTGCTTAAGCAAGAAGAAGCATCTCGAGATTTCTCCTTATCGAGTTTAGAGAACCCTAAGAATTTTCTGTAATTATTCGAGCTGCGGGAAGTTCTCAAGGGATTAAAGGAATCTTTTTAATTGCTTAAAAGGCACAAATAAGTAAGATATATGAAGCAAATTCCTCAAGAAAATAAAGGTGGGATAAAAATAGAGATTATTATGAATGATTTTTCAAAGAAAGAGTGCTACGATGGTTCACAGATAAAACCACTTTGGGCTCTAAATAAATACGGAGTTTCAGGTAGTACTGTAGTTATTTTCCGAGGAAGTATGAAAATTCCGCAAGAAGAAATGATCGATATTCAAGATATAATTAGAGAAAAAGATCTTGCAGAAATACTCATATCAGGTGACGATTGCATTCATTTCATTATTGAGATGTTTGATGATCAACCTGCCAATTTGAAAGTTGCATATCATCGATTACACCTACTCGCGTTTATTATTCAAAAAATAATTGAAGAGGAATATAAGATTAGCTTAGAGAAAAAGGGAACTGATCTTTATTATAAAGATAAAAAATTAAACGTGGCAATTGCTACTAGTTCGAATAGTTCCTCAAAAATTCATTTCGGAATTAATATTATTTCAACAGGTGTTCCTGTCTATGTGAACGCTGTAGGTCTATACGATATTAATGAGAAAATTAATCTTGAGAAGCTAGCAGAAAGGATTGGTAAAGAATTCATTGCCGAAATCAGTGCAATAAATTCTGATGTTATGAAATCTAGAACACTTTAATGAGGAATAACTATGCCGTTTGAAATCGATTTTGAAGATCCAAGAATAGGATTTGCATCCGCACATTTCATTATTGGTCACGATAAGTGTGGCTGCTTACATGGTCATAATTATTTCATCAAAGTGAAAATAAGTGGAGATATTAATGAGCAGCATATGGTTCTTGATTACGGAATCCTAAAAGAGGAATTGAAGAAACTAGTAAAACCTCTAGATCATAAAGTTTTGATTCCAACAAATGCTAAGGGATTATTAATAGAAGAGAAAGGAGATTCAGTAGAAGTTATTTCTTGTGATAAACGATATCTGTTACCTATTGAAGATGTTTTTCAGTTACCAGTTCCAGCAACAACAGCTGAAGAGCTCGCAAAATACTTCCATCAAAAGCTCCAAAAAATCTGGCCGAAGTTCAAAATCAAAGTAACAATAGAAGAAGCTCCTGGAGCTAGTGCAACTTATACTAAATAATCTCAAAAATAACACGAGATAATTATTATAGTTTTAAGCATAAAGTAAATGTAATACATATTCTAGGTGTAATTTGATGGGTTCTGAAAGAGATGAAGTTAGTTTCTATCTGGATTACAAACCAAAGTATAAAGTTTTTCATGAATTAATGACCAAAAGAATGAGTAATGTCTTACTTGTCTCCAGTATTTATGATAGCTTCATGCTTGAAGAAGATGGGCGATTATCAGATCAAATTTATGAAGAATTTCAGAATTTGAATTTACGAACATTACCTCGAATTACAAGAGTTTCCTCAGCTCAAGAAGCATTAGACATATTAAATTCGCAACAATTCGATTTAGTAATAACAATGCGACGATTAGGTGAAATGGATGCATTTTCTTTTGGTAAAAATGTAAAGGAAATTCAAAACATCCCCGTTATTTTACTTCTCACAAGTGTTGTTGAAATAAATTATCTGCCTGAAAGAGAAAAACAAATTGGAATCGATAGAGTTTTTGTTTGGAATGGCGATTCAAAGATATTCGTAGCAATAATTAAACATCTTGAAGACAAATTGAATGCTGAACAAGACACTAAAACTGGAGATGTAAGAATATTTATCTTTGTAGAAGATTCCATAAGATTCTATTCATTATTTTTACCAGAATTATATAGCGAATTAATGCGTCAAACACATCGTTTGATAATAGAAGGTACAAATGACTTTCAAGATTTGCTAAAAATGAGAATCCGACCTAAAATACTTCTAGCTGAAACATATGAAGAAGCAATGGATCTTTTCAAAAAATATCAGAAAAATGTTATGGGTGTTATATCTGATATTGAATTTCCAAAAGATGGAAAATTAAATAAAAATGCTGGCTTCTTATTCGTTAATAAAATCACTAAAAAAATTATAAATTTACCAGTAATTCTACAATCAACTAAAGAGCAATATAGTAAGAAAGCTGAAGAAATGGGTTATTTTTTTAATCATAAACGTTCACACGGTATGATGTGGGACCTTCGAAACTGGTTATTGGATTCCGTAGGTTTCGGTGATTTCACTTTTAAAAACGAGAGGAATGAAACTATAGGAAAAGCTAAGGATATAATAAGTTTCTATGAGCAGATTAAATCTATTCCAATTGAAACCTTAATTTATCATGGTAAAAGTGATCATTTCTCAAATTGGCTTTATGCTAGGGGAGAATTTGAGATTGCTAAGAAATTGAAACCTCGAAAGGTCTCTGAATTTACAAAAGAAGAATTACGAGAATTCCTACAGAATACAATTAATGAAGTAGTACTAGAAAAAACGAGAGGTATAATAAACGACTTCTCATTAGAGAATTATAATCAAGACATGCTCTTCTTAAGATTACGTCCAGGATCTTTAGGTGGAAAAGGTAGAGGTTTAGCTTTTCTTATGTTTCTCCTTAATTCTTTTCAGATACAAGATGAGTTTAAAGATATCATCATTGAAATACCTAGAACTTGCGTAATAGGCACAGATGAATATGATAAATTTATGGAGGATAATAATCTTTACGACTTTGCATTATCAAATGTCTCTGATGAAGAAATAAAGAAGAAGTTTACTAAAGCTAAATTATCGAATAGCATCCTATCAGATCTTGAATTCCTTTTACAATATTGGACAAAACCATTAGCAATTCGCTCTTCGAGTTTATTAGAGGATTCAGCTTATCAACCATTTGCAGGTATATTTAGCACCTTGATGATACCAAACAATAATGATAAAGAAACTAATTTGAATCAATTATGTACAGCAATAAAACTGGTTTACGCTTCGGTATTTCTAAAAGTAGCTAAATCATATGTTGAAACAATAAGCCAAACTGTAGAAGAATCTAAGATGGCTGTTATTATTCAAGAAGTGGTTGGGAAAGAACATAATGATCGATTCTATCCTGATTTTTCAGGAACAGCTTCATCGTTTAATCATTATCCATTTGGAGATTATATGAGGTCAGAGGATGGAATAGCGCATTTAGCTTTAGGTTTGGGTCGTTTAATCGTGGAAGGATTTGAATCATTTCGATTTTGCCCTAAATATCCTAAAAGTAATTTCTATTCCACACCGGATCATTTGTTAGATAATAGTCAAAGGATCTTTTTTGCAATAAAACTTCACCAGAAGAAACTTGATATTTTAGTTGATGATCCTTTCGTTACAAAATTCGATTTCGATGCTGCAATTGAGGATGAAACCCTCAATAATATAGCAGATACTTATGATTTCAATTCAGAGACATTGAGTATTGGTTATCATGGGACGGGATCTCCAATAATTACTTTTAGTAAGCAATTAAAATTAAGCCTTTTACCACTTGCAGAAATTGTAACCAAAATACTTGCAATTGGTGAGCAAACAATGGGTTGCTCTATAGAAATAGAATTTGCTGTGAACTTTAAAGAGAACAAAAATGAAAAAGATAAGTTTAACATATTACAAATAAGACCATTTCTGCAACAAGAAATAATGGTTATGGAAGATATTGAAACATATGAAAGACAACAACTACTTGCTTATTCTAATCATGTTTCTGGCAACTTGATTAGTAATGATGTATATGATATTGTTTTCGTTAAACCCAAATCTTTTGATAACTTGAAGACACTTGATATATTAAAAGAAATAGACAAACTAAATTCCAAATTAATTGCAGAAAAGAAAAAATACTTACTAATTGGTTTCGGTCGATGGGGAACAGCAGATCGTTTTCTTGGCATTCCTGCAAAATGGAATAATATCAGTGGAGCAATGACTATAATTGAAGCAAGTTTAGAAGATTTCCAAGTTGATTTCTCGCAAGGAAGCCATTTCTTTCACAATATTGTTACATCGAATATTGGATATTTCAATATTAAATATAATGATTTACAACACTTTATTGATTGGGAGTGGCTGGAGAATAAAGAGGTTGAAAGCAAACTAACTTTTGTTAGTCATATTAAATTAAAAAAACCATTAACTATTAGAATTAATGCTAAAAGAAAAGAAGGTATGATTATAAAACCATCATAGAATTAAAGAATAGTTAGTATAAAAAGAAAAAAGGTTGATAAAATGAAACTAATTCCAATAAGCACTCCATTAGTGTCAACAAATGATAATCTGTTTGATGTGATATATAATGCATTAACTGCTGCCAAAGTAACACTGCAAGATAGTGATGTTTTAACTATCGCAACTAAAATTATCAGCGTAACACAAGGACTTCTAATAAATAAGGATGAAATCGAGGTTTCTGACGAAGCAAAAGAATATGCAAAGATTACCCAGTTGAGTCCTGAATTCATGGAAGTTGCTATTAGAGAATCAGATGAAGTATTAGGTGCATGTTTTGGAGCTTTACTAACCAGAAGAGATGGACATGTCATGCCAAATGCCGGTGCAGATCAAAGCAATGCCCCTCTTGGATCAATCATTATTCTCCCTTCGAATCCATCCCAAATTGCTCGAGAGATTCAGTATTTTCTTCAAGAAAAATTCAACTGCCGAATAGGTGTTATTGTTGGTGATAGTCGAGTTCAACCTTTGAGAAGAGGTACAAGTGGATTAGCACTCGGTGTTGCAGGTTTTGTTCCAGTAATCGATGATAGAGGAAGAAAAGATCTTTTTGGTCGAGAAATGAAAATGACAAGGAGAGCAATAGCTGATAATCTAATGTCAGCTGCAGAAATTCTTTCAGGGGAAGTAGATGAGAAAGTACCAATTGTTTTGGTAAGAAACGCTCCCATTATTTTGACCGAGGAAGATTTAACAGATACTATGTCGATTTCACCTAAAGAGTGCATGTACTTCAGCACATTTCTCCTAGTAAATGAAGATGATTGATACCTCTATGATCCATTATAGATTCTTAGCTCGATGGGTGTTTCCTATGAGTAAAGTGAAAACAATAATTTCCAAACTAGATGAGTTCTACGGGGTTAAACATTGGAAGCGTTGGAGAGAACCTGTTGGTGAATTAGTTAGGACAATTCTTTCCCAAAATACGACTGATAAGAATAGCTTGAGAGCATATGCTAATTTAATTGATGCGTTCAAAACTTGGGATGAAATACTGGATGCTGATGAAGCAGAAATTGCTGATTCAATTAGAAGTGGTGGTTTAGCGAATATTAAAGCTAAAAAGATCAAGAAGAGTTTGATGGAAATCAAAAAACGTGAAGGAAAAATAGATCTCGAATTTCTTGCTGATTATAAACCGGATGATGCAGA
>JAGXNT010000035.1 GCA_019894765.1 Candidatus Heimdallarchaeota archaeon
AAACAAGAGCGAATCAAACATCGTGTTCTCTGTCATACAGAACGTGGTGACTGTGAGACTGCTATGGAGTTTCTTACAACGAAACAATATATGATTAGGATCAAAGATTTCGCTCCTGATTTGATTAAAGCTTCCAAGAAGATGAAGTGGTATCCGAAATTCTATCTTAGAAGAGCAACAGACTGGATTGGTGCTTTGGAATGGGATTGGATTATCTCACGACAAAGACTATTTGGAACTCCTATACCTTTCTGGAGTTGTAGTGATTGCAATGAAGTTATTGCTCCACCAAAAGATTCTGACTTTCCAATAGATACCTCAATAACTTCACCACCAATAAAGAAATGTCCCAAGTGTGGTTCTGCAAAAATTAAAGGAACACAAGATATTTGTGATTGCTGGGTTGATTCAAGTCTTACAGCATTAATTATTACAAGATGGTACGAGGATCCTGAATTTGCTAAGAAATGGATCACAAAGACTTCCCCAGCGATTCTTAGATTGCAAGGGCACGATATTATCCGAACCTGGTATACTTACACAACTTTCAGAACTTTGAAACTCACAGATGGTTTATTTCCTTATGGAAATGTTTTGATCAATGGGCATGTTCTCGGA
Organism: Candidatus Heimdallarchaeota archaeon; assembly: GCA_019894765.1. Next base: position 619 of record JAGXNT010000035.1, read on the forward strand.
CCTGATTCAATGAAAATGTCTAAATCTCGAGATAATGTTGTTGATCCTCGAGATGGCATTGAGAAATTCGGTGCAGATGCTATTAGGCAAACTATCTTGGCTAAAAAAGTTGGCTCAGACTTTCCATTCCAATGGGATAAAGCACAACATGGTAAATCATTCTTGCAAAAACTCTGGTCTGTCTCAAGATACCTTAGTATCTTCATTGAAGATATACCAGAAAGCAAACCAAAATACTCTCCAATTGATATTTGGATGCTTTCCGAGTTAGAATCTGCTCGTGAAGAAATAACTAGAACCATGGACATATATGAATTCCATCAAAGTCTGAAAGTCATTCACGAATTCACTTGGAATAAACTCTGTGACAATTACTTGGAAAGTGTAAAACCAATAATTAGATCAGATGATCTAGCTCGATCATCCACTATAAAACAAATACTCAAAGATACACTATGGTCTATATTACGTATGCTAGCTCCCTTCTGTCCACATGTCACAGATGAAATCTATCTTAACATGTTCAAAGAAGACATCGGAAAAATATCTATTCATGCTACAGAGTGGCCTGCTAAGGATAAGAAGAAGTATGATCCTGAAGAAATCGAACTTGGAGCATTACTTATCGAAATAATTGCACTTGGTAGACAACAAAAAGCAAACATGAGAATAGCTTTGAATCAACCTATTAATCAAGCTACAATAACTATCTCCAAAGACCTTCATGCACAAATAAAGGAACATCAAGAGCTAATCAAATTACCATTACACATTTCTGAACTAAAACTAGCTTCTGGAGAGGAACTAACTATTAAACTCGAGAACGAATAGAAGAATTACTCTTCTTTTTCTTTTCATTTTTTTCTAGTTAACCACATAATAGAAACCCTTTTGAATTATTTTTATTTTCTTTAGTCGTTCCAAAAGTACTGAAAAATCGGTGTGTTTAAAAGAAATGATAGGTGAAATATGGTTTTCACAAGTATTCGGTCAATGGGGATGGTTGATTGCTTTATCCATCGCTATTGGATTAAACGTTCCGATTTTTGTTTGGGCTAGAATAAAAAGACATCTCACTCTTTTCGCTTGTTTATTAGCAGGCTTTTTCGGGATAGCTTATTGGATGATTCATCCGATTTTCTATGTGCTCTTGTTTGCATTCTTCATTTCCAGTAGTATTCTAACTAATTATCGTAAAAAAGATAAAAAAGATGTCCAGGATAAATTCGAGAAAGGTGGAGAAAGAGATACCTCACAAGTCTTAGCAAACGGTCTAGGTGGTTTCATTTTTGCAGTTGGTCATTTATTGATCTTTCTTTTGACTGATAATATCATCATTTCAAATGCTTTCGTATTTGCGTTCATAGCAACTATTGGAACCGTAAATGCCGATACTTGGGGGACTGAAATTGGGATTCTATCAAATGATCAACCATTTTGGATTCTAAAACTTAGTAAGAAAGTAGAACGAGGAACTTCCGGGGGAGTATCTCCAAAAGGCACTGCTGCTTCGTTTATTGGGGCATTAATTATTACATTGGTTGCATTATTAATTGAGATATTTTGGAAAAATCCTATTCCAGATGTTTCAACTTGGCAAATATACCTATTCATACCCTTAACAAGTATTTTTGGTTTCATAGGTGGACTACTAGATAGTTTATTTGGAGCTACTATACAAGGTTTCTTTGAATGCACTATTTGTGGTAAAGGAACGGAAAAGAGAGTGCACCATGGTGAACCTACAAAACTGTTGCGAGGAAATGAATGGTTTAGAAATGATCATGTGAATTATTGGGCTTCATTTTTAGCGGGTTTACTGACTTTTGGTATAAGTTGTTTTGCATTTCTAATTTAGAATAAAATCAATCAGCAAAAATTTCTACTATATCCCCATCTGCTAATACATGGTTTAAACCAACAGATTGTCCATCAAACTTGGCACTTGGACCATATATTTTAGCTTGCTTGAAATGATCATAGAATCTTGTATGAATTATTTTCGCAACATCAGAAACAGTTGCTCCTTTCTTTAGAACAATTGGTTTTTTCGCAATTTCTCCATTTGGTTCTTTACTCTTAATTCTAACAAGATCTAATTGATCAAAAATAGTTTTTTCTAAGAGCTCCAATCCCTCTCCTTCTATTGCACTTACTGGGATAATTATGAATTGTTTCTCATACAATTCCTTCAGTTTCTGGAAATTTTCTTTAGAACCAGTTTTGTCTCCCTTATTAGCAATAATAATACCTTTACTATAAGCTAAACTATAATCGAGTGCTTCAACAACATCAGCCAGAGTCATTGGTTTAAAGAATTTTAATGAGAAATTGTAGATCCCAAGATCATGAAGTATTTCAATGATTTCTCCTCGAGTTGCATCTACTTTGCTTTCCCCAATCAAGATAGCTCCACCAGAACCTGTCTTGCGAAGTTCAATTGGAGGTTTTTCTTTATTGACTCGTATACTGCCATTATAGAGTTCTTCTATCAAAATATCCATTTGTTCTTTTGGATCACCTGAGAGATCAATAACAAAAACTATCAGATCAGAAGCCCGAATTTGTGATAAAAGCATAGCACCATTTTTAGACTCAATACGAATATTCGGGAAAATACTTGGTAAATCAATTAACTGAATTATCGCCCCACCACAATCCAAAACACCCGGTTCAGGTTTTTCTGTAGTGTAAGGATAATCAGCCACTTTTGTATTGGACCCTGTTAGAATTTGTAATAACTGAGATTTGCCAGAATTTTTAACTCCAACTAGAGAAACTTGTGCATCTCCTTCTTTTGGAATAACCCAAGTTGGCCCTTTTGAAAGAGACTTTTGTCTTCTTTTCTTATCCTCTAATTCAGTTTTATACCTTACTAATCTGCTTCTTAATCTAGCAACCAATTTTTCTGTAGCTTTGTGTTTAGGAACAAGTGAGATGAATTTCTCCAGTTTCACAATTTTGTCATCTAAAGTAGTAGCATCATTATATTCTTGTTCCGCCATCTTGGCTTCAGGACTAAGATTTGTTGACATAGTTAAGGCTTGTACTCCTAAACAATAAATATTCTACAAGGAAGAAATGTAGATATAACTTTTTAATTCTTACCTTCTGCAAGATAAATCAATAAAAAAAGAGAGTAGAGTGCGAAGTAAATCGCACTAAATTGACTAATTATCTTCTTCTTCTAATGATTGCACCAATTGCTACTAAGCCAATGATTGCTGGAATAGCAATAAACCAGGTGAATCCAGGAAGAATGTTGTTATTAATGATTTCAGGGGGATTGTAGTCGGGGTTTCTGATTTTGAAGTCAACTTCTCCATGTATGGTACCAGTATCGAATTCAGTACCTGAATCATAAACTTCGATATCAATTGCTACTCTGATATAAATAGCAGCACCAATACCTGATTCATGGTAGCATAAGTATCCATTTTCCTCTAGTGTATAAGTAGCGCCAGTATCATAAGCAACTTCTGGCATGATTGTTCCAATAGTGAGGTTATTTTCAACTTGTACATTTGCTGCTTCTTGGAAGTAGTAGAAATCTTGTTTTTGTTTTAATGCAAATCCACCTTCAATTGCGTGGAAGATAAGTTCATCTGTTGGAGGATCAATGGCATCCATAAGTTCATCCATGTAAACACCAACAATAGTGTCGCCAAGAATCATATAGCCTTTGTAGATTGTCCAATCAGGAGTTATTGCAGGAGCAATTCCTTCAGAGAATCCATGTGATGGTTCAGAATAGAATGGTTCATCACCTAAAGTTATAGAACCAAAGAATCCATTGAAAACAGTTGGTTCGCTTGCTTTCTCTAACACACCGGTTTCAAAATTACGGGTGTAAGTGTCAGCCATATAGTAACAGCCACGAACATCAGTAACAATGATTTTCACCATTGTTTCTCCAACAAGTGCGTCAGCTTCTGAAATAACGCTGTTCAAATTGGTTTGATTAATAGCAGCGTAGAGATCGCCAGTTCCAGTTACTGAAACATCAGCAATGTCAACATCGAATGAAATTACTTGACCGGTTGTGACAGGTAATGGATTGTATTCTTTATTGTTAAATGATAATTCAAATGTAAATCCTGTAAAGTTTGTACCCATAAAGTAGATATCATCATAAATTAAGTGAGTGCAAATTCCATCTGATTTTCTCCAAGTGCCGGATAATTCTCCAGTTCCATTAAGGAAAGTTGCAGAGAAAGTAGTTGCTGTATCTGTAACTGTAAATCCTATAGCTTCTAATAGTGTTGTGTGTTCTGCATAATCATTATTGATAAAGAATAACGATGGTCCAGAACCATAAGTCATGTTCCAATGTGGAATTCCTTCAACAACTACACTTGGTGTTGCAGCTCCAGCTGGGATAATATAATCTGTGGATATTAATCCATCACCAACTGTTATTGTTTCATCTTCCTCAAAGAGTAATCCTAAAGCATAATTAATGAAGACACCTTCAACACCAGGTGCGAATTCATGATCATCATCTACATACATTACCTTGACATAGAGAGTATTATCTGCAAAATTTGGTAAGGTAACATTTGGGGGGCTTGCTTCTGGTGGGAGTACTAATTGATCGATGTTGTAGTATAAGGTATCACCAGCTACTACTCCAACAGAAGAATCATAGTCTTGAGGAACCACTTGTGCTTGTTCTTGCACGGTTGTTCCCATCACAGATAATGCTGGGGAGAGCATTATCATAATTGTTAATAGTATAAAGGACTTGTTCATCCTCAAAATTCTTTCACCAATTTAATTTTTGGATATAGTGTGATATTCTGGGTTTTGTTATAAAATGTTATCCATTGAGGTAAACAGAAAAAGGAGCATATATTAGATATTCGTTTAATTAAATATTAAGTTAAAAAAAGAAAAAGATAATGCGATAAAAATCGCATTTCTATATTAGGTATGTTTTTTGTTGTTATTTTTTCTTTCTACTATAGATGATGCCAGCAACAGCGACCATAAATAGTGATGGAATAGCAACTAACCAAGTGAATCCTGGGAAGATACCTCCTTGTAAAAGCTCAGGTGGATCATAGAGAGGATTGCGTAATTTAAAGTCAATATGGACTTCGAAAGTTCCTGTGTCAGTGGCTGTACCAGTATCATAGAATTCCATTTCGACATCTGCTCTCACAGCAATTGCTGCTGGGATTCCAGTTTCTGTATAACAAACGTAGCCTTCTTCATTTACTATTAATTGTTGTCCGTCATCGTAGACCATTTGAGGATCGATTTCATCAAAAAGTGATATTATAAATGATGAGGAATAGTCATAATTTTCTTCAGCATTGTAGGTTACTGCTTGTTGTAAGTAATAGAAATCTCTCTTCTGTACGAAATCAAATGAACCACCAAGTGCATGGAAAGTCATTGCTGATGGGTTAACTGAAAACATCTCAAGTATGTCGATAACATAAACACCGATTATTGTGTCATAGAGATTCATATGTCCTTCATAGATTTCCCAATCAGGTGTTACGAATGGCGCAAAGTATGGGAAGTACGCATACGGAGATACATCTGGAGTTATTGTCTCTGGTGATGTTTCTGCTACATTGTAAAATGGATGATTACTAGATTGAGCAACACCTAAGAATCCATTATAGACAATATTTTCAGCAATTTTTTCTAACATATCAGTCTCAAAATTGTGCATGTAAACACTGCAAGAATAGTATAATCCAATTACTTCATCTATGATGAGTTTTTGGAATACTTTTCCTTCGAGGCTTGCAATATCATCTAGAAAACTAGTTAGAGATGTTTGGTTGATAGAATTATAAAGCTCACCAGTTCCATCAAATTCTATATTAGCAATATCTGCTTCAAACTCAACAAAATCCCCAACAGTAACCGGAAGTGGATTGTATTCCAACCTATCAAGTGATAGCTCAACTGTTGCTCCAGTCATATTCATATCTTGAAAAACAACATTATCAAATAGTACATGAGTTAAAACTCCGTCTGATTTTCTCCAAGCACCACTAATAGAACCGCTTCCATTTACAAAGGAAACAGAAAATGAACTAGCATCGTTTGTTACAGTAAAACCGATTGCTTCAAGCATTAATTCATGAGTTGCCCATGCATCATTCAGAGCAAAAACCATTGGGGGATCATAAGTACCATTGAAATGTGGAACTCCTCTTACACCTACTGCTGGGGTTGCTGCTCCAGCAGGAATGATGAAGTCAGTTGCAAGTAATCCCTCACCAACAGTGATTGTTTCATCTTCACCAAAAAGCAAACCTGCTGCATAGAAAATTACTGTTCCCATTGTATCTGGGAATACGTAATTCTCAAAAACTGCTTCTATTTTAAGAAAGATTTGATTGCCAGCAAAATCAGGCAATGTGACTCCTTCTGGATCTGCTTCTGGTGGTAATACAAGTTGGACAATATCATAGTAAATGGTATCGCCAGCTCGCACGCCGACATCTGCATCCCAATAATTTGCAGAAAATGTTGGGTTCTCAGGAATTGTCATCCCGAAAACTGAAATCATTGGGGTTAGAGTTAAAATAACAACTAAGAGTATTATTGATTTTTTCGCAATCAAAATTGTTCACCTTTTTTTTATTTTTTTTAAACTAAACTATACTAAGTATTCTTGACATGTTTATAACTAATAATTTGCATCCAACATTAATAAAGGGTTGCCCCTTTGACGTAAAGGATGAGATCTATCTGTAAATACTAATAAAGATAAAAATGTAAAGTAAAGACATGCCCAAGAAACTAACAATTAGACACCTGGAAAGATGTGTTGGGTGTTTATGTTGTGTTATGGCTTGTGCTCGAGAGAGATTCAATACTTTGTCTATTGATCAATCAGCCATAAGAGTGAAAGCAGCAGGACAAACAGCCTATTATGCGGTAGTAGTTTGTAGAGGGTGTCAAGATCCTGTATGCTTACGAGCATGTCCTACAAATGCGTTAAGAAAAAGAAAAGGTGGAGGAGTCATTTTAGATCCATCTAAATGCGATTCTTGTGGGAGCTGTGAAAAGGCATGTATTATTGGAGCAATAAGACTAGATGAAAAATCAGGTATACCGATTGTTTGCATTCATTGTGGAAAATGTGTTCCCTTCTGCCCACACGGCATCCTAGAAATGGAGGAAGTAGAAGAATGAAAATTATTGACATTGACTTATCTAAAAGAAAAGTCAAAACTATTGATGACGATAAACTAGACAAATACTTGGGTGGAGTCATTCTAGCTACAGAGATCTTCACTAAGAATTGTTCACCTACTGCTGATCCTCTTTCAAAAGATAACATAATTGTATTTGCAAATGGTCCACTAACAGCTGCCTTTCCTACTGCTTCTAAAACCGTTGCTATGTTCAAGTCACCTTTAAACAATGAGCTAGGTGAAAGCTATGCTGGAGGAAGGTTGGCTTCTGCATTAAGATTTGCTGGATATGATGGATTAATTATTCGAGGAAAGGCAACACATCCTGTATATATTGCAGTACATGATGATAGTATTACTATCAAGAATGCAGAATTACTATGGAATCTTAGAAGTGTTTTTGCGGTTGGGAGAATTTTAAGAGATGCGGAACCACAAGGTCCAGGTCGACGGAGTTTTATTAGATCTGGTAGGGCAGGGGATAGATTAGTTAAATATGCAAATATTAACGTTGATAATTATCGTCACTTTGGTCGATTGGGTTTAGGAGCTGTTTTTGGATCGAAGAATCTAAAAGCCTTAGTGATTGAAGGAACCAAAGATTTTGTGTTTCCAGATATGAAAGCATACAAGAAAGCCTATCGAGAAATTTACGATCATCTCAAAAACAGTGACGACATGGACAAATACCACATTTTGGGGACTGCTGCAGGTATAAAATCAATTAATGCAATGGGAGCTTTACCCACAAGGAATTTCAGTAGTGGAAAATTTGAACACATAGACAAAATCTCAGGGGAGTATTTTGCAGACAATTTGTTGTTAAGAAAAATTGCTTGCTCCCAATGTCCTGTAGGTTGTATACATGTTGCATATCTTCGCGTTCCATACAAGAAAGAAGAATATGATGTGGAAACAACTTTTGTTCCATATGATTATGAGTTAATCTATGCATTAGGATCGAATTTAGGAATTGAATCTGGATCAGAAGTATTACGATTAATTGAAATTGCTGATAGGAATGGGTTTGATATAATTTCTTTGGGTGGGATATTAGCTTGGGCAACAGATGCTTATCAAGAAGGATTAATCTCACCAACAGATACAATGGGAGTTAATTTTGAATTTGGGAATACCATTAATTATCTAACTGCAATTGATTTGACAATACAGAGAGCGAATGATTTCTATCATACTTTCGGTGAAGGATTAGATGCTTGCGTTGAAAAATATGGTGGGGAGGAATTTGCTGTTCGTATTGGAGGACAATCTCCTGCTGGGTATATGACTGGACCTGCAAGTATAATTGGTCATATTATCGGTCAAAGACATTCTCATCTTTGTAATGCTGGCTATAATTATGATCAAAAATCATTTGGAAAGGAAATGAAACCAATCGAGATTGTTGATTCTTTAATCGTAGAAGAGAAATGGCGACTAATACTTAATTCATTGGTTGTATGCTTATTTGCTAGGAAAGTATTCAATATTGAACGAACATTAAGCAGTTTAAATTCCATAGGCAAAAACTATACTGAAAAATCCTTACTAAAACTTGCAGATGAAGCTTATAAGAAAAAGAATCTATGGAAAAAAGAAGCGGGACAAACTTTCTCTATTGAGAAACTTGCTGAACGTATTTTTAGATTTAAGACACCACATGGATTCATAAAGAGAGAATTCATTCAAGAGGCAATAGAATACTACTCAAAGATATCTAATATCCCATTGTTATCTGAATAAAAAGAAGAAAGAGGAAATCCAATTTTAGGATTCTCTATTTTGTTTTTAGCAACCAGTTCGGATCAAATTTACCAATGTAATCTACTGTTAAGAGCTTCTTGCCTGTGAAAAATGAAGTAAGTGGTCCAGTTTCTTGGATTATTATTTCTTTGTTTTCTGGGTTATGTTTTGCCATATGCTCAGCTATCTCTTCTGCAGCTTCTGGCCATCTTGTATGATTGATAAATACTGTTTTATTATCCGGATGCATGTTTCGTAAAGCTTCTACACCAAGTCTCTTCATTTGTTGAATTATTAACTTATCATCTGCTCGTAGCTGCCCATAGATGTGTACTTCGCCATCGACATATCCACAAACTGGCTTAAATTTCAAAATGTTTGCCATAAATTTCTTTGCTTTCGAAATTCGTCCTGCTCTTTCAAGATTATCAAGAGTATTCATTATTCCTCTTAGATTTAACTCAGGCAACCATTCTTCGACTTTCTTTGCTACTTCTTCTTTTGATTTGCCTTCAGAAGCTAATCTTGCAGCTTCAAGAGCTATTAATCCTAAAGATGAACAAGTAACTTGGGTATCATAAACGCTGATATCTTTATCTGGCAAATGTTGTTTTACGACACTTTGTGCTGTCCTGAAAGTACCGGACAATTTTTCAGAGATAAAAAGACCAATGACTGTATCAGCAACTGTTAATGCTTCTTCAAAAGCCTTCAGAAAAACTCCTGGACCTGGGATTGCTGTTGTGGGAATTTCTTTGTCGACAAGACTATAGTATTCATCCCAAGTAATGCCTTTTTCTATACCTTCAACTTTGTAAGTTTTGCTTTCAAAATTTATCAAAATCGGTAGTATAGTAATTTTATGTTTCTCAACGAGTTCTGGTGGTAGATCAGAAGACGCATCTGTAATAATTGCTACTTTTCTTTCACTCAAATTTAGTAATCTCCTGTTACTTAATCACTTGCCATGTGATTAGAATCTAAATTGTTCTAGTGTTTATAACTTTTTTTTACAAACAAATTCATGCTTAATACTAAAAAAAGATAAAAAGAAAAGCTCTGAAAAGAGCCTACAATTCTTTTTATTTTGTTTCCATTAACCAGTTTGAATCAAATTTCCCAATATAACCAAAGGCTAATAATTTCTTTCCAGTGTAGAATGCATTTATTACCCCAGTTTCTTGGATAATTATTTCTTTGTTCTTGGGGTTGACCGTTTTGAGAAAAGCGACTATTTCTTCTGCTGCTTCAGGCCATCTTGAGTGTGCGAGAAATAGAGTATTGTTGTCATCCACCATGTTTTCAAGTGCTTTTTCACCGAATTTTTTCATTTGCGAAATAATTAATGCATCATCAGCTTTTATGTTCCCATATACATGGATTTCATCCTCTTCAAATCCTAGAACTGGTTTATACTTCAACATATTTGCAAAGAATTTCTTAGTTTTTGATAATCTGCCAGTTCGCACAAGATTATCGAGTTGATTGATGATTCCCGCATAATTCACTTTTTTAATCCAATTTTCAACTTTATTACATACATCTGCTTTTGCATGACCAGCGGCTGCAAGACGTGCTGCTTCTATTACAACTACTCCAACACCTACACTATTAACACCAGCATGATAGATGCTAATGTCTTTATCCTGCATATGTTGTTGTGCAACCATGGTGGCAGTATTAAAGACTCCAGAAAGCTTGTTTGAAATAAAAATCCCAATTACAGAATCAGCGATTTCAAGTGCTTTATTAAACGTCTTCATAAACACTCCTGGACCTGGTATTCCAGTCGAAGGAACTTCTTTCTCAGTAATTTTGTAGAATTCATCCCAAGTTAATCCTTTCTCAATCCCCTCGGATTTAAAAGATTCTTCCTCAAAATTCATTAGAATTGGAACTATGTTGATATTGTATTTCTCCTCTAATTCGGGTGGGATATCACCAGAAGCATCAGTTACAATAGCTACTTTTTGTTTACTCATTATTAAAAATCTCCATTTTGATATTAACTTTTTTTATGGGGTTAATATGATAAAAACTTGCTATTATTTAACTATTATGCGTTTAATATATTCACACAGAAAAAATTAGATAAATAGAAAATTCACTTATGGTTTGCTAACAAAATCGGTAATTTTAATTGAACTAGTTTAATTTTGAGCTTGAAATATCTTCAACAGAATTTATATTGAAGTAGTATAAAGTATAACGCATATGGGGGCAATAAAATGATCTCATACGAAAAATTAACTCCTCCTACAAAAGGCGAAAAAATAACAAAAGATAAAGATGGAAACCTCATCGTTCCTGATAAACCAATTATTCCATATATAGCAGGAGACGGTATTGGTCCAGAAGTTGTAGAAGCAATGCGAGCAGTAGTGGATGCTGCTGTCAAGAAAGCCTATAATGGTAAAAAAGAGATTATCTGGTTTGAGATTTTTGCCGGAGAGAAGGCTCGAGATATTTATGCTGCTGATTACACTGAGAAGCAATTAGCGGAAATGGATCCTAAAGATGTAAGAGATCTATTTCTTCCTAAAGATACTTTGAAAGCTATTAATGATTATATTGTAGCAATAAAAGGACCACTCACTACACCAGTAGGAAAAGGATTCAGAAGTTTAAATGTGGCAATTAGACAACTACTAGATCTTTACGCTTGTGTTAGACCTGTTTCTCATTTAAAAGGAGTTCCTGCACCAGTTAAAACACCTGAGAAAGTAAATATGGTTATCTTCAGAGAAAATATAGAAGATGTTTATTCTGGAATAGAATTTGAACCCGAATCAATATCAGCAAAGAAATTGATTAAATTCCTGAATGATGAATTAGGAACCAAAATAATCATGGAATCAGGCATTGGAATTAAGCCAATGTCTTGGGCAAATACTTCACGATTAGTTAGACAAGCAATCAAATACGCAATCGAGAAAGGATTTGATTCAGTTACTCTCGTACACAAGGGCAACATTATGAAATTTACTGAAGGTAAATTCAGAGATTGGGGATACAAGTTAGCTGCAGAAGAATTCTCACATATAGTGATTAGTGAAAAAGATATGTGGGACAACCACAATGGTAAGTTACCTGAAGGTAAAATTCTAATTAAAGATCGAATTGCTGATTCTATGTTCCAACAAATTTTGCTCAGACCTGATGAATATAGTGTGCTTGCTTTACCAAATCTAAACGGAGACTACATTAGCGATGCATTAGCTGCTCAAGTAGGTGGTTTAGGTTTTGCCCCTGGAGCAAATATTGGTGATAATGCAGCAGTTTTTGAAGCAACTCATGGCACTGCACCAAAACATGCAGGCAAAAACAAAGTAAATCCTGGTTCAGTCTTGTTCTCAGGAGTAATGATGCTTGATTACATGGGTTGGACAGAAGCTTGTGAAATAATTAAAACAGCAACAGAGAAAACCATTTTACAAAAGAAAGTTACTTACGATATTGCAAGACAATTAGAAAACGTAACTCCAATTGGAACTTCTAATTTCGCTGATGCAATCATTAGTAACATGTAATCCAATAGCTGCAACATTCGAAGGTCTTGGAATATGAATGGTAAAAATATCGTACAGAAAGTCTTAGAAGCACACAATATATCCGATAAACCCATAACTGATTACAAATTAGGAGATCCTATATTTGTTAATATAGATCAATGTATCACCCAAGATGCTACTGGGACTATGGCTTGGTTGGAATTTGAAGCGATAAACATTCCAGAAGTAAAAGTTCCATTAGTAGTATCCTATATTGATCATAATATGTTACAAACTGATTTTAGAAATGCAGATGATCACCAATTCTTACAATCAATTGCTGCTAAGAAAGGAGCTATATTATCAAAACCAGGCAATGGAATAATTCACCAGGTTCATCTCGAGAACTTTGCGAGACCTGGTAAAATTATGCTTGGAACTGATTCCCATACACCTACAGGTGGTGGGGTGGGTTCTTTAGCAATTGGAGTGGGAGGATTAGTAGTTGCTACAGTAATGGCTGGAGAACCATTTGAGCTTAAATACCCTAAAGTTGTGAAGGTAAATCTCACTGGGAAATTGAATCGTCCATGGGTTACAGCAATGGATGTTATTCTTGAACTCTTAAAATTACGTGGAGTTAAAGGGGGATTAAAATCAATCTTTGAATACTCTGGTCCCGGAGTAAAAGACCTCACTGCTCCAGAGCGAGCAACTATCACCAACATGGGAGCTGAATTAGGTGCAACAACTTCTATTTTTCCAAGTGATGAATTAACCAAGCACTTCCTCAAAGCACAAGATCGAGAACTTGATTATACCTTGCTAGTTGCTGATGATGATGCCAAATATGATGAAGTTGTAGAGATTGACCTTTCAAAGGTTGAACCAAATGTTGCTTTACCACATAGTCCAGGATCAGTAGTCAAAATACGTGAATTAGTTGAACAAATACCTGTTTCAAAGCTAAATGAACGATTCCCAAATAAGGTGCATGAAGATATCAAAACACACGTGGGAAGATTATATGAACGTGATTTATTAGTAGATCAAGTATGTGTTGGAAGTTGTACTAATGCCTCATATCTTGCACTTGCAACTACTGCTTCAATTTTGAAGGATCAAACAATTGCAATAAATGTTAGCATGACTGTTTCTCCAGGATCAAAGAATGTATTCACTCAATTAGCACAAGAAGGAATTTTGACGGATATCATAGGATCGGGTGCTCGAATTCTAGAAAGTGGGTGTGGTCCTTGCATTGGAATGGGTCAAACACCTCCAACTAATGGAATTTCTGTGAGAACCTTCAATAGGAATTTCTATAGCAGAACTGGAGAAAAAACTGCTGGGGCTTATCTAATGAGTCCAACTTCTGCTTCATTAATTGCCATTAAAGGAAAATTTGTTGATCCACTAAAAGAGAAAACAATAAAACCGAAAATCTATGATGAGCCAGACAAATTCATAACATCAAAGAATATGTTCATTTATCCTTCTGAAGATAAGAAAGAACGAGAAAAAATCGAGATAATTAAAGGACCCAACATTGTTGATTGTCCTATAAATGATCCCCTTGCATCAGAAATCACCAGTCTTGTTTTGTTGAAAACTAAAGATGACATAACCACAGATGACATCATGATGGCCGGAGCAAAAGTCTTACCATTACGATCGAATATTCCCGCAATTGCTCAATTTGTCTTTAATCCTATTGATGAATTATTTGTAATTCAAGCTAAAAAATTGAATCCCGAAAATAAACGTAGAGTCTTCATAGTAGTTGGGGGAAACAATTACGGTCAAGGATCAAGTCGTGAACATGCAGCAATTGCTCCAATGTGGTTAGGATTAGGAGCGGTAATCGCAAAAAGTATCGCCCGAATACATCGAGATAATTTGATACAATGGGGAATGTTACCACTCGAATTTGTAGAGCCTAAAGACTATGATAATGTCTCGCAGGAAGATACCTTAGTATTGAAAGAACTGAATTCGCTAAAAGAAGGAATTTCAATAATTGAAGTGGAAAACAAAACACAGAACCTTTCATTCAAGGTTAAAGTGAATCTTTCATCAAAAGAAATAGAAATGCTGAGCGAAGGTGGAGCTTTACCCTTAATTAAATCTAAATTGTCTTCATAAGAACTATCTAAACGGAAAAAAGACCTTAATCATTAAACAATTCCAATAGGTCCTAAAACGTCTTTTTTTTGTTAAATGACTGCTTAGAATTTAAAAAAAGCTAGTAATTCATTTCGAAGAACATCATCATATTGGTCGATTTATCGACGTAGAAATCTTTGTTTTTTTTGAAAAAATTATAGCTTAGTTAGATATCAAAAAACAACAATAACTTCTTCGAATATTGAGGGATCACTTACAATAAAATTGATTAATTCAATGTATACACTTAGAGCATCATATGCTCTTTCTCGTGATCTAAATTTTGTGGAGAGAGTTAGAATATTGGTCATGTTTAACCCTTCAAGTTTTACTCCCCCTTCCATAGTTGACACTAGAAACATAACCCATATAGGCTTGTTTTTCGCAAAAATAGAATCTCTAGGAAAAGTATGTGCGAACACAACTCGAGCTTTTCCTTTATAATTTTCACCGAATTCATTTTCTAAGCTACTAGCTTCAATTACCCGTAACTTGTTAAATTCTTTCTTAGCGATTAACTCATCTAGTCGAATTATCCAATCATATCGTAAAATAATGGAACTACTACTATCGTCTTCTAAGAATTTCCAAATTGGACAATATTGATGTCTTTCTTGTCCCATAATTCTTTCGTTAAACATGGCTGTCCAAAGTTTTTCTCGAAGACTAACCATATCAATATTTACCGGTCCTTTTCTGAACTGCTCTCGATCAACAACAGATTGTGCATCCTGTTGCATTTGAATTAATTTTCTCTCTGCTTTAATTTTTGAAAAAACAGTTCCTTCTAAAACAACCATGCCAAGTTTCTGTATAATTACTCGAGAGATTGCTCCTAAAGGAAGCTGAGTAACTGTTTTCAACCATTCCAAACTAACCTCATCTCGATTACCTATAAGCTCCTTAATTGAGCTAATCATTTCTTCAGTAATCTTTTCTTCCTTTTCTTTAGAGGTCAATTTATTTCCCCCATTTTCATAAAATGGTTAATTTTTATTGTGCTCTGATTAAATATTACTAATATTATACTTTTCTGTTTTTCTAAACATACGATTCATAATAAAATCTTGGAATTTGCTGTAAACAAATACTATTAAAACCAATTTAATTTTTGTATTATAGTTTACAATAGAACTTCAACAGGTCATGCATAAATGGGATTCACAAACAATTCGAATAATATTATCAATATTTACTCGATTAATTGTGATACTTGCCAAAAAAATATCGAAGTTCCAATAAAGAAATCAGATAAAGAAAACACCACAGGTGGAATTTTTAGAATAGTAGCAATTCATCAATGCTCTGGTGAACAAGTGGCTTTTCTACTATTTTTCGATGATTTTCTAACATTAAGACAGAAAGTTGTTACTCCAGTAACTGTGGCTGGAATAGTTGAAAGTGACATCTTCAATGAGTTTCAAATAACTAGTCTAAAACATTATGGTGGTTTTAATTTTCTTAGGAAAATGTTTAGTGAGGATTTAGCGAAAGTAATTTATGGAATAATATTAGGCCAACAAGTAGTAATTCTAGGAAATAAGAACGAAGTTGAAGCTTCTATCTATAGTTTAGAATTATTTGCAAGACATAGAAATCTTATTTGTGATTCGTGGACTGATGAATTATCTCATGCAGATTTAATTGGAACAAAACCTGAATTAGAGAAATTTTATCCTAAATCAATTATTGTTGATCTCTCCAAAAAAGAAATTTTGCGAGGAGAAGAAAATGCCTTTGCACTTAAATTACTGAATTATCTTTCTGATCTTTCAGATATTGAGTCCTTTGAAGAGATAATAAAAAGTGAAATTAATTCTGTTTTAGAAATCATGAAAGAGTTTATCCAAATTAAAGAGTTTAGCGAAATAGAGCCTTATTTGTCAACATTAATCCTAGAAGAAGTACCACAAGATGTAGTTGAATTGGTTATTGCTCTTTCTGCTCAATTAAATCATTTTATTGCACAATACTTTAGAAGTAATTTTGAAATTGATTTCTTTAAAAATGTTGAGGAAATAAAACCTATTAGAATATGGTTTTTTGATTTTATTTTACCAGAAGTTTATTTCCATGAAATAACAGCTGATTTGCCTTACAATTTTAAAGAAGATAAGATAACTAATAGAATTAAGAAACTAATCGCTCATGAGAGATTCAATCTCGTGTTTTATGAATATTTAACACCACTGAATCACTATGTTATTGATTTACAATCGGAAAAATGTATATTATTTTGCTATCCAAGATACAAAGATGATACTTCTCTAATCGAGTATACTTTGAAGTTCCTGCAAAATGGAATACAGAACAAACATTTTCTCGAGATAAATAATCATGACATTGTGAACCAAATCGAGAACAATTGGCCGGATGATTTCTCATCATTTAATCTAAAACAAGAGCAACAAATTCTTGTTGATGTTCGAAAACAGCTCCCAGTCTTTATTGAAGATTCAATACTTGATTCTTATTATTTCAGAACAAAAGTTTGTGAACCTGATTTCAAGAAATTCATAACAGAAATTACTGATCTTATCCTCAAAGAATTTCACAGTGACCCTGAAATGCATCATGTTGGTAATCTCTACACTCTTAAAGGTGTAATTAGTGACTTGAAAGCTGATAATTCACTCGGGAGGGAAAAGATCGATATAAAATATAACTTACATCATTATATTCATGAGAGAGGGGAAACTAAAACAGTCAACATAATTCTTGATCTCTATATAACGACAGCACATACAAAATTAGGACTTGAGACCTTGCAGTTATATGATTCCCTTTATAGTAGATTTGCTGGGTTAATCAAAAATGCTATGAATAAATGTCTGTGAAAAATCAGCGATTAATTAGTTCTAGTTTTTCTTTTGCGTCTTTTCTTAACGCTGATCTGCTTGTAGTATTTGTTGACTTCTTTATTTACAATGTTCTTGCAGAGAAAATCAAATGTTTCTAGGACGTTTATGTTACTTTTCGAAGAAGTTTCAATAAAGCCAATGATATTTAAATTATGTTCATCTCTTGATGAAATGAACTCTCTTACTATTTCAGGATCGACTTCTCTTTCTTCATCAAGATCATTCTTGGTGGAAACAAACACAATAGGTATGTTTTCCTCACAATTCTCTTTAATTAAAGGAATCCATTCGTGATGCAGGGAAAAGAAGGTATCAATTATAGTACTATCATAGGCAAGAATGATGCCTTTACTACCAGTCAGAAACCTATCCATAATCTGTCTGAATTGAGGTTGCCCTGCAAGATCCCAAACAGACATAACAACTGAGCCAAATTGGGTATCAACATTGTGAGTGAAAAATTGCACTCCAATAGTGATTCTGTAATTATCAAAAAAATCATCCAAGATTTTGCCCATAGCTCTTTGACAGAGCGTTGTTTTCCCAACTCCACCGACTCCAGCAATAGAAATTTTAACTAAATGACTTTTGCTTCTTTCTAAGGGTAATCCTGTCTCTAGTGTTTTCTTAGTAATAGTAGACTTAGAATTATTTGTCTTAACTGAAGTCATATTTTATTTTAGTAGCTCTTTGTTTTTAACTTCTTTGTCTGCTAAAAGTAAAGAAATTAACAAGAAAAAACGATTAGAATTAAATCAATTGTAAAACTTCAGTAGCAATTCTTTTTGCTTTTAATGTTATAAAGGGTAGTTTACACTTCTTATCGCACTGTAGGAAAAGATAGATTTTTTCATTTGAAAAAGCAATATAATTAGCATCATCAGCTCTAATAATGAAATGATTGATTTCTTTCTTATTGGCTTTTTGTAATTGATTCTTAAGACTCTCGAGTAGTTCCAGGGCATCATTTTCATTAAGTGTATCTTCGGTATTTCCCCAACGATTATAACAAAAAATCAAATCTCCGGATTTAGTGAGAATATCTAATCGAAGTATTCCTCTCATTGATATAAGATCGGAAGCAATTTCAGTAATTTCTATAGGATAATTTTCAGAAAGATATGTATGTGGACCATTAGAATTATCATTATTATGACCGTTTAATCGTTTCCTTTTCCTAATCAAGTACTGGATCCCTCAGCTAATAGTGGAGTATTTTTGTCGAGAATCCTTCTACAATAATTACAAAGGTAATATGTGGTTTAAAGTCTATCGAATTGTGTAAATTCTGTTGTTTTTTTGTCAGTTGAAAGTTTCTATAGGAATTTTATATAGTGATTTTCAATTATTATATCATTTGTTTATTTAATTAATTATTCAACTAACTTTTTATACCTCCTCTATCTTCGTCGAAAAATCGACGAATATTTAGACATTTCACAAGAATTTTATTTAGTTAACACTCTAATTAAATAACTCTTCAATTGAATAATTGTGGTCATTAATTTTTTAATAGATAATGTGCAATACACATCTAAGGTTGAATAATTATGGGTAGACGAAAAATTATTTCCATAATTGGCGGGAGTGCACAAACAAGTTTAGAAAAGGATAATGCTATCGCTTTTGAAATTGGGGTATTACTAGTTGATAATGGTTATAGAATCTTGTGTGGTGGATATGGTGGAGTTATGGAAGCTGTTTGTAAAGGCGCTAGATCATCAAGTAAATATCAAGAAGGGGATACTATTGGTATTATTTCAACACTTGACTCTAATGATGCAAATGAGTACTGTGACATAGTAATAGCAACTGGTATCCATTATGCTAGAAATCAAATCATAACTGCTTCTGGTGATGGTGTTGTGGCTATTGGTGGGGGATCTGGAACCCTAAGCGAAATCGCTTTTGCCTGGCAATTGGGGAAACCTATCTTCTCGTATAAAAAAACTGGTTGGTCTGGAAAATTATCTGAAATGCAATTAGATAATAAACGATCCGATACAATAATTGGATATGATACTGCACAACAATTAATAGAAAAATTAAATGCACTATTTTAGTTAATCATTTGTTTTATTGTTTAATACTTCAACTAATGTTTTTCTCATTACTTATCTTCGTCGAAAAATCGACGCAAATCTGGGTCTCAAAAAAATGAGACAAAAAGGACTAGATAAGAAAGTGTTACAATTCTAATTGAATATTGCAAACAGGACAATCCGAGTTTTCATTCAACCACTCTGTTAAATGATTCATGTGGAATGGAGCCTTACAATCAGGGCATCTGTAGATCTTTTCATTTTTAGCAATTTCTAATTTACAAATAAAACAAGTGGTTTTTTCATTTAAAGAAAAATCTGTAAATGGTTTTTTTCCTGAATTTGCACCTGGTTTATACTGGTAAGAGTCTGATTCAACACTAGCATATGGAGATCTAAATCGTCTCTCCTTTGGGTCCTTGTAAAGAAGATCAGGTCTTGCTTTAAAAAATCTGTAAACAATAAAAGCAATAATTAAGGCACCAATTAAACTGCCTAAAAAGCTAAATGCAAATTTTATTGATCCGGGATTAATATCCTCAGCGAATACTGCAACTAATATCGTAGCAATTATAGCTAGTACTAGTAGAACTCCAAAAATTATTCCGCCATAGAATCTTCTTGATGAACTAAACTTGGTCATATTTTATTTCCCTTTTTATTTTTATTATTACGTAATACATTTCATTACTATATATCTTCATGACAAACAGGGCATAAGGGATTATCTTTTAGCCAATCTAAAAGATGATCGTGATGGAAAAGAGCTGCACATCTAGGACAAATAAGAATAACATGCCCTTCTTTTACATTCTTGTTGCATAACGAACATACTTGATTCTCAAGATCTCCCTGGAAAATTATTGGCTCTAGAACTAGTTTAATTTCTTCTTTAGCTTCATTTTGTACTACATTCATTTCTTTTAGAACAACTTGTTCTATTTGATGCCTTTTTTCCTGCTTCTTTAATATCCTATAAATTATAATTCCAGCAAAACCTAGAAATGGAACAATAAGTAAAGGAAGAAGATATCTTATCACTAGATCTCTTACTCCACCAGAATGTCTGTAAGTAATAGCTAAGATAATTATCGTAATTATATCCGCAAGTGTATAAAGTCCAAAAACGATGATCGGAGCTAAAGACTTCCTCGTTGTCGAATTTCCCAAATTTCTACCCTGCTAATATTTTATTTTAGTGATTATTTGAAACTATAGAAATTATGATTGTTTCTACTTTCTTCTAATTTTTATTTTTCTAAATTATTGTAGGAAATTAAACTCACAGACTGGACAAGTTGCTTTAATCACTAACCAATTAAGGAAGTGGCTTTCATGATAATAAGATTTACAGTTCGAACAAATATAGACTATGTCTCCTGTAAATATTTCCAGTTTACAAATCATACATATGAGTTCTTCTTCACTTTCTCCATTGAATTTTGGTTGATATACTGATTTCATTTGATTTATTGTTAGAGATTTCTTTCTTCTAGATCTTACGACAGAACCTATCAATAACCCAATAAAGATATTCGGAAATGATAAAGTTAAAACGAGTATTAGTATTAAAAAACCCGTCGTACCAGCATCAAATACCGTTGATAATAGTACAATTGAAGTAATGAAAGTTAGTAGAGAAATACCTGACCAAATATAACCTAATTTAGGCGATTTTGATAGCTTGCTAATTTTTTAACCCTCGTAATAATCCTTCTTTAAACTATATTTCTTAATCCCTCTATATAAATCTAATATTTCAAGGAATATAATGCCAATTTCTATCTATTTCTTTGGGTAAAATAACTTGAAGAACTAATAAAACAAATGGGGGTCTTATAAAAATGAGACCTCAATTTTATTTCTTCTTTTTTCTAGTCTTCAAAGCATTCTGATAATAATCAAAACTGCAAACCGGGCAAGTAGTATTAACTTGTAACCATTGAAATAGATGGTCTTCATGATAATAGGAGTGGCAATTAGGACAATTGTGGACGTCTTCCCTAAGCTCTATGTCCTGTTTACAGACCATACAAATATATGTTTTTGAAGCATCCTTCAACCTGAAGGACTTGTATTGGGATTTAATAAATTCAATTTTTGTTTGAATATCTGGTGGGGATTTCCCTCTCATATAAGCAATCAATAGAATAGTTAAAGCAGTTGGGCAAGTAATTATTAAAATAAGAATAAAAACTGTCATAACAGCTGGTACGGTCGACAATCTGGTGATAAAAATTATTGATGCTATAGCCAATATAGCCGATCCAATACCGCAATAAAGGATGGGTTTACTCAATCTTTTAGTACTTATTTTTATCCCCAACTAAAAATTACTAATACAATTGAATAGTAATTACTCTTATTTATAGATATTACAATCAAGTTTAGATCTTCTAGAACTACTAACCATTTTTTACTAAGTTCCCTAACTGTGTATATTCGTGTTAAATTGGTCTAGACTAACTGTGTGTAAAGTATGCTTGCAGAGGTGCTTTGTTATGATAGATATAGATTAAATGGGTCAAATTCTATGAAAAGGAATCCTTCCTCTGGTTATATGATAATGGTTAATATCATATATTCTCTATTTAAAGGCATATATAAATAAAAACGAATAAAAATACAATAAGAATTTGAGTTATTTTGGTAAGGGAACTGGAGAGAAATAGGTGGCTAAAACAATAACCAAACTGCCCAGTTTGAAGCCTATAATTTCAATTCAAAATAGTAAAAAACACCCTTTGCTTATACCAAAAAAGTCTATAAATAGTAAATAATTCTCTTTTTAAGCAGCTGTTATGCAAAGAAGCTGGAGGATAAAAGATGAGTTTCGATCCAACAGATCTAATACCTATTGAATACAGATCTTTATTTGCAATTATATCTCCTATAGAGAAATCAGGTATACTGAAAATTATAAGAGAAAATTACGCTGAAATGAAGGATAAATACGAAGCGTTATTCCTAGGATTAAAAGGATATTTGACGAAATTCCAAGGTGAAGATATTTCTTCTCTCGCTTTCATAATGTATGGGCAAATCTCTATGGACCTTACAAAAGAAGAAGATATCTCTGAAATGGCTCGAATTTATCCATTGTCCCCGGAAATGCAATTTTACAACATTCAATTGCAAGTGGATAAGGGTATCTTTGATAATATTGAACTAGTAATAAAGAAGTCAAGATTATCTGATGAAGATAGAAACAGAATTTTCAATAGGTTGGTTGCTGCAGACAAATTAGCAATGATCATCTTAGATCTTCAAAGCTTTTTACTAGAAATAATGTTTCATGGGATGAAGCAAGAATACGATAAGATTGAAGAGCTATCACAATTTGCAGAAGCGATTTGGAAAAGAGCAGTAAAGTGGGTGGAAGCAAAAGAGATTGTATTTGTTCAAGAATTAGCTATACGAATGGTTTTACAAAAATCACAGATTTTGATGTCAGCACAGAACCTTGATGCTGCACTTGCGTATTATGAAAGAGACGACATTAAACAAGTATTAGAATTAAGTCAAAGTACTGTAATGAAAGCCAATATTCTGCATGTAAGTGCTATGCTTTACTATAGTGCTGGACAACCAACTAAAGGATTAGAGTATCTCGAGAAAGCAGAGCGACTCCTAAGTACGGTTCATGGACGAACCTCTTGGAAATCTACTTTCTATCACAATTTGGCATATATGTATACTTTAGTGGATCCTGATAGATGCGTAGGAGCCTATGAAAAGTGCCTAGATCTGGTGGAAGGAACAGGTGATTATCAGTCTATTGCTACTACTCTAAGTAATCTAATTGGTCTTCATAATCAAGCTAATAGAAAAGGAGAAGCAAGAAAATATCTCAAGCAATTAGTAGAAATCCTAGATACCAGTGAAGAATTAGTAACTCCTTTCAGAGCATATGCAGTGGCATCAAATGCCATGTCATTAGATGATTATGTATTAGCAGCAAAATATCTCAAAATCCTAGAAGAAAAGGTAGCACAAGCACCAACATTGATGAATAAAGCCATACTCGCAAGCTCAAAATTCGTCTATTATCTTGATGCTGAGATAAATTCAGAATTAGCCTATAAATACGGAGAAGAATCACTTTATTATTACAACAAACAAAAAGATTATCTCAATGCTTTAGCCTCTGTTTATAATCTCGTGAATACTGATTTACAGTTTTACAAAATAACCGAAAAAGAACGGTATCTTACTGCTGCAAAGAAGAGATTAAACGAATTGTTAACATTGGTAGGAGCTTTGGACCTACCGCAATGGATAGCAATTAAGAATATTACACTTGCAGGTTTTGAAATTCTTTCACAGAATTTTGATGGTGCAGAGAAACTGATCAATGAAATACCTGATAGCGATGATGAACAAATAACTGCAAACAAGAAAATGATTTCTCAATTATTAGAATTCTCGAAAAGAAAAACTTCAGAGGATAAGGAAACTGATAAAGAAACACTATTCCCAGAACCACTTCTAAATGAAATCGCTACCAATAAAGACGCTGCAAAAGTCATGGTAATGCATGTTCTTGAGTCAACTATGGAGGAATTAGTCCAATTACCTCAACAAGTTAATCCAATAAAAGCTGATATTAAATTAATTCTACTAATTAATAATGCGGGATTAACAATTTATACAAAAATCTTTGATGCTCAGAAAATGAATCAACAATTGATTTCTAACTTCATTTCTGCCATCGATTCATTTGGTAAACAATTATTTGGTACACATGAACCCTATTTCTCAATAAGTAGAGGAAATAACATTATTCTTTATCAAAATGTAACTGATGATTTGAACCTTGCTTTAATTGTTACTCAGGAGAATTATGATGCAGTCATGAAGCTGAATACCCTCTCAAAGGAAATTGCTGAGTTCATGATCGATAAATCTCTAGTAATTAACAAAGAACTCGAAGAATCATCTCCTCTCTACAAATGGTTAGAAGATAAAGTTGCTGAATTGCTTAGTTAATTCAGCTGATCTCTTATTTTTTCTGTATAGCTTCACTTAGTCTTATTTTTTTAAGACTTCAAACTTCGTCGATAAATCGACGAGAATAATGGATGATTAAACAAAGATTTATATAAACAATCATCTAAGAAAAACCTACTTTTTTAATAAAAAAACTGAGAAAAAAGTGATTTATTCATCACAATATTCTCTGATATATTTAGACGCGATTTCTAAGAGTAGTGGAATGAATACCTTTTCTTTACCTAGTAATTTTAGGGTTGCTTTAGGCATTTTAGATAAAAGAGAGTTTCTTTTGACTGCAAGTAAAATAAAGCGATCATTGCAATCAGGAAGATGAATGGATTTCATCCAAATCATGTTAGTTTGGGTAACAAAATAACTTAAGCTAACCCCACCTACACCCAAATAATCTGATAATTTCTCAGCTGCATCGGTGATCAAACCAGAAGATGCTGAAAAATTGTCTCTATTATCCTGTGGATGCAAATCTTCAGCCATGAGTAAGCCATTATTATCAGTTAAAACACAAGACAGAAAATTACCCTTTTTCTTTAATTCAGAGAGTATAATGCTAAGAGCTGTGCTGCGTGAAACATTAGGCTTAGTTAACTGTTTCTTCAATATCTTATCAAATGCTGCTTCAGGTTTTCCCATAATAAGTCACTTTCAAGTTAATTTTTTTTTAAATTAAGGGCAAGATTCACATTGAATTTAATGTATAATAATCTTATTCCATTTACATAAGTCAAGCATTTTTGGGTGGATTCATAAGAAAATACAAATACTAAATTTAAGTCTTTAATTTAAGGGTGTTAATTTTGACAAAAGAAAAACCATTAGAGAAAATTGAAAGAATGGTAACTACCATAATGCAGCAAATGAAAATTCCCGGATTAAGTTTAACTGTAGTAGAAAATGGGAAAGCAATTTATACTAAAGGAATTGGTGCAAGAACACTAAAGGGAAATTTGCCTGCAACACCAGATACACTTTACGGAATAGGTTCTGTAACAAAATCATTTACTTGTATAGCAATAATGCAACTAGCAGAACAAGGTAAGCTAAAAATCGATGATCCAGTTTCCAAGCATATAGACTTCAAAATTGGGAAAGAAGATAAACCAATACTTATTGAACATCTAATGTCACATTCATCAGGAATACCTAATCTTGGAATTGCATCAGTTCTAATTCGAAGACATTCATTTCCTGATTTGGAATCATTTGTCCCAATAAGTAGTGCAGAAGATTGGTTAATGCTTGCTAATTCAGCACAAGATGAAATAGTTGATGAACCGTTAAAACGCTTCTTCTATTTCAATGGAGGTTATGCATTATTAGGATTAGTAATTGAAGCGGTTTCAGGAATGAAGTATACTGATTATATAAACGAGTATATTTTGAAACCACTAGCAATGAATCGTTCAACATATCTAAGAGAAGAATTTGAGAAAGAAGAAGACCGAATGACTGCTTATGCAACAGAAAAAGGCAAAGTAAAAGAGTCAATACATCCGTTTGACAACTTAATATATGCCGCAGGAGGACTACTTTCTTCAGTCAAGGAAATGGAAAACTATCTACAAATGTATCTTAATGAAGGAACATTCAAAGGAAAGCAAATACTAAAACCGGAATCTATCAAAAAAATGATGGACCCAATGATTCAAGGTACACAAGGCGTTTTTGGAAAAGTGTATTATTGTTTCGGTTTAGCTAGAACAGAGGATTTCTTTGGAGAAACATTGATTGCTCATGGAGGATCCACAGCAGTATCAAGTGCTCATTTAGCATTTATTCCAAAGAAAAAAATGGGCGTAGTTATAGAAGGAAACGTAGGAAATGCAGAAGGAGGATTTATTGCCCAAGCTATTTTGGCAAGTCTATTAGGTAAAAATCCCTCTGAAGATCATCCAGCATTGCGACTTGAATTGAAATTAAGACAATTAGTTGGAAGTTATCAAACTTTTAAAGGAATAAACAAAGCTGAAATTGTCAAAATTGGACAACAACTATACTTCAAAGATCCGGAACAAGACTGTCCATCATTCCCAATTATTCCACAAACAGATGCAATGAAGAACTACAAATTCTGGATGCCAGCTGGAATAACAAAGTTCCCATGTGAATTTATTGTTGATTCAAAAACCGGTAAAACTAGCTTTATTTTTGAAAGAAATGTTTACCACAAAATTGGTCCCATTAAACCAAAGAAGAAAGAGAAAAAGTAAGGTTTAACCTTATCTTTTCTTTCTATTTCTGAAGTAATCTTTCTAATAAAGTGAATTCTTCTTTCTGATTGTTAAAGTTTAAATCACTAGTAACAAGGGAGATACTTACACATTCTAGAGCAATAGCTTCTATGTCACTCCCGGCTGGTGCTTCTTTGATAGGATCACCCCAGAAGAAGTAATAATCATTTTGCCTTGGATCCTTTCGCAATTCAGGTCTGAAAACTAAGAATTTGCTTGCTAATTTTGTTATTTTTACTGGTGTTTCAAAAGTGGCATTAAAGGGGAAATTAACATTAATGAAAGCTAATTTTTCGGGGAAATCCATCTCAAGAACTTGTTGAGTCATCTTAGCAGCAATTTTAGCTGTATTACTAAATGTCTCAGCAGTAGGAGTAACAAAGTAATGGGCTGGATTGACATGCATTGAGAAAGCAATTGCTGGAACATCGTAAAAAGAAGCTTCAAAAGCAGCAGCACAAGTTCCAGAAGTTAAAACAATATGAGAAGAGATATTTAATCCTTGATTTATCCCAGCGACCACAAGATCAAATGGTCCTTCTTCTAAGGCATTTAATCCAAAAATAACAGCATCAGCTGAAGAACCAGTAATTGAATAACCAGAGATATCAGGAGTGATTTCTTCCTTTTCTACGCGCACAATTTGATTAATGGTAATCGCTTTTCCTTCTGCACTTCGTTGAACATGGGAGGTAATAATAGTTACATCAGCAAATTTAGCAAGCTCAGAGTAAAGCTGAAGTAAACCAGTACTTCGAATACCATCATCACAAGTAAGAAGGATTTTTTTTCTATCTGAAGACATAATGCTATATTTCTAAACCATGTAGTTTTTAATTGTTGGTCTTAGTCAGATTATACCTAAAAGGGAAAATTGTCGAAAAATGACGAAATACAAAGATTAAAAATAGCGATTAGAAATGAAATAAAATAACGAGATTGGTGTAATTATGCCTCTTTCAGCTAGCGATTTAGAATCAAAGGTTATAGTCTTAGGACTTTCACAATCAGGAAAAACATCCATACGACAAGTTGTTTTTGAAGGATTTACCCCGGAAGCAACAGCACTAAACCCCGCAACAGTGAGAATAAATAGAAAATTGTTCAATCTAGCAGGTGGAGGAATAAATTTGTTCGACATCGGAGGTCAAACGAACTATCTCGACGAAATTTTCCAACAATATAAGGAACGAACTTTCACAGATGTCCGAGCAGCGATTTTCGTTGTTGATCTTTCCGATGCAGCCAATGTAATGCGTTCAAAATATTATTTTGATATGACACTAAAGAACTTAGGTGATATGAGTCAAACAGCTCGAATCTATGTTTTTGCTCATAAAATAGATGTTGTTCCAATGAATAAACGCAATTCAATTGTTAAATCAATTGGAGATATATTTGAAGTTGACAAATTTGATAACGTCAAGATTTTTGGAACCTCAATTTTTGACAATACTGTTTGGGAAGCAATGCAAGAAGTGCTCTCCTATGTTTATCCTCGTGATGACGTTAAAACAACCGAAATAAAAGGCATTGTAAGTAACTACAACCTAGAATTTTTAGCCCTTTCAACTTCCCAGGGTTTGATCTTGTATTCTGAGCCCGAAATTGTTTCGGGTGTCAATTTTCAGAGATTGAAAAACGAGCTTGCTAAAGCATACTTTCCTGGTATGATTCTTGAAAAAGCCATTTTCGCTTATGGAAACTATACCATCTTTATGAAAGAAGTTAATGATGATTTAATTGTAACTTCGATTTTTCCAGAAAGAACAGAACTTATGGTTGCTCAAGCTAATTTCGACGACTTAAGTAATCAGATTAGTGGTTTATTCCAACCTGATGAGCTCTTAGGGCAAGCAAAGTTAAAAATGAAGAAAACTCTTGCGGATTATCTTAAAGAACAAAAAGTCAAAAATGTCAATGATATAGAAATTAAATTTGACTCCAAAATAGGTGTTAAATGTGATATTTGCGGGAAACAGATTCAGAAATCTGTGCTAGATATAGCTTTAGAAAATTCGGAACAACTTGAAAGAGGTATCAAAATAAGTTCTGGGATGGGTTCTTCATCTATAGAAATTTATCCCGTTCATGAATGCGTTGAAGGGATCAGAGAAATTCCAGTCATACTTGACAACAATTTAGAATATCGTAGATACGAGAAAAGTAGACCAATATAGTAATTATAATACACATCTAATATTCTAACT
This sequence comes from Candidatus Heimdallarchaeota archaeon, assembly GCA_019894765.1. The sequence goes on from JAGXNT010000035.1 coordinate 29,542, forward strand.
CAAAAATTATGCTTCAGTTTTCTTCTCTTTTTTCAGAAATTCTGCTAAGTTTTTCAAATCTTCCTCTGTTAAATCGAGATTAGAAGCTTGGATTTGAATCTGTTTGATTGCATATCTTTTGCGTTCTTCTTTAATTCGCTCCATAAATCTAGAACCTTTCTTCTTAACCGGTTGAGGTGTCTCTACCACTACTTCTTCCATGACTGGTTCAGGTGTTTGCTCCTCAACAATTACTGGAGCTTCAACTTCCGTTACTTCTGGTGTTTCAACCATTTCTTCAATAGGAGCTTCTATTGGTTCTTCTGCAGTAATAGCTTCAACTGGTTCTTCAATAGGCATTTCAGCAGTAAGATCCGGTTCTAAAATGGCTTCTGTTTCAGGTTCAATTAATGTAGTAGATTCGGGAACTGGAGCTAAAACTTTTTCAGGTTCTGGAACTGGAGCTATAGGTTCAACTTCTGCTATTTCCTCAATTTCATGTTTTTCTTTAATTTTATTAACAAAAGTGAATAAACTCTGCCCTTCATCTGCAACTGGTTCTTCAACTATAACAGGTGCTTTTGCAGCTACTGCTACTGAAGCAGCAACAACTTCTTTGGATTTTGGAAGAGCTTCACTGATAGCTTTTTCCTCGATTTTTTCTTCTGTATCAATGGATTGGGAAAATCGAGTTATGAGACCATAAAGATTTTTTGTTTTGTCTTCTGTAATGGGTGAAAATGATGTGATAAGTAAGTAATTCTTCTCCATACTGACAATCATCCCATGAACCTTTTCATTTGATGCAGTAACAACATTAACTGTGGAACCATTGTCAAATTTTTGTTCACTGATACTTGCTTTGAATTCTTGCAAAGCTACAATGTAGTCAATAGATCTTTCAACATCAACAGAAGCTTGTGCAGAAGTTCCAATAACTGGAGAAAGTGTCTCTTTATCAATTAATACAATTTCAGTGATATCATGTTCTTTGAGATCTAATTGTATAGTCGATTTACCATAAGTTGGTAGTGTTCCACCGTGTTCTGGTTTTAAGTAATCCATAAGTTGACGAATTCTTGGATCTTCTCGATGATCTACAACGTAACTCTGGAATTCTTCGCTTTCCTCGACTTTCTTCCCAAGATCCTCAATTAATTCGAAACGCTGAATATTCATATCTGCATCTTTCATAAGTTGATAGACTAATTCTATCAAACTATCAGCATAATAAATGCTACTCGGCTCAAATCGGATGTCGTATTTAGGATCATCAAAATCTCTTTTTATTTGGTCAATCAAAGAAACAAGTTCTTCTGGTTGAATCTTATCAACTTTATGGCAAAGAACTGCAATATGGCCTTCTGGATTTTCTTTCTTAAATTGACGAATGGTGAAACTGAATCTTCGTTCTGATTCCTCAAAATTTTCAGGATGAGTCAAATCAATGATCCAAATTAGTAATTTTACATTAGAGAATACAAGATGTCGGAATTGAGTAACTGCTTCATTCCAATAACTTTCTTGTCCTCCGGAATCAATGACTATATTCTTCTTGTCATCATCAATGAATTGACGCTCATAATGAATAGTAGCCATATATCCTTCTACTTCTTCCGGTTTCTTACCAAAGAACACAACATCCTTTATAGCTGTTTTACCAGCTTGTTGTAAACCCATAAGGAGGATTTTATCCTCATCTTGCGGTTTACCGTCTTTTTGTTGTAATTCTTCAAATAAGTATGACATGTCGATCACTGGAATTTGTGTTTGTAGTTAACTGTAATCTTTTAAGCTTTTGTCTTGATATCAATATTACTGTTTACGCAATTTTGTCGCTACTGATATTTTTTAGTCTCTTTTTTGTCTTTTTTAGCGTTCTTTTGTGCTGCTAACATTATGATTACTGAGCGTCTACGGATTGTCTTAAGATGTTCTTCAATAGCTCCTAAAGGTGCTCTGCCTTGAAGTGAGGTAATTAACTCATCAATTTCAATGAACATGAATTCTTGATTTGCAAGCATGAGACCACCTTCTTCCTTGTCTGCAAGGACAATTAGTGTTAAATTCTCGAAACCACCACGCATTGCTGGATTAGGTAGTTGAACGCCATGTATGAATCCAATCATATCTTCGTTAGGAAGATTTAATGAACCAATTCTTCGTCTATCATCATGTTCTTCAAATCCAAGTGAAGAGTAAGCTTGGTCTGATATTTTCAAAAGGAAATTCTCATATCCAATTCTCATTCTTGGTTTGTAAAATGAAGACTCAAGAGAGTGATTGCCAATTAATGGAATTGGTCCTTTCTTTTGGTCAAAAATAGACAAAATAACACCAGGTGATATTTTCTCCATATTCTTCTCAATATCTTCTTCGCTTACTTTTTCCATGAGTTCTTCAAAAGGTCTTGCACGAGCAACTCGATAGATTACAAAACCCATAACTATGGAAAAGAGTACTGATGCTCCTACGATGATAAGGATTGTTTGTAGAGTTAAACCTGCAGAAACAGCATATATATTCTCACCAAAAATATCACTAATTGGATCATAATATATACCTAGTGAATCTTTTGCCTCATATACAACTATAACGGAAATATAATCCATATCTTCTGTTACAAGGAGAGTTGCATCTGCTAATCCGTTAAGATCAGTTGAAGTAGTATCATTATAATAAATAACTGTTCCGTTTTGATAATGGATTTCAAACATGAAGGTTACAGTTGCATCTCGAACTGGAGTTGAATCTGTGCGCAAGAATTCACATGAAACAACTAAATCACTGCCATATGGAACTTCAACATTCTCAACATTAATTGATAGTGTAATTGGAATTGGTAGAATAGTAATATCCATTGAAGCTGTGTCATTTCTAACTCCATAATAGAAGTTAGATTCAATATAGATAGTAAATGATGTCTGACCCTTACCTATAAAGAAAGTATTAGAGCTAAATGTAACATTGTATATGTAGTTAATACCATCTATTAATACACAAGTAAAATCTGTTGTTCGACCATCTATTATCGTGTTGTCAGTCAGTAATGCTTGTCCAGTTGTATTAGTATCATCTCTAAGTTGGATTAGCACTGAGACATCATTTTCAAAAATGATTGATTCAGGAGCATCAAGTATTAACACATTTCCTTCTTTTCGATGCACTTTGATATTGACTCTAACAATTTGTTTATTTGATTCAAATTGATAGAATTCAAAATCAATGTAAGTATAAGCTCCATTGGTAATATTTGATGCATGAATGGTGAAATTATAAACAGTAGTATTGAATGTAGTGTTAGAAACTACAAGATTAATGACTGTGTTTTCTTTTATGATATCGACATTTAATGGAACAATTTCTTTTTGACTAACACGATCTCGAATATTTATCGAGAAATTAAATTCGTCTCCGTAATACATAGTATAGTAGTAATCCGTCGAGAAATCACTCGGATTCATGTAAATCAGATCAATATCATCAATAATAAAAACAAAGGTAGCTTCAAGGAAGTTTGGATAAAGTTCCATTCCGGTATCATCTTCAAGTCTAATGTTTAATGTGTGATTACCATCTTGTAATGGGGCAAGAATATCCCATGGATCTGTTACAGTTAGATAAGCCTCATCGTCATCCCATTTATACAAGAATTTGTTAATATCAACTTCTGGAACATCAAAATCAATTAACTCGCCACCTAGTAGATAAGAATTATTAGTTGTGGAAATAAGATTGCAAGTGGGTGCTACGAAGTCAAGAATAAAATGGAATTCACAAGAATAATCATTCCCTACAACATCATAAGTATAGAGATAGATTGTTGCATCAGTTTGTCCAAGATGCCCTATCAACAATGAGACATTAAAATCTGGAGATCTTATTGATGGACTCCCTTCTATATCCCATTGTGATTCAATATAAGCAATAGTATTATCGTTAATATCTTCTACATTGAAATTAATTGGAGTTATATCATTGATTTTAGTATGGTTTAATAAAAATATTAGTTCAATTGAAGGAGCAGAATCATCTATAGTTAACCAGTAAGTTCGTACTCGATAATTACCTAATGTATCATTAGCTAGTATGTCAAGTTTCGCATAACCTTCTATTGCAGGGAGAGTAAATGAATCAGTGAAAGGAACATAGGTAGAACTATTCCATCTATAATAGCTATCAGTAATTGGATCAGCATCGGTTATTATAATAGAAACAAGTGTATCTGCTGGAATATATCTGAAACCATCAACAAGAGCTTGACCAGTAATCGTTACTGATGTATCAGGTCTAGTCGTATCAATATTGAACGTGATATAATAACGATAGTAATTTCCTGCTATATCATAAACAACAATTGTTAGGTTGTGCAGACCATCAGAAAGACCTGATAAATAAACTGAAAATGGAGATTCTAAGGTCAGGTTATTTCCTTTATCAATTGAATAATAAATAGTCAAATCTGCTGTATCAGTCCAATTATCATCAATAGTAAAGGAAAGAACTGCGGAATCCAGAAATCTTGAATCATTATAATCAGGTACAGGTATAGTTTGGACTATTGTTGGGTTTTCTTGATCAACCATAAAGAGAAAATGAGACTCAACTTGATCATGATCTGCATTACCCACAATAACTGTTAACATATATGTTCCAGGAGTAGAAGATAACGCATCTCCTCCACTAAGTGTCATAATTCCTGAAATAACAGTACCATCACTCCACGGATCATTACCCCAGAAGTACTTTACAGTTCCATTGTCATTTGTTATTGAAATTTGAACGGTATTCCCACCTTGATAGTAAGAATTATTGAGTAAATTATAAAGCTCAACGTTAAGCAATGATAAACTGGTATTAAATGAGAATACTTTCGTTATACTATTACCATAGGTATCATTTGCAAAAACTGAGAGGTTATGCCAACCTGCTGTTGATGGAAGATAAGCTCTGTAGAGATTACCAAGGAAAGGAGACCAAGATGTGAACGAATCGGAATCCCATTTGTATTGTACATCAATAGGATAACTTTGATCATCTATAATCACATCAATATTTTTCCCTTGAGGTTGCGTTGTTTCATTCACAACGTTTACCAGCAATATATCAGGTGGAGCACCATCAAAGATGAAAAAGTACTCATATAAAGTTGTACTGAAAGCATCAGTGTAATGAATAGTAAGCTGATGACTGCCAACGAACCCTGCAGGACCATATAAATCAAATGGATCTGCTAAAGCAAATTGTGTGCCATTCTTATCCCATTCATAGAAAACAGACGTAGAATCATAAATACTAAAATTAAAGAATACTGCATCAGCAACTAATGAATTATTTGCAGGGGTATGCAATATAATGTTCGTACCGGATTCATCAAATCCAATTGAATATGTTGCTTCAGCAAGATTTTCAAAGAAATCATAAGCTTGAACAGTTAAAGTATGCCAAGCTGTTGTTTCGGGTAAAGAAATTATTGTTGGTGAATTGAAACTCGTAAAAGAATCACTATCCCATTTATATTTGTTAAGGGTAGAATCAGCTGATGTTGAGAGAGTTCCATTTGTTGAGTCAGCATATATAGTATTATTTGTTAAGCCAGTTAAGTCAATTGTAGGATAATTTTCTTGATACATATAAAATTGAACGCCTAATGATTCATATCCATTCTCAATATGGTAGAAATTGTCGTATGTGTCGTTGCCATCATCTATGTCCCATTGAGTTCGATAAAAGGTAGAACCTCCTGATGCACCTGATCTTAACTCAAACCTTTCAGAATCGTTTGCATAACTTGCACTACTCAACATAGCCTCATATGTTGCACGTAATCTATATCCAGCTGGGATTAATGTATTAGATTGTATATTCGCTTCATAAATCATACCTTGATAGGCTGAACTTGAGCTATTATAATAACTGCCAGTGTATTCATTTGTATCATCGAATTCTCCAGATGCTTCAGTGATGTAATCAGCTTGCCCAGTGGAGGGATTAAAACGTTCCAAGGTAACTCTGAGAGTCCACTCAGAATAAACCGATCTCCACGTCTCTCCAGCACACATAAAATAGGCTTTTCCTCTTATGTAAGTATCCACATCAAATTCAGGACTGAATACTGTCGAATTAATATACTCACCATTAACTAGATACATACTTTGTGCTTGATCATAAGTATCAAGTGGATGCCATCTAAGATCAGGATTAGATGATGCATTATCTAAGAAAAATACAACGTTATCGAAATTAGCTGAATCATCTTTCACATCTTCATATCTTTCCCACTCAAAAACATAACCATTTGCATCTAAGTCCACATAATTATCTTGAGTAAAATAAGCTACATTTTTGTAAGTTCCCGATGTATTTGTTGTTTCGGCAAGTACATCTGGGTTTAGAGTATTTCCATCTTTAATTGAAGGTGGTAAACCTTGAA
>JAGXNT010000036.1 GCA_019894765.1 Candidatus Heimdallarchaeota archaeon
GGTCTCACACTTCTTCTTTAAGGTCTAGAAGTCCACAGGTACAGATTGGGGATATGGATCAATTACATCTCCGCCATCTAGTTCATAAACACATCCTTCACACCACACTAAATCATTCCAATAGTTTCCTTCAAGTAATGTTGTATTATACCAAATATTCTGGCTTAAATCAAATGCTTGTTTAAATCCAAAATAAGAGCCTTTCAAATTGTTGTTGTAAAAGTTATTGTGATACACTACATTGTTAAATGTTACATCGTCAATTTCAAGTCCACACTCTTCTTGATAAGAAAAAGTATTCTGGAGTACTTTAGTATTATTAGTATAGAGCCACAACAATAGACCTCTATGATTAAAGCTCAGAGTGTTCCTTTCTACGATGCAATTCAGAGAACGTATTAGTATCATACCTGGATTGCTACAATTCTGGATTATATTGGAAGATATGAATGAATTATGAGAACTAGTTAGACGGATACCATGATTCGGGTTTGAAATACGATTATGAGAGATTATGGAATTTAGAAGATTAGTCCCTTCTATCGAATTACCATATCGATGACTAAACTCCGACGAACCTGTAAAATTATTGTTGATAATCAAAAAATCAGTAGAATCTCTGATGAGTATCCCATTACTTCCATCACTCCCATAGAATCTGTTTGAAGAAACAATACAAGAAGTAGATGAATATATCGATAAACAATAATTTTGCCAACTAATCGGGATAAAGGCATTATTTTCTATAGTCAAGAAATTACTTCTAACAGCTAAGATACCAGTACCAGAAACATAAATAGTATTATTCGAGATAAAGGTTCCAGGAGAAGAGTCTAAATCTATCGAAACGATACGACTTTCTGAGTAGAAAATGTTACCAATTATAGAAATTGTTGAGTTTTGTGTATTTTCTAATGATAGACATTTTCTAGTACTCTCAAACTCACAGTTCTCGATTGTAACATATTTAGTAGTGTTTTTTATCAATAAACAGCAATTTTGGCCAGTTGAGAAAATTCTATCTTCTAATAAGTAAGGATCCTCCTTAGAACCGCTCCCACTAAATAATGTACTATTAATAAAATCCTCATCCCTTTCTATTGTATATTGATAAGTACAATAAGGAGTATCATGAATAGAATTTTGTTGAATCGCCATAAAGATTATCCCAATGATAATAGAACCAAGAATCACAACTATTAAAGAGATTGAAAGAGCTTTTGCTACTGCAAGATTAGTAGTTTTCTTGATTTCATTCATTTATTGGCAACCCCTTTCATTCAAATATACTTTATCACCCCATTCTATTAAACAATCTCTCTCGATAGTTTAGAAACAGTCCACATGAAATGATTGATGCTCAGGACTCACACTGCTTCTTGAAGGTCAGGAAAACATCTAGCTGATAAACCAGTAATACCATTGAAGACTTAAAGTAAGACCAATAACTGAAAGGAGTAAAGCAAAGATGAAACCAAGAAGACGAGGGAGATATCTTTGACTGGTAGGATCCTTCTTTCTTTCTCGAACAAAAAGAACAATAGTCCAAACTAATAAACCAAGAAAAATAGCTGAGGTAAAAAGAAAGAAATACTGGAAAAAAGCTTCCAAATAATCTTCCCAAGTTGGTTGGGAAATATTGTTAAGAGAAAAGTAATCAAGTATAATCTCAAACAATGAAATAATGCCCCCTCTTTTTATGATACAAATATTGATGCATTAAACTCACACTTCTTCAATTACTATCATTGATATAAACATCATAAACAATTTCATCAGATAAGAGCTTTTCCCGTTTCTTCTTGGAATACAAAAGATACCAAATAAATAGACCGAGAAGAACAGAGAAAGGAATAAAGATAACATGAATATAGAAATCAGCGGAAAGGGGAATTCTCTCATAGAGAATAGAAATCAAAGAAAGAATTTTATCAAACATAGAATAATTTCCCCCTAATTTTAGATAATGATAAACAATACTGATGCCTCGGACTCACACTTCCTCTTTAAGGTCTAGAAGTCCATTTCGGTAATGACACGCTTAAGTGGTAAGTATCTGCTGGCTGAGCATCTCGCCCGAAGACTCGACGCGTACACCACAGACCTTTCAAACCGATCTTGTATCGGAACTGCTGTCTAATGAAAATTTGTAACTATCGCTAGTCCCATTCTGATAGCAGATGCAAGAACACGTAATCTTTGAAGTAGATTTGGTTACTTAAATTCTTGGAGAGTTCATAATATAGATTCAAAGATAGTTATTCGAGTAGTTGGTGCATAAGGGGTATATGTAAGATTTTCCACTATTATTTATGATCCCGAAATTGTACCACTCCTTTGAGCAATTTCCCATTTCATGGGATAATTTAGCAATTCTTCTATTTGGCTAAGCACTCTAAGGATGTTGATTAGATTTAAAAAGAAGAATTTATAGAGAAGAAGATTTAGTGCTAATCTTGGTTTTTCATTTACATCTATTATTATAGCATACAATGTAACAAGTAATTCAAAAACAAGGATAGCAAAAAAGCAAATTATGTATATTATTAACATTCCTTGAAACTGATATGTATCTGCCATCGCTTGTGGTTGGAGTGGACCAGCATGAGTGGATAGCACATCTGTAGCTCGAAATAAAGCAAACACGGATAAAGGATTTAGCATCAAAACAAATAACCATAAAAAAATAAAGATAGAAAACCAGGGTAGAATAACTTCTTTGAAAAAAATTCTGGGCATTAATAATATTGTTTTTCTATGTTTTTTCAACACTTGGATCTGACCTCGATACCAACGATAGCGCTGTTTTCCTAAATCTAGGAACGTGGTTGGTGTCTCAGTATACCCTAACGCTTTCATCTCATATTTTATCTTATATCCTGCCTTCAAAATAGTCATTGTTAGATCCGCATCTTCTGCAAAAGTATCGCCGGAATACATTCCTATTTCTTCTAAAACCGACTTTCTAAAAGCTCCCAAAGGTCCTGGAACAACAGTTATTTTACCAAGGGTGGATTCACTTCTCCTTAGAAGATTGATATCCAAGACGTACTCAAATGCTTGTAATTTTGTGATAATTTTTCGTCTATTGCCCACTTTGATGTTTCCTGATACGGCGGCGATTTCTTTGTCAGTAAAGTATGGAATCAATTGCTCGATAGCATTTTTTACTAGAATGGTATCAGCATCAATACAAACTATTATCTCTCCCTTCGCTTCTTCAATACCTTTGTTTAGAGCACTCCATTTGCCACCATTAGGCTTCGATATAACGTTTATTGGTGCTTTTCTTGCAATTTTTTTTACTATTTTAAGGGTATCATCTGTAGAACCATCATCAACAATAACTATTTCTTTTGTTCTATAGGAAAGCTGCAATAGAGAATTAATGGTTTTTTCAATCACCTTAGCTTCATTAAAAGCAGGTACTATCAGAGAAACTAAAGGTCTATAATCAGTTCTTTTACGTTTACCTCTATATATTAAAGAGAGGATAATATTTGAGCCTGTCTTAAAAAATAGAAGAGCTAATGAAATCATCAATATGACAAAAGATACTAGATACAATATGTTTTCTTGAAAAACTGAGAGGAATAATTGAATGATAATTAAAATAACTATTAATATAATTACAAGCCCAACAGCTGATAGTTTCTTTTTTGCAATAGGAGATGAAAATTTTTTTCTTATTAATGAATACCAAATAAGAGCTATAATTACACTCAAAACAGATAACAGTGCGAAACCATAAGCTATCCAATAAAGTGTAGAATATAATGTAGGATTATTGTTAAATAGCTGACTCAGTTTTTCGAAAACCATAATTAAAACCTTATGTAATTGTTATTAATGCTAATTTTTTAATTCGGTTTTTCATACCACCCAATTTTTCGAACAATCATTAATAGATTAAAAATATCATCTATGCTGTCTTATTTAAGCAATGAGGAACAACGGTATCGTTAACGTCTCGGTTTGGTTTTCGTCGTTCCATTAAATAAATTCAACAACCACCACTCCTTCATTAAGAGTCTAGATACAAAAACAAACAACAATAAATTTGAAAACCAACCTACACTTCTTCTTGAAGGGCTAGAAGTCCAGATCGGGGGGACACACTAAAAGAGAAAAAAAAAGTTTAAGAGAAAATGATAGGTTTAATTTACAATGATTTTAGAAGTGTTACCAATTTAGACTTTAGAATTGGAACTTCAACTTTGATGACTTCCCATGTAAGTTCAAGATCAACACCAAAATATTGGTGAATGAGGATATCACGCATACCTGCTATCTCTTTCCAAGGCAAATCAGGATATTTTTTAATAATCTCTTCAGGAAGATTTTTCACAGCTTCGCCAATAATCTCAAGTCTACGAATAACTGCATCTTGCAATTGTTCAGAGGAAAGGAATGCTTCTTTGTTTTTTCCCTTGAGATATTTCTCGATTAAATTGATGGAATCAAGCATGTGTTGTATGAAAACTTTTGGTTGTTTAACCATAGATAACCACTTCTTCACTGAGAATTGTATCCCTAATTAATGGATGAATAGAATTGTAAGTGAGAACATCAACTTTGCATTGGAGTAACTCCTCTAGTGCAAGTTTTAAATTAACCAAATCGAAGAGACTTTTTTTCCCTGAAAATTCCACTAATAAATCAAGATCACTTGATATAGTAGCTTCCCCTCTTACTTGCGACCCAAAAACAGATGCTTTCACTACATCGAATCGTTGTAGAGTGGGCAAAATTTTTCGTTTGATTTCTTCTATTGATTGCTCCATTGTATCCACAATCGTTATTCTTTTTATCTTACTATTTACTTTTTAGGTAATAAATCTGTTTAAAATAATAAATAACTGTTTACACACCCATTTCTTCTTCAAGCTTTCACCAAACCCAGCCTAGGCTAAGCCTGAAAAAAAAAAAAATGCAGTAAAAACATTTGATAAAATTTCAAATTAATTTAAATTTCGTAAAAGAAAATAAAAAATTAATCAAAAAATAGAGTCACTGCACCCACTTCTTCATGAAGGGTTAGAAACATAGGTCGGGAAGGACACGCTGA
>JAGXNT010000037.1 GCA_019894765.1 Candidatus Heimdallarchaeota archaeon
TAGATATGATCCCATAAAAAGAATCCATCCCAACCAGCTTTTTCTGCTTCCTTTGCAAGCTCCACAATAGAGCTCACGGTCCAATTGGGTCCAAAATTAGAAATATAAATACCATAATTTGTGTTGGTTCTTCAAAAACACCTACTCCAATAAATGATGACTATTATAATGCTCTTTTAATTCTTAGCATAATTCTGCAATAAGACAAATTTCATTCACACAAGAAAAAAATAGATTGTAAGAGAAAAATAACACTGCCAAACTCGCACTTCTTTCTAGCCCAACTTGAAAATTACACTAGAAAAAGAACACCTATTGAAATCACAATATAAAAATTATCTAAATAATTACAGGATGTTCTAAAGGAAATGGATCAATGGTTGTACTACCATTAATAATGTAGATTGCACCGGGAAACCAGATCAAATTATCCCAATAATTTCCTTCCACTCTAATAGGTTCATACCAAGTATTATTGCAATTATCGTATGCTTGTTGAAATAGGGAACTATTACTATAATAATTGTTGATTAGGTTGTTATGGTGAACCATATGAAAATATGACTCCCCATCAATACTTATTCCATAAAGATAACTATGTTGAATGTGATTATAGGAAATGTTAGAATAATAGCTTTGATGGGAAACTTGAATCCCTATAGTATTATTAGAAAGGTGGTTTTTCATTACTGTTGCATTAAAGTTAACACCAATTCTAATCCCGCAATCTTGGTTAAAACTACAATCATTACCAGTGATTAGTGATGGTGATAAAAGATTAACAAGAATACCAGATCTTGTATTTTGTACGCATGTATTATTAGCTATAAAACAAGAGGCATTAGAACCATAAGAATCATCAAAAAAAACTGAAATACCAAATTTATAATTAGAATTACAGATATTACCATTGATCGTAATATTATTTTTAGTAAAACCTACTCCGATACCTTGCTCGAGATTATTACAAGTATTATTCTGTACAAAAACACTGTAAGAAGAGATAACAATAATTCCATCAACCTCATCAGAGAATTCACTTGAAGAACACTCACAAATATTGTCTTTTATTTCGATATTTCTTGCATAATAAACATCAATACAAACGTACCAGTATTGTCCTTCTTTTTGTGAGGGAGATAGAACACACAAATTGCCTTCAATGAGGGTATAATTAGATTCAATATTGATAAGTTGAATAACTGTTAAAGTCGATTTGATAAAACAATTTCTGATAATGAAATAACTACTAACATCCCTGATTTGGATTCCATATTCATTATCAGTGTCTATCTGTAAATTCTCAAGTCTATAAGGATCTAGCATTGTACCAGAACCTGGAAAATTATATTTCTCTGTAAAATCAGCATCACTTGTAATAATAATTCCTGCTTGTGATACAGCATTCCTATACCGCCAAATTAAAGCACCAACAAATAAAGAAAGAATAAGTAGGATGATAATACCTAAAACAATGAATTTTAGTCGAGTTTTCCCTGATTTACTTTTCCGGTATCTCTTCCACAATATAAACCCTCAAATTTAAAACTTCAAAGTTTGTTTAAAAGATTTTTTGTAAAAATGAAAAACAAAATTCCAAACTCGCACTCCTTCTAGCCAACTTGAAAATTACATGAGGTTATACAAACACCTACTTAGGTAAGGTCAATTGAGACGGAAGGTAAAACCCTCCGACTATGACCGCCGACCAATCTAAGATTGGTCTTTTCATAGGAGGTGATCCAGCCGCAGGTTCCCCTACGGCTACCTTGTTACGACTTTTGCCTCCTCATACACAGCAGTATTGATAGCCGCATTAAATCAGCCACCTCAACCACCATGCGGTTGGTTGCAACGACGGGCGGTGTGTACAAGGCGCGGGGACGTATTCACCGTGTCTTGATGAAACACGATTACTAGGAATTCCATATTCACGCGGTTGAGTTGCAAACCGCGATCCTGACTGAGACCGGCTTTCGGGATTGGCTTCCCCTTTCGGGGTTGCAGCCCATTGTACCGACCATTGCAGCCCGCGTGTAGCCCTGAACTATCGGAGCATACTGACCTGCCGTTGCCCACTCCTTCCTCTGGTTTAGCACCGAGCAGTCTCCGCAAGGTTCCCGGCATCCCAAAGGGACCCGCTGGCAATTGCGGACGTGGATCTCGTTCGTTGCCTGACTTAACAGGACACTTCACAGCACGAACTGTCGACGGCCATGCACTTCCTCTCGATTAGTTAGCTAAAGTCATTAGCTTGAGCTTCATTCTATCGTCTGTTCAGGTGAGTTTTCCGGCGTTGAATCCAATTAAACCGCAGGCTTCACTCCTGGTGGTGCGCCCCCGTCAATTCCTTTAAGTTTCAGATTTGCATCCGTACTCCCCAGGTGGCGGACTTAACGCCTTCGCTGTGGCACTACAACGGCTCTTGGCTGTTGTAACACCTAGTCCGCATCGTTTACGGCCAGGACTAACCGGGTATCTAATCCGGGTCGCTCCCCTGGCTTTCGCCCCTCACCGTCGAATACGTTCCAGACAGATGCCTTCGCCATCGGTGGTCGCCATAGGATCACTGGATTTCACCCCTGCCCTATGACTACCTCTGTCCTCTCCCGCTTCCAAGACTAGCGGTATTCCCAGCAGGCCAACAGTTATGCTGTCGGGTTTAACCAGGAACCTACTTGTCCGGCTACGAGCGCTTTAGACCCAATATTCGTCCTGACCACTCGAAGAGCTGGTTTTACCGCGGCGGCTGGCACCAGCCTTGCCCTCTCCTTCCTTTCTCAGCTGGTAAGACTGAGCGACAGTCATCCGTAAGAATGACACTTGGAGTAGCCCACTCACACTTTCGTGCATTGGCGAGTTTTCGCGACCGCTAAGCTTCGTAAAGCTCGGCTCCTTGTCTCAGTAGCCGACTCTGGGCTCCGACTTCCATCGCCCATACCGATCGCAGCCATGGTGGTCCTTTACACCGCCATCTAGCATAATCGGCCGCAGCCCCATCCTAAGGCCCGTATCCCACGGCGGGTCGGTTTTGTGAAAGACACCGTTCCAGGCCGAATTTCTTATCGAGTATTATCCACAGTTTCCCGTGGTTGTCCTCGTCCTTAGGGTAGGTTGACTACGTGTTACTGAGCCGTACGCCAGGTGCTCCATTCCGCACCTTTAACTAGCGTGACTTAGTCCTACTCCAATAGCAGTCAGGTCCGGCAGGATCAACCGGTGTTGATTCCTGTTGTTTACGTTATTGTTTTTGGGTAGTTTATTTGTTTGTTTTTCGTAAACTAACTTTTTTAACATAACAGGTGTTTTGTACGGATTTATGTACTTGTTCTGATGTGTGATCGTTTTTTTTTCACTTTCCGTGTTTGTTTCAATCACTCTTACATGTAGGTAAGTTTGTTTGTACAACCTTCTCATGTTTTCAAGCCAGACTGAATAATTAAATTCTTGACTTGGGTAGTTGCGCGAGTTTGTTTTCCTCAACCCCGAACCGTTAATTTTCGGGATCTCATGTTATCGTTAATAATTTATGTAAGTAGTTTTTCTCCGCTGTTTGCTCGGTTGGATTTTTACAGACCGGTCATTCCAGGGCACAAGCCTTTGGTCGGGTCGTCGCCTTTTCCGAGCTATTAATACGGAAACTAGTTTTTGTCTGAGCAGAGTTTTCTTTTTAAAGTTTTGCTCTCGTGAACGAATCAGCTACGAACACTTTTTCGCCACTGATTCCCTGCCCTTTCGACTAATTCTGTTTCGAGCAAGCTCTATTAAAAGCTTTCTCTAACATTTATTATAGGTCTTCTTTGAATTTAATTTTATCTCTTAGCTTTTTATGTTAATTTCTTGTTTTGATTTCTTAAGCTTGATAACTAGTTCTAGGTAGACCCCAGCTGCTATGAATGATGTTATTATTTGACTGCATATGTATCCTAGATGGAAATATTCGGACATCGGTAAAATCACAATGTAATTATTTAGGAGGAAGAATACCCAAATAATTAATGATCCTAGTAAGAAGAAGTGAACTACTGGTCTTTTGACTATCGTTAAATCTATTAGTTTGCTTTTTTTCAAGAAGTAGTTTTGAATTATTACTACAATTGTTACAAGTACAAACACCACCATGCCGTAAAATAACGCTATGACAAAAATATTCCAGCTAATAATACCAGCGGGAGGATCACTTATAGAAGCTATAACAATTTGGTATGTAAGTTCGAATACAAACATGATGTTTGTTGTTATCAGAATAATCGAATATAGAATTATGAACATCAACAACAGATTTTGGTTTTCTGTTTTCTCCTTTGATTTTCTTATTTTTCTTAGTCCACTGATGAAAAAATAAAGCCCAAAACTGCTTAGGATTAAACATATAACTGAAATTACTACTTTTTGTATCAATATATAATCATAATTGTGTTGCCCAAATATCATAAAATAGAGTCTATCATGATAACAAATTGCCAATGCATTGTATCCAAACAACACAAAATAAGCAATTAATATTCCTGCTCCAATCATTATTGGTTTTCTATAATTTACTCCCTGGTTTTCCTCTTGTTCTATTCTACTTGTTTCCTCTTTCAACCAAAAATCCTCAATTTTATCATGCCAGCGCTTGTCTTTATTATTTACTCTTAATATTTTCCTAGAGTATCATTCCTCAGGTATGATACTTACAGTTAAATTATTCTTATCTACATACTCTTCCGCTTCTTCAAAGGTATCGAAATAAGCCAAGACATCAAATGGTACATGAATTTTTTCTCTCTCATACTCAATTTCAATCATTGGTCTTGCTATTAATCCTGAATCATCCGGATCTGTGTCTAGAAGTGCTACTTTCCTTTGCATATTCCTTGCATGTTTTGCATCTATTTGGTCCTCTAGCACAATGCATTCGTGCCATTCTTTTGAGTACATATTTAGCAGTCATTCTTATTCTAACCTTAAAATTACTTTCAATAATAAAGTGAATAACACTATAGAATTAATATCTTTTCGGGGTCTGACTTATTTTCGACCATTCTTAGCAAATACTTTAACTATCCCTCGAGTCATGCAAAAGACTACAAAATCAGCCATTTTATCTAGTGTGGTATTTACTTTGTGAGTTATTTCCATGACTGTTTTTGTTCCATCAAATTCAGCGTAAGCTTTCCCGAACCCATCAAAGTATTTCTTTTGTAATTCTCCCTCAAATGATTCATATTCTTCTTGTTTTATTAGTTTCTTTGGCATTAGTTGTTCTGCTTGTATCATTAATACTATGACTTCTTTTACCATGTGTTCTTTTTCGTTTTTAATGATTCTTTTGTCAATAATCTCAAGTGTTTTATTCATTGCATCGCTAGTGAAGCTAAGTCCAGCTTCTTTTAAGGCTTCATTTAGCACATCTATTTCTTGCACCAACAATGGGATTTTGGTTAATCCTATTGGTGTTGGGAAAAGTATTGATGAGAATCTTAGATTAGAAGTAGAGACAATTATTGCTTGTTTCCCTTTCAAACTAACTATGGTGAATTTTTGTTTCTGTCGTGGAATTATTTCTCCTTGGGAATACATCTCTCGCACTCTTAACGCAATATCCAAAGGATCCATTTTATTTCCTTCTATCCAATCCGGAAGGAATGAGCTATTTACTTTGTCTCCTTCAAAATCTATGAATAAAATGCCTTCCCAGTTTTCTGATAGTTTTCCAACATTTCTTTGTTTTTCAACTACGAGATCTTTGAAAGCTGCACCTCTCCCTAAGGTTGCTGCCCTTTTCTTCCCTATATCTTGGTATTCGAGCAAGACCCTATCGATCAGATCACAAAAATTTACAGGATTTCCATATGAAGTTCGCACGGCGAATTTCAGCATTTTCACAATTTCATCTTGATATTCTAAAGAGTCTACAAGTGCTACTGCCACGTCTATAAATTCTATTTCATTGACCTTTCTGATTGCTCGTCCTACGATTAATTCTTCGCCTGTTCTTGTAGTTACTTTGTCAATTTGTGCATGAGAAATTCCAGTATAGAACTCTCCTAAGTGTGCTAGACTCTTCAAGAATTCCATGTATTCACTTTTTTCTTGTGTTAATTTATTTATGTAAGCTATTGGCCCGAGAATAATATCAAATGTCACTAAGAAGACTACTTTCACACCCATCTCTCTCAAAATAGGCTTGGAGAAAGTGGATATCTCTAATTCTTTTAGGTGTTCTTCCTCATTGGACATTATTTTGCACTCCTTCGTTGGGCAGTCGATGAACGAGGAACTTATAGTTGTCAGGATCTATCTAAGGGATTGATGTGAATCGGCAACTATTTCCTCTTTGACTTTCGTTCTCAAATACTTTTGAACTTTTGTATTTTTTGTCGGAGACCTATTGTTCAAGCTATACTCTCAAAAGCTAGTTATAATACTAACTTTTTCTGCACTTTTTGTCGTCTTTTATCAAAAAAACTTGCTTACTAACAATTTTTCTCTAATTATAATACTGCTCTTTTTACTTTTAAGCTTTATAGAAAATTTCTCCGTGGATTTTTGTCGGTGGTGCGTTTTTTCTTCTTATTATCTCGATATTGCAGAGATTTATAATTTAGAAGATGACATAATTATATTGTAGTATTCTGCTACAAGGAGCGCGTACACATGCCTGTTGAATTAGACTACTGGGCTGAGAAATTACAAAGAGCTTATTCTGAACGTGACCATAAGAAAGCATATGTGCTCAAAGCTCCAACAAAAAAAGAACGTGCTCATACAACAAGAAGTAATTCGTTTTCAATTTTCGAATCGGATTAGAATGCTCTTTTGTTTAATTGAATTCTCTTTGATCTTTTAATCGGGCAAAAATAATTTTACAGATATTTTTGTCTAAATCCTCTTTATTATCATCTGTAACTTTCAAACCAATTTTCTCTAGTTCTGCAATGATTAACGTGGTTGATTCACTTTCTGTTAATAATAAACCTAATTCCAAGGATAATTTCTTCAACAATTTTGCTCCCGCAATGAGTTCTTCCGGATTGCTAAACAGCTCCTTAAGATATTCATCTCGGATTAAAATCCACATGTCTTTTTCAGTTGATTCTTTTAGTTTCTGTCTTAAAGTTAATTCAGTAGTTAATTTCTGCGAATCGTTTTCTTTTACTAAGGCTTTTTCAGCTCGAGCAACAATTGTAGGATCTTTTTCTATGATTTTTCCTATTTCTTTTCTTAAATCTTCTCGAGTAGTATAGATATCCATTATTGTTTCTTCTAACAATTTAATGACCTTTTCATCAACGCTGAGACCAGGATATTCTTTTGCTCCCATTGGTGACATTCTATACATTAGCTGAACATCGAATTTTTTCATTAATTTGGCAACATTCATTTGGGTAATCCCAAATTCATTGAGTATCCTCTCAAGGAACTCTTTTGCGAAATAGGAGGGTTTCTGCTTGTGTGTTTTTGTAGCATTATCAAAATTCTCTCGAACCAATTCTATTATTGTTGTTTGTACTTTATCTTTTGATAATCCCTCAACATTGGTTATTGTTAATGCGACCTTGTCATCTATTATGCCTTCTTTTTTAGCAATGTTACTTGGGCTACCTATTCTCTTCTCACCAGTCGAAGATTTCATTGGATAATCGATGCCCGATTTCAAATCTAGTGCTCCATATTCCATTAGGAGTCTGTTTTCAAGAATCAATTCAGAAGCAAGACGCCAACTCATTTGTGAACTATCTTTTTTGCAATGCTGGATTTGTTTTTTAACATGAGTATATTCTTGTACAGCCTTACTTGCCCAACTCTTACTTTCTAGTTCTGAAAGAATAAATCCAATTGAATTCATATTCGCTTCAAATCTGTTGCATAGTTCCTCAGCAATCGCTTCCCCTTTCTCTCGAGCCTTTTGCTGCATATAACAGATGATGCTCAAGGCAGCATCACAGAAATTAGCACTATTGTGGTCCTGTAACCAAGAGAATAGTAAAGGTTTGATTACTTCAGATACAATATAAGATCTCTCTATAATGTAGAGAGCAGAATCTTCTTTTTCTCCTGCTAAATCACCGAAAAGAGATCGATCTAGTGTTATGAGTTTTGTTACCCTTTGCAGTAATTTCTTTGGAAAATCATTGGAAACATACTTTATCCAGAAACCTTCTTCCATAGAGAAGCGAATGATAAATGAATAAATATCAGGTAATTCATATTTTGCTTCTTTTAATCGGTTTGTCTCGAATTTAAAGTAATTAGCTGATAATTCTTTTGGAATATCAAATTCGAATTCTAGGACAAAGATAACTTTTGCAATTTCTTCTTGTAATTCATATTTACTGGCAATTTCTTTTATATCTTTATCCGGGACAACTGCTGTTCGTTCTAAAATTCGATCTTGGCCATTTGCTTTTATTTTGTTGAAAGCCTCTACTGCTTTTCTTAAAACCTCTTGACTTGCGAGGTCACCAAGATCTTGATCCAACATTAGATTGTTTTACTCCATTAATTTGAAATTGTTTTGTATTTGTAGCAGCTATTCCCAATTCCACTAAATAGCATGAATACTTTTACAATTAAGTTACAATTTGTAAAGTAATTTTAAAATACAGATGGTATCGGCAAATTGCTCTTTTTATTGAAATTTATTGGATGAAATAGCAATGAAAGAACTCAATCAAAAATTTCTGATTGATCTTCTTCTTTTATTTCTGATTGGTCTTCTTCTTTTATTTCTGATTGGTCTTTTTCTTTTATTTCTTCTTTTGTCTCTTCTTTCTCCAATTTCTCTTTTTCTTCAGTTTTCTTGGAGAAATAAAGTACTGCAAAAAAGAAGCCACATCCAATTAGAAAAACTCCAAATACAACCCATAATGTCACTTCAAGAAGTGCAAGAACAATCGCTAAAACCCAGAATAATATAATGAACACCAGCATGAGGTCAAAAACCAATGCCAAACCAACATCTTTTACATCTTCTTTCAGTGTAGACATTTCACTCACTCACTTTCTGATAGGTTTGTTAGGAATTATTGCTTTTTTAGTTTTTGCCAAGAATTAAAATTTACTCTGGAATGCCTCTTTTAGCAACAAAATTTTAAATTCCAAGGTTGTATAGTTAATAGTTTATGATTTAAAAACAGGAGATAACAATGTACCAATATTTTGTTGCACCCATAATTGGATATCTATTGGGTTCTATACCTTTTGCTTGGTTAATTGTGAAACTCGTTACAGGAAAAGATGTTCGCGAAGAAGGATCTGGTTCTGCTAGCACTCGTAACACGGTCCGAACTGCTGGCTATTTCTGGGCAATTCTTACAGCTTCTCTTGATGTGTCAAAGGGATTTCTAGCAGCATTTCTTGTACGGTTCTACTTAACCCAATTACCAGCAATAAATGCATTAAGTGATGACATGGCAATCTTTTGCACAGCTCTTGCAGGTATCGGAGCATTTGCAGGACATTTATGGATGCCTTGGTTGGGATTCAAAGGAGGAAAAGGCTTTGCTGTTTTTTCAGGAGCCTTAATAGTGCTTAATCCATATGGTATCTTAGTTTGGTGGTTGAGTCTACCAATTTTCCTTATAATAATAAGATACAGCTATCTCGGAGGATTGAGTGCAACCATAGCTGCTTCTCTTCTAGGCATGTTCTTCTTCATTTTCGGACATGCAAGTGGTATCCCTAATCCCTATTGGAGTGATTGGGGCGTCATGGTTCATGGCTTTGGATGTGTCTTTGTGCTTCTACTTCGATTAATACCTGATTTCAAAGCAATGAGAGCTGGTGAAATCAAACGCTGGTCTGGTATGAAAGTTTCGCAATGGATGAAGTAAAAAATTAATACGGAAATAAGCAGTTTTCTTACTGCTTTTTTCTTCATTTTATTTCGAAGAAATAATTGATAGATTAATCAGTTTTGATGAATTGCTCAAAAATCTTTTTGTTTTTAGGTAAAGTGAATTTAAAAGTGGAACCTTTACTTTTTCCTTCTGATTCAGCTATGATAGCACCACCATGAGCTTCTACAAGGCTTTTTACCACAGCTAATCCTAAACCAGATCCTAGACTTTTTGAATCAACCTTAACATATTGTTCAAAAATTCGTTGTAAGTCCTTCTTGGATATTCCCATACCATTATCGATTACTGAAATTTCAATGAAATCTTTTTTCAGTTCCTTTGCTACGATGTGAATTTTACTATCTTTTTCTGTGAATTTAATCGCATTTAGAACGAGATTCTTTATTATTCTCACAGCTTGTTCCTTATCACACCAAGCACTCATTTTATCAGGAATGTCGTATGTAACAAAGAATCCCTTATCTATTATTACCGAACCAACTTCAGTTAAAGATTCTGAAACTATATCTCTAATTTTGTATAGTTTAGGTTTCAAGGTGTATCCTTGAGTTTCTAATGTGGAATGATCCAATATATCAAGAATACTTTTTGATACGTTTGCCAGATTATTTCTCAAGTATTCAATAGTTCCGAATACCTCTTCATTGAGCTCACCCAACCGTCCTGAGAGTATTTGATCTAGTAATTCTTTTGAGCTTCTTAAGGGGTCTAGTAATCCTGTTGAAGTTACTTCCATGAAATTAGAGCGTTCTCTGTTTAATTCTAGGAGTTTTTCATTGAGCTCCTCTAATTTTGTATAAGAAGTTGCTAGTTCTTCTTCTTGTAGTGCAAGGATTGTAACATCTTCACACAATGCTAAAATCTCTGTGATTTCTCCTTCTTTATTAGCCATAGGCACGACTTTCAAGCTTATAATTGTGAAAGGTTCAGGATGTTTTATGTTTATGTTTTTTATTTTTAATCGATTAACATCCACTTTTTCTCCGGATAAACCCTTATTGAATAACCTAATCAAGGATTTTGGAAACGCATCTTTTTCTTTATCGTTCTTGGTGCTTTTTAAAAAGTTAGAGCCAACGAGATCTGCTCTTTTCTTATCAGTCAATATTTCAACTAGAGGATTTAATCCTGTCAGAATTCCCTTATTATTAATAGTTAAAATTGCAATTGGGGAATTTTCAATAATATTATCTAATTCCTGTCTTGTTCTTCTGAATTTTTCTTCTGGAACAAGTGCGCTGAAAAGAGCTGAATGCAATTTATACATATCAGGAACGGATGTTAGTTGTTCATCACCAATTGCGATAGTTGGTAAAGACATAATATCATATTTTTCTGCTAGCTCTGGTTCCTCATCAATATCCACTTTTCGATAAGTAATTTTCCCGCCATAGGAAGCTAAAACTTCTTGTAGTACTTCCTCTGCTGGAGCACAATACACACAGTCCTTAGAAGTGAAAAGATAGATTTCTGTGTAAATTGTTGTTGTATCTGCTATAATAGATGCTAGTTGTTCGTAGAGTTCTAGAAGATTATTGTATAAGGTTTGTAGTTCCACATTTTTATTGCGTAATTCTCTTTCGACAATTTTACGATCGCTAATGTCAGTTATGATGGCATAAGTTCCAATAGATTCCCCATCAGGACCTAATAATGGTGTTCCGCTAATTAAGACTGGAACTTTAGAACCTAATTTTGATTTGAAAGTAATTTCGTATTGAGATGTTTTCTTTTCTGTTAATCTTTTTTCTGATTCGCGAGTAACACGATTACGATCTGATTCCATAACTATGTCTATGGAGTTCTTCCCAAGTAATTCATCTTCTGTATACCCAAGCATTTTACAAATTTTGGGGTTAACATAAATTATATTGAAATTCATATCAGAAGCTACAATACCTTCTGGCATAGTATCAACTAATGTTTTATACCACCCACTAGAAGTTAGGATTTTTTCCAATATAGGATGAGTCTTGAAATCTCTCTCTTCATCTAATTTAGATTTCACTATTAGTAGCTCCAGGTACAAAACTTAGGATAGTTGAATATTCTCACAGAATTTGTCTGCTTTTCTCAAATAAATCTTCTGTTTTGGTACTTTTCGATGAAATAATACGTTTTATAGTTAAAAAAAATTGTTCCGGGACTTTATAAGTCGGTTACTTTTTCATTCATTTTATCTTCTTGGATGCTTTTTTCATCTCTTTTTTTCAGATCACCCCAAGCTCCACCGCCAGGAGTTTCTATTACGATCACTTCTTCTGATTCCATTTGTGTTGTTGTTTTACCAGGCAAGATTTTTGTTTTACCGTCTTGAGTTTTTATGTAATATGTGCCATTTTTTCCATCCTTCCCTCCAGCCAAACCCCAAGGAGCAACTTTCTGTCGTTCTCCAAGTAAACTCACAACCACAGGAACTTTCGTTCTAAATTGTCGTATTATTCCTAATCCCCCACGAAATCTTCCTTTTCCACAACTACCTTCTCTAAAAGCGTATTTTTCAACGATTAAAGGATATCTAACTTCGATCTCTTCTATGGGAGTATTCATTGTATTTGTCATATGAGAGTGTATTCCATCTATCCCATCCTTTGTGGGACGTCCACCTGCTCCCCCACCTATGGTCTCGTAAAATGTAAATGGTTGTCCTGCTTGGTTTGTTCCACCTATAATGAGATTATTCATTGTTCCTTGTGAAGCTGCGGGAATTCTATCTGGCAATATCTTGGCGAATGCTTTCAAGAGAGTGTCAACGATTCTTTGTGAAGTTTCCACATTTCCTCCCACAACTGCTGCTGGTGACCGAGCATTTAGAACGGTTCCTTCAGGAACGATAACCGATAAGTGCCTATACAATCCTTCATTTGCTGGAATTGTTGGATCAGTTATTGCTCTTAAGACATAATATGAACCTGATAAAGTTACAGCATATGGACAGTTTATTGCTCCCTTTACTTGTTCTGCAGTACCAGTAAAATCAAATGTTACATGTTTTTTTGTTAGTTTCACATTCACAACTAATTCTACGAGTTTATCGTCAATCCCATCTCCATCCATGTAGTCCTTCCCTATTGCTTCGCTTTCCGGGAACTCGTTTAAAATCGCCAAAAATCTTTTTTCAGAATAATTGAGAATATCATCAACAGCTAGTTTGTAAATATCCATTCCTTTTTGCTCTATCAATTCTTGGAGCCTTTTTTCTCCGGTCCAATTAGAAGATAATTGAGCCATGAGGTCTCCTTTTCTAATCTTCGGTGTCCGAGAATTTGTCATGATGAGATCCAGGATATCTTTGTTGATTGCTCCTTTTGTAGCAAATTTCACAGGTGGGATTCTGAGTCCTTCTTGGAATATTTCTGTGGCATTTCCAGGCATAGAACCCGGAGCCATCCCCCCAATATCATTGTGATGAGCTCTACTAACAGAATAACCTGCGAGTTCGTCTTTGCTGAAAATGGGTGTAATAATTGTAATATCTGGTAAATGTGTTCCACCCAAATATGGGTCATTCAATATAAAAGAATCACCTGAAAAAATCTCCCCTGCGAATTTCTCTTCAATACTCCTAACTGCGATCGGCATGGCTCCTAAATGAACAGGAATGTGCTCTGCTTGTGCAAGCATTCTTCCTTTGTAATCAAATAAGGCACAACTGTGATCCATTCTTTCCTTTATGTTTGTACTATAAGCTGCATTTCTTAAGATAATGCCCATTTCTTCTGCAATGTATTCTAATCCCCCACGAATAACTTCTCGAGTAATTACGTCAACGTTCATTGTCATTTCTTCACATCCGCTTCAAATGTATTAACCCATAATTGTCTACTTTTGCTTTCCAATTCGGGGGAACAACAGTTGTTGTATCATATTGCTCAATAATTGCTGGACCTTCAAGCTCATTTCTTGCTTGAAGTTTTTCTCTGTTATAGATAGGTGTAAGCTTAAACCCATTAAATTCTTCAAAATAAACCTCTCGAGATTCTTCTTGTGCTTCAGCTTTAGGTTTCGATGTTCCTTCAGCTACTTCTACTAAGCGAGGTTTTTCAATCAAACCAAGGCTGTTTATCCTTATATTAACCATTTCAACTTCTTCATCGTTGAGAACATAACCATAGATTGAGTGATGTTTTTCATTGAATCGCTTCATGATTTGATCCTTACTATCTTTCTTCTGAAGAGCTATTCCTTCTAATGGTATTAATAACTCAAATCCTTGACCAACGTATCGTAAATCTACAAATCTTTTATGGACTATGTTTTTCTCTTGGAATCCTTCCTCTGATAAAACAGCTGACCCTTGTGTTTCTAGTGCTTGATATGCTTGTTCTAGATTTCCATAATCAATGTCGAAAAGCTTCTTTCTAATGGATTTCACATAGGTATGTTTTGCATCAGTGAAGAGTAAACCCATTGCAGAGAAAAGACCAGGATTGTTTGGAATTATTATTTCACTTATTTTTAGTTCCTCAGCTAAAGCACATGCATGCAAGGGTCCCGCTCCTCCAAAAGCATTCAAAATAAACTCTCGAGGATCCAACCCTCTTTCAACTGTTACTATTCTTAAAATTCTACTCATATTGTTGTTCGCAATCTTCACAATGCCTAATGCACTCTCTATAACATCTAGTTTTAGTGGGTCTGCAATCTTCTTCTGTATGCTTTTTTCCGCTAATTCTGGATAAATTTTGAAAGTCTTGTTTAGTAATCCTTCGGGATTTAAACGCCCGAGAACCAGATTAGCATCTGTAATAGTTGGATCTTCACCTTTCAGACCGTAACATGCAGGACCAGGATCTGCACCAGCACTTATTGGACCAACTCGCAAAGCATTTCCTTGGTCTACCCAAGCAATTGATCCTCCTCCAGAAGAAATCTCTGCTAAATCTATAAATGGAAACCTTGCAGGATAACCACTTCCCTTTGTTATTCGACCACTATGAACAGCTCCCCCAACTTCATATTCAGAGGTTAGTGTTATGGATTTGTTCACAATTGTTCCTGCTTTGGCAGTAGTCCCACCCATATCAAAGGAGATTATTTTAGGTAAATCCAAAAAATCAGCAATAAAACGAGATGCAACTACACCAGCCGATGGACCACTTTCAATTATACTTACTGGTAATTGTTGTACTTGTTCAGATTTACTTACTCCTCCGCTACTCTGCATGATAAATAAAGGAGCATTTATTCCAATTTTCTTGAAAGAATCCGTTAATGATTTTACATATCTCGAAACCATGGGCATTAGGACAGCATTAATTGTGGTTGTACTTGTTCGTTCAAATTCTCTATGTTCAGGAGAAACTTCAAAACCAGCGGACAAGTAGAGTCCCTTATGTTTTTTCTCAAAGTATTCTTTGATTTTTTGCTCATGTTTTGCGTTTCGATAAGAATGAAGGAAGGAGATTGCTATGCTCTGGATTTTTTCGGTTTTAATGAAATCACTGATTGTTTGTAGATTATCTTCTTTTAATGGAGTGACTATTTCTCCTTGTGAATTCATTCGTTCTTCTATTTCAAATCGATATTTTCTTGGGACAATGGGGATTGGTCTTTCGAAGAAGAAATCATATAATGAAGCTCTTCTTTGTCTACCAATTTCTAAGACATCTCTGAAGCCTTTTGTTGTTATGAGAATGGTTTTTGGTAATTCTAAATTCACTTGCCCAAGGAAAGCATTTGTAGCGATTGTTGTTGCATGATATAGTTGTTGCACATTCTCTTTGTCAGCTTCTGCTAGCTGTTCTTGTAGAGAAATAATGATTGCATCTTCTGGTTTTTTTGGAGTTGTTGATACTTTGACTTGGTTATAGATTTTTCCAGATTCTTTATCCTGGATAATGATGTCGGTAAATGTTCCGCCAATATCGATTCCAATAGATATTTTTGACACGATAATCATCTTCACGTATAAGAAGTTTCAATCTCCCGGTTTTTAGATTTTTTGTGAGTTATTACTCTGGGGAACTTTTTTTAAAATACAATCCTAATATTACTAGGGAATTTATTTTAAAGAATGAAATTCTTGCCTGGTGATTCAGTATGAAAAAACCAATACTAGATATATTAAAAGAACGAGCAATTTTCTTTGATGGAGCAATGGGTTCCGAACTAACAGAAAGAGGCATAGTTCTAGGTGATTCAGCAGAAAGATTCTCACCATATTTCTCAGAGATAATTACAGAAATTCATAAAGCATATTTTGATGCTGGATCAGATGTTATTCAAACTAACACCTATGGAGCAAATCGAATTGGATTGGGAACTAAACTTGAGAACAAAATTGAGATTATTAATCTACGACAAGTTGAGTTAGCAAATAATATTTGCCCGAAAAATGGCTATGTCGCTGGTAATATTGGTCCTAGTGCAGTATTATTAGAAAGAGATGGTGGCGAGTTCACGATTTCAATGATCCAAGAAGCAATCGATGAACAAGTGAAAGCTCTCGTGAAGGGTGGCGTTGATTTATTCAGCATAGAAACAATGTACTACCTTGAAGAAGCTATTGCAGCAGTTAAAGCAATAAAAGAAAATTCTGATGCACCTATTTTTGCAGGTATGACTTTTGACAAAGTTACTGAGGATTACCGTACACCAATCGATAGTAAGAATGTTGCAGAATGCATTAAGGAACTTGAGAAAGCTGGAGCAGATGTTGTTGGTTGTGGTTGTACTTTAGGTAGTTTCGAGATGTTGGCTTTAGCTAAGGAGTTAAAAAATGTAGCAACCAAACCCATTATCGTTCAACCAACAGCAGGTTCTCCTTTAACCGTTGCAGGAAAAAATCTGTACCCAATAAATCCTGAAAGATTTGCAAAAGATATGTTGGAAATGCGAAAAATTGGTGTAGAAGTCTTAGGTGGCTGTTGTGGTACAACCCACAAACACATAACAATGATGATTGAATCTGTTAAAAAGCACAAATAAAATTTCAACCCATTGAAGTCGGGGGTAATAATCATCCTCCGACATTTCTCTGTTTTTCCTCCACTTTACAAAATATAGTTTTTCTTGTATATTTCTCCAACAAAATTGTTAGTCATTTAATATTTTATATACTATATTATACGTAAGATATAAGAACTTTTGAAATGCCTTTGTTATTAATGAGAAAAAATAGGAGTACGATTAATTGAGTTATGACAAATCAATGATTGAAGAAATGGAAGGTTCTCAATTCGCTAAGTGTATTTGTTTAACAGATATCACTGTTAAAACAATTATTGTTGGCTTTCCTGGCATGGGTCTCGCAGGAGCTATTGCAGCACAACACATAAGTGAGAAATTAAAACTTGAGACAATTGGTTTCATTGAGGGATCCGTTATTCCATCCGTAGCAGTTTTCTTAGATGGTTACTTACGTCATCCTTACAGAATAATGGGTAGAAAAGATTCAGAAATTGCAGTATTTATTGGCGAAAGTGCGGTATCACCAGCTGGTGCATATCATATGGCAAAAGCAGTAATAGAATGGGCCGAAAAGCATGGAGCAAAAGAAATTATTGTATTAGATGGATTTCCTTTTTTGGATCCGAAAGATGAAACAAAAGTCTATATGGTTGCTGAACCAGAGATAAAAGAGAAAGCAGAAAAACTCGACATTCCACCACTAAGAAGTGGATTTATTGGAGGATTCTCTGGGGCAATGTTGAATAAAACAATGATCAGTTCTGTTGATGGGTATGCATTTTTAGTTGGAACCCGACCCGATTTACCTGACCCAGGCGGGGCTGCAGCTCTTATTAAAACTGTCAATACATACAAAGAAACAGATATCAATATAGAGACTCTCAAGGAACAATCAGAATCAATTAAGAAAAAGCTCTCAGAGCTTGCACTGCAAACCCAAGATATGAACGCCCAACAACCTCCCAGAAAAAAAAGCAAAAGCACTTTCTATACATAGTTGGATTTTCTCCAACTCTTTCATTTTTCTTCATAGAATTAGGTCATTTCTTTTAACGATAATTATTTAGTTATCAAACTTATGGTATTATTACAAGATGGTATAATCAGATTATTTTCGAGGTCTTAAAATTGGTTGAAACAATTCTATCATTTCTTCAGGAAGCACTTCGCCTAAAAAAAATGGTTAGAAGTGGTTGGATATATTCTGGAGTCTCTAAGAGTGATACAGAGAGTGTTGCTGATCACAGCTATATGATAACTCTTCTTTCCTTAGTTCTAGCTTTGAATGAAAAAGAAGCAGGAAACGAAATTAACATTGAAAAAATTCTTGTAATGGCTATACTTCATGATTTACCTGAAAGTGTTTCACAGGATTTAGATAGAAGAATACGAAAGTTCTCACCGAAGAAATATGATGAGTTTAAAACTGATTTAGATACAGCAGGAATAAAACAACTTCTCTCAGATCTTCCAGAAAAAATTGGTAATTACTTACTTGAAACCTACAAAGAATTACAACAAAAAACAACGAAAGAAGCAAGAATTATAATGGAAGCAGATCGATTGGAAACCATTCTTCAAATGAATGATTATATTCAACGTGGGTACCCGAAAGAACTTTTTACTGAATTTACTAAGAATTTCTCAGAAGAAGTTGATGATTACAAAAATAATGATGTTAGAAACATGGCAAAATATCTACTAGAAGGTGTAAAATAGATTGGAAAAAGATAGGTTTCTAAATAGTCGTTATTCCCGTTTTGCTGCTATACCTTCAATAGGGGCAGCTGGTGTAGATAAAATTAGAAAAGCCAAAGTAACTATTGTTGGTGCTGGAGGATTAGGTTCTGTAACTGCTCCACAACTTGTTGCGTTGGGAGTAAAGTACTTGCGAATAATTGATCAAGACGTTGTTGAGCTCTCGAATCTTCAACGACAAACTATGTATAGAGATGAAGATATTGGAAAATCAAAAACTTTAGTTGCGAAAAAATTCTTGGAAGAATTGAATCCAGAAGTAGAAATCGATGTCATTTCTGAAAGTATAACAAAGAAAAACGTACACATTGCAACAGATTCCGTTGATTTTGTCGTAGATGCTGTAGATAGATTCGCTCCACGTTTTGCACTAAATAAAGCCTGTTTGGAGGTGGATATTCCTTATCTATTTGGTGCAGTTAGTGGAATGTCTGGAAATGCTATAACTGTAAAGAGAGGTAGCACTTGTGTGGAATGTATTTTCAGTCAAGCTGATGATTCAAAACTCCCTACTTCATTGGAAGTTGGCATTCATCCATCTATAATCAATATTATTGGTAGTATCCAGGTTTCCGAAGCAACTAGAATTATGCTAAATGAGGACCTTTTACTACTTAACAAATTGCATTTTTGTGACATAGGTACCATGCAGTTTGAGACTTTACACGTAAAAACTCGAGATGATTGTTTCTGTTCGAATATTTAAAACTAAATAAAGAAAATAAGATGAAATTTTGATTCATAGCACTAGACTATGAATCCGCTATTTACTAGAAACATGAAAACAGACATTCCGATAAACATTGAAGCTGCAACTGCTCGTGCAATTGATCCTCTAAAGGATCTGTCAGGATCTGCTTCTTGATAAATTATCAACCATACAAGTGCTAGTAAACCTAAGATGAGGAATATAATTCCAAATGCTAGAAATCCCTTTGGTCCAAGGAATGCTGTGAAATCTTTCATAGGTATTTTCACCTTATTCAGTGATGTTATAAAGATTATATTAAAATCTTTCTAGAACATTAAGAATAAAATTAAATGAGTTAAAATTAACTCATTGCTTTTCTTCTACATCAAATGGGTAGAATTTTCTATTGAGAGATGCTTTCAAAGGTCGTTGGGCTACAATTAAGATCACTGTAAGTATTAGAAGTAATCCAATAATTCCAATTTCTGTGCCTAATATGTAATTGTTTGCTAATCCTACTCTACTAGCTATTATTGTATTTAGAGATGTAAAGATATCGACTAGTGGAAATATTGCAAATAAAACAGCAAGTACACCAGTGAATTTTGGCCAAAAGCTATTCGCAACTTTCACAGGAGCGTTAATCTTGAATATATTTCTTTTATTGAACCAAAGATTTAGTCGTCCTGTTATTTTCCCTTTTCTAGCAAGAGGAGTAACACTGAATTCTACAATAGTCATTTTTTCACTGCTTAAATCTACTACTTCTTCTTGTGGTGTCACATGGCAACCAGGGAAAACTGGCAAAAGCTTGACTTCTTTCAAATTACTTGATTCACCATTTTCAGCTGGTGGGATTCTAACAGTTAAAGGAAATACTTTTTGCGGATACATTCTTTTGTAATAATCAACTCCAACAGCTCGTTGGGATACTTTCTCTACTGCTTTTTCTTCTGCTTTCAAAGCTTTTTCTAAACTTACCAATTCTTTCTTCCTTACTTCAAGTCGTTCTTCAAGTGAAAACATTTCATCTCTTTCAGGTGTTAAATCACTCAAAGATTCTGTTATAGGTCGTTCAATAAGAGATGATTCTTCGACAACCTCCTCATGAAGTGTTGTGTCTTCAATTACCTGCTCTAGTTCATCTGTAATCATTGGTTCTATTACTTCGTCTTCATCTACAAAAGGTAAGTCACTTATTTGCTCCTCTCCAAATGCTTCGTCCTCTTCTTCAACTATTGGTAAATCATATGAAATTAATTCCTCGTCTTCTTCCTCTTCATCAAAAACATCATCTACAATATCCGAGAATTCTCTTTCAATAGTTCCTTCATCAGAAACCTCCTCATCGAGTTCAACTTCTTCGAGGGATCCTTCTCTTAATATTTGTTCTTGTTTTTCAGTTGCAAAGATATCTTTGAATACTTCTTCTACAACAGCTTGTTCTATGGATGCATCGCTTTCACTAGTATCTACTAAAGGTTCCACATCCCCAGTGGTTTCAAGAGCTTCTTCCTCAACTTCATACTCATCAATTTCATCTTTTATAGATACTTCATCCATTAGTGATTCTATGGAATCAACCGGAATAATTTCTTCATCAGGTTCTTCTTCTACAACTTCTTGAGGTTTTTGCCAAGGATATGTTGAATCCTCTTTAGGTTTATCTTCAATCGGTTGGGTTAGAAATGATTCCGTTTCGATATCACTACTTGTTTCAGTTTCTATGATATCGCTATCAGAGTCCTCCATAATTGGTGATTCTTCTTCATCTGGGAATGCTCTTTCAACATAATGATCGGTAATTTGGTCAACTTCTGATTTTTCTTTCTGACTTGTTTCTATCAGTTTCTTGGTCATATCTATGATTTCTGCTTCATCCAACTGTGGCGGATAAACCATAGGTTCAGGGGGAGCATCAGTTATTGTTGGGCCATCTTCTAAAGTTTTCACTGGTTCCACAAGTGGATCGCCTAGATCTTTGTCTACGATTCGATAGAAATTTCCCCAAGAATTCAAAACAAAAGCAGTGGGCATACTAAAAACTTCATAATCGATTACTTGCCCATCTTGTCGTTCAATAGATACGTCTCGTATTGTTACTGAGAAACTTTTACAGGCAGTTCTATATGCAGCTGCAAAAGGTATGGCTTCAGGGATATCGAGATCTATAATATAAGTTCCATGATGAAAAGTGACTATACTTGATTCGCCTGCATAGTATTGTGAACCATATTTTTGTATCAAGAAATCAATGGTAGAATATTGATTGTCTATTACAACGATTTCTCCCGCATGGTTTACTACTGCAATAGTTCGTGGATGAATGCTCAAAGTTGTTCTTAATTCATCTAGAATTTGTATCAATAAGGTACCCCTTGGTACTTTAAAGGTAAAATCTACAACTTCTGAGTCTATTAGAACTTTAAATTCCAGTTGATGTATAAAGCCACTCAAATCTAAGACCTCTTTCACATAGATACTATTATATTATTTATATTACCTTCGAATGTTAGAATCTTTCGGATAGAATACTTTTTGTATGTTGTCTATTTTAATCTTCTAGTATAAACAAAAGGAGAAAAATCTCTTGAAAGGGAAACAGATTACACCTATAGAAGTCTCGAACATTGAAGCCCTTTCTGAGGATTCCTTTAGTTCGCAATTATTGCGACCTTTCAACAAATTACTCAGTAAAGAAATTTTCAAGAAAATATTTAGCTCTTTACCTTTAGTAGCAATTATTTTCGGTTCTCTAATTGTGCGAGTCATTGCTGCTGGAGAATCGCAAGGATTCGTTCATCCAGATGAAGTTTTTCAGGCTATTGAAATGGTTCATTTCAGATTATTTGGCGAATATGGAACAGGACAAACAATTCCTTGGGAGTATGATTTAAATAAAGCATATGGAGGAGCTCGATCATGGTTTTTTGTTTTTATTCTTGTTGGAGTCTATAGATTTGCGATGCTTTTTGGCATAACAGATCCGTTAAGTTTAGTATTTGTTGCTAGATTATTCCTCTCGACTTTCTCAATTGTAACTGTTTTAGTTGCTTATTATTTTGGCAAGGAAATCTTTAACAAAAGAATAGGTTTACTAAGTGCTTTCTTGTGTGGTTTTTGGTGGTTCTTTCCCTTTTGGTCAAGTAGGACCATGACGGATTCTATATCTACTGATTTCGTTTTCCTTAGTCTATTTCTAGCTTATAAATCAATAAAAGCTAAGTATTCATTTAACAAACGATTTCTTTATGCTTTGATCTCTGGTCTTTCCATTGGTGTAGCTTTTATGCTTCGTTTTCCATCGGCCCTAATGGGGATTCCCATCCTTCTTTTTATCTTGCTGAAACCATATGCAAAGAATATTGGAAAAGGAATGAGAAATCTAGGAATTAAAACAATTAGTTTCTTCAAAAAAGAACCAGTAAGCTCTATTGGAGAAATACAGAAAATGAAACGACCACCTAACGCATTGAAACAACTGGAAGTTAGCGCGTGGTTCTGTATTGGAGCTTTCTTCATGGTTATTGTTCAAGGATTACTTGATCTCTTTACTTGGGGAGGATTTCTCCATTCACCAATTAATTTCTTCAGGTATAATATAGTCGAAGGCTTAAGTGCTATTCATGGTTCGAGTCCATGGTATACTTATTTTACGGGAGTTTTCACAGATTTTGCATCATATTTTGCCCCATTACTCATAATGTTCTTTATTTTCGGATTTAGTTACAAGAAAAGAGTAAAATCGAAAATCATGGTCTTGAGTATTATTATTTTTTGGCTAATCATTTTTTCTTCTCTCGCTCATAAAGAATTCCGATTTATCATGACAATTCTTCCATTATGCATGATAATGGTTGCTGCAGGAATCGAACGAGTTGTTACCGTTTTACGCTCTAAGAGAAATCAGCACATTCTTCTGAGTTTTATTCTTGTCTTTTTAGGATCGACCTCTCTTTTCCTTGCAAATTATAATTTTAAATTTATGTGGAAATGGAATTCTGGTATTTGTAATGCAATGTATTGGGTAGGACAACAAGAGGACGTTGAAACAGTCATTGTGTTTGAAGGGGTATGGTATACAGGTGGCTATGCTTATCTCAATGTAGATGTAACTTGTTACTTTGAAAGAATTAGTTACTTTATGTTTCCACAAAATCCGACTTACAATTCAAGTTATTTCAGATATCTGTACACGCAAAAAGGAACGTATGTTGTGGTGCGGAATTATGAGCTGTACATAGTAGAAGATATTCTAACAAGTCTAAACATGACCATCGTTGCAGATGTTTTTGGTTATCCTTATGCTAAAGTTTTCACACAAATAAGCTGATATCCCGCGAAATTTTCTGTGTTAACCAACTGAACGTAGTTTGTATTCTTGACGATATTCTGGCACTCGAGCCCAAATTTTTAGGATATTTCGAAGCTCAGCTGCGAATGTTAATGATTGTTCAGCGTCTCCATGAACCACAAATGTTTTCAGAGGTTTCTTCTTTATTCGCTCAATATGAGCTTTTAACTCAATTCTATCTGCGTGAGCACTGAATCCACGAATCATTTTTACTTTGGCTTTCACTGGTATTTTTTTGTTGTAGATTTCTACTTCTTTTGCTCCTTCCACTATCTTTCGTCCCAGAGTTTTTTTTGCTTGGTACCCCACAAAGAGTATAACAGATTTTTTCATTGGTAATTCATTAATTAAGTGACTGAGGATTCTTCCTCCGTTACACATTCCTGAACCTGCAAACACAACGCATGTTTCCCAACCAGACAATATATCTCGAGACTCTCGACCGCTTTTAGAAAATCTCAATTCAGGGAACATTAATGGATTATCTCCCGATTTTAGGAGCTTCATTGTTTCTTTATCAAAGCATTCAGGATGGTTCAGATAAATTTTTGTAGCATCAATTGCCATTGGAGAATCTATGTAAACAGGGGTTTTATCGACAATCCCTTTTTCGAAAATATCATTCAGAAAGTAGATTAGGATTTGAGTTCTTCCTATTGCAAATGAAGGGACGATTAGTTTTCCACCTTCTTGCGAAACATGTTTTACATAATCAATTAACATATCACGAGCCTTACTTGTTGGTGGATGAATTCTGTTTCCATAAGTGGATTCTGTTATGAGATAATGTGTTTCTTCGATTGGATCAGGATTCTTTATGAGAGGAATATCGTTTTGACCTAAATCGCCAGTAAATGCAATTTTTGTTCCATCAAAGTCCAATACTGGTTGTGCAGAGCCCAATATATGCCCAGCATCTAAGTACTTGAACGAGATGTTTTTTTCTATGGTTTTATTTTTATGATAAGGAACAGTGATAATATGTTTTAGTGTTTCGTAAACATCTTCTTCATCATACAAGGGTTCGATAAATCCTCTTTGTTTTTGTTTACTTGCTTTCCTAGCTTCTTCTTTCGCGATTTTCACTGCATCTAAAAGTAGAATTTTTAGCAGATCTTTGGTAGCAGGTGTGCAATATACAGAACCCTGATATCCTTGGTGATAGAGCAAGGGTATTCGACCCGAATGGTCAATATGACCATGTGATAGAACTATGTGATCAATGTTTTTTGGATCAAAGGTAAACTTTCGATTATAGTGATAAGGTAATCCTTGGATCATACCACAATCTAAGAGAATTCGTTTATTTCCAGCTTGGATAATATGTGCTGACCCTGTTGTTTGACCAATAGCTCCATGAAAGGCTACAGATAAGTCCATTAAATTAATCTCCAATTAATCAATTCTATACAATAATCTCTTCAAATTAATAATTATTAGCTCTCTGACACAAATTTGCAAGATAAGAGAAATTTATATCTTGAAACATCTTGTTTAACATAATTTTTATTTGAATGAGATAGTGTAGTATAAAGGCAGATTAAAAAAGCTTGAATAATCATATGATTTAAACAAAATCATTAACTTATAACTTCGTGTGTGGATTAGGATGTTTGAAAATATCGAAAAAGCAAGACAGCTTCTCAAACCAGGTACTTTTAGAGCAGCAATTGATGAGTTTTTTAAACTTATCAATGAATTAAAGTCTAAAGGAAATGATGAAGAAGCTTGTCGATTATTATTAGAAATTACCTCGAGTATCGCTGAAACAAATGATAGAAGACTTATTTTTCTTACCACCGAAGGGCTTCTTCGAGAACTCGATAAATTAAAAGTAAAAGATGCAGACAATTTTTATGGGGTAATTGATGCTTTTCTTGCTAATGTAAAAGAGCTGTATAGGAAGAATGATGAGCAATTTGAGAAAGCAGCTCAACTTTCAGAAATCCAACTCCGATTGTATGATAAAGTGAAAAGAGACACTACAAATATCACTCTCGCGGCAGCAAATGATTATGCAAACTTAGCTGCTAAGGCTTTAGCAAAAGCAAGATTGAGAGAAGAAGATGAAAAGCAAGGTCAAGAAACAATTAAGAAAGCAATAAAATTATATGAGAAAGCGAAACACGAAGAAAAAGCAGTTGATATTTACATCAAGATTTTCGACAAACACATGGAAAATCGTAATGAAGAATTAGCGGAAAAATACTTGGATCAAGCAGTAAATTTTGTTTTAGGTTTAAAAGCAGATGAAACAAAAATCCTTGCGGTAACAGAGCAGTTGATGCATTCCTATGTAACATTCGTTGAATTTAAAATTTCAGAAATCTTATCTCCTGAACAAAAAATCTCTAAAGTAGAGAATGTGCAATTTGAAAATAATATTGCAACCAGAATATTAGGTCACGCTAAAGATATATGTGTTAATCGAAAAGCAAAACCTGCAATTTTAATTCTAGCGAAAGAACTCTCGTTAATTGGTTTAGCGCTTTTCGAAAAGGGATTAAGCGACGTAGCAATTCCATATTATGAAGCTGCAAAGGATTACTACGTAGAAGTTGGTATTGCTAGTGAATCTTTAGATTTTGGATCAAATGTTACCTCAATTGGATTGCAATTGTATACTGATGAAAGGTACCCAATTGGAAGAGATTACTTCAGAATTGCAATTGAATTAGGTCGAAATGTGGATAGAGAGTTTGAAGTTGACATTTATAAAAAACAAGCTGAATTACTCTTAAAGTATAACAAGTTTCAATTAGCATATGAATCATTGCGGATGATGATTGACCCATTAAAAGATCTCCCTGAAAGCGATATGAGATCAGATGCTCCAAGTATGATTCGGCAACTTGCACAAGAAAGATTCAGTAAGAATGATTTCCATTATGCTGAATTGTTTTATCGGTTGGTTACAGAATTCTTTATTGCCTTTGATCAAATTGATTTAGCAGCTGACACATTTGACGCAGCATGGCAATCAATGTTTGAAGTAAGACAGCTTCAAACAGGAATCGATCTAGCAAGCAAAGCAGCTAATTTCTATCTTAAAACCGGAAAAGAAGAAGAAGCATCAGAGGTCTACTTTAAGTTAGCAGAACGATTAATGCAAGAAGGACATTTAGATATTGGATTGGATCGATTAAAACTCGCTGCAGAAACAATACCAGAAAACCTTCATGAGCAAAAATTCAAACCACTAGTAGAAATTGCAACAAAATATACAGACCAATGTATAAAGTCTGGAGATATTATTAATGCTCGAGAGCTTTGGAAAGCTGCGTGTGAATTTAATGAAATTCTTGCGCGATCACTAATCAAACGCGATATTAATGCAGTTGTTGAAACTATTGAAGAACACATTAGTAATGTGCGAAAATTCGATACTGAAGAACTTAATGAAGTGACAATGGAGTCTGCAAGAGGAAGCGGAAAAGTTCTTGCAGAAGCAGGAGAAAATGAGCGTGCCGCAAAAGTACTGGTAGGATTTGCCACGGACTTTCTAAGGAAAAATATAACAGAATACGCTGATCCATTGTTTGAACAAGGAGCAGAGGAATTCATTAAAGCAAATCAGCCTGAAGAAGCAGCTAGAGTACTATCTGCTCTTAGTCGTTATCACTCTGAGAACGGCAATGATGACAAAGCAATTCATTACTATTTATTAGCATCTGTTGACAGTGATATGAAAGTTGAAACGAGTATTTTCCACTCAGTTGCAGAACATTGTTTTGAAACATATTCCAATCAGATAGAGGCAGGGGCTATTGAAATCGCGGAAAAAGGATTTGAAACAACTATTAGAATTGAGCTTGCTGTAAGCAAAGAAGCAGCTGCAAATCGTGCTAGTTCAATTGCAAAGTTATTTGTAGACAAAAATGAATTTGTTTTATCAATTAAATATTATCAACAAGCAATCAATTATTATTTGGAATCATCTCCTAAATCCGCAATTGCTTTAGGGGCAGAAATAATTGAACGAGGAAGAGAGATTTTTCAGAAAAAACTTTTCGAAGAATCAAATAATTTCATAATTTTAGGTCTTGAAGCACTAAACAAAGCCGATCAGAAAATACAAGCAGCTCAAACAGCTAGGATTGAAGGAGAACGATTTTTAGACAGTAGTGTTCCTCATCTTGGAATTGATTTGTTAAATAAAGCAGTTGCATTTTATCTAGAGTTAAATGATAAGAGCTCTGCAGCTGAACTTCATGTTACATTAAGCAAGCATTTCATTTCTGCAAATGACCTTGAACACGGTTTACGAGAAATGAAAGTAGCAGGAGATATTCTCTTAACACTTAAGAAACCTAATGAATTAAAGAAAATAATCAATATCATAACAGATATTTCTATTGAAATTGCTATTGGAAAGATTACTTCAACAAAAGAAGGCGAAGATGATCGTGAAAAGATAAGTCAATCATTCTTTGCAGTAGGAGAAGATTTTTCAAGACAAATTGGTGATTTAGAATTTAATAGTGAAGTAAAATACAGAGAATGGACTACTTATTCTAAAGAACACCTTCATAATGCTGCACATGAAAGTCTAAAGAAAACCTTTGAAGCATATATCGATCTCAAGAACAATAAACGTATAAGTGAACTTGCTACAGAAGTGACTAATTTCTCCACAGATCTAATATCAAAAGAGGATCTTGTAGGAGCAACAAAATATCTGAATTTGTCAATTAGCATTTTACAAAAAATCAACAAGTATGAAGAAGCTGCTGCTATCTGTATTCGAACTTGCGAAGAATTTCTAAAACTGGAAAACAATGAAGTGGCTGTGTCTTGGGGAATACGTGGGGCTGAAATTCTAACTGAAGTTCAAATTGTTGATGAAGCAATCCAATTTCTAGAAGAACTTGTAAATGTATTAATGGCTAGAAACAGCATCGAAAATGCGATACTTTGTTATGGAAAAATTGCAAAAA
Source organism: Candidatus Heimdallarchaeota archaeon (assembly GCA_019894765.1). The sequence goes on from JAGXNT010000037.1 coordinate 28,501, forward strand.
TCCTCGAATTGAATGGTCGAATGAAAGAAGTTGAGGAAACAGCTCTTAAGGTGATGGCTTTTGGAACAGCCAATATGAAAAACAATAATCCCGAAGCTGGTTTGCGCTTGTGGGAAGTGGCGTTAACAATTGGAGCAATTGTCGGGGAGGAATTCACCGGTAGACTATGCATTATTGAAGGGCAAACTTTCTATGAAATTAAGAATTATGAGAAATCAATTGATCTCTTCAAAGAGAGTTTTGGTCATTTTAACCGAACTGGAAAACCTAATCGTTTAATTAACCTTGGTAATGCTATTTTTGATATAGCTTATGATTTACAGAAGAACATGGATTTTGATACTTCCTTTAGATATCTACCTATTGCATTTGAAGCATTGATAGCTGGAAATGAGTTAATGCTAGCAACAGATAAGATGTTCGGGAACGCTAAAAACTTCATTGAAATTGGAAAGGACAAAGAAGGATATCATATCATTAACACTTCTATCGACACTTTGTTCTCTAAAGGAGACATTACAAGTGGTGTTGAGCGTTGTTTTGTAGGTGCAGCATTACTAATTTCTTACGGAAAGAATGTTGAAGGAAGCAGATTAATCGATAAAGGAATGGAGAAAACTATTCAGATAACTGATGAAGCAGCAACTAAACATCTTGCTACCGTTTGTAGAAATCAAGGAATTATCCTACGAGATGAAGGTAAACTAGAAGCTTCTCATATTATGTTTGCTTCAGGCATCGGAATTTTGCGAACAATAAATGATTTAGTTGGAATAGGGCAAATTAGCATTGATCTTGGAGAGACTCTCATTAAACGAAATGAAATGAATGCTGCGGTTGAAGCTTTTAGAAATGGAATTCAATTACTTGCTCGTGGTGGTCTGGGGAAAGAAGCAAGTGATATCACTAATAACTTAATCACTGAAGGAAGAAAGCAAATCGATAATTCTAACATTATAGTTGGAGTCCCACTTGTGGAACTTTCCGGTGAACTCTTTATTTCTTTAGGTCAACCAGAACGAATCATGGTAATCTCTGAAATATTCATTAATCTTGGTGGAAAAATGCTTAATGAAAGAAACAACGATTTTGCAGCACTTTACTTCTCCAAAGCAATGGAATTAGCTTCACAAGCAGGACTTAATGATTATCTACCAAAAGTTGGGAACCGATGTATTGATTTCGGTCTAAAACTAGTGAAAGAAGGAGACCCATTATTAGGCATTCAATTTATGAATGCAGGTGCAGATTTAATTTCCGAATTTGAGAAGAAACCAGAGAAAGCAAGTCGAGCTACTTCAAATTACCTTGAAGCTATATCTCAAGTACTCAGTCCTGCATATGAGAAAATCTTTGAGAATGAAGAAGATAGAATGGTTTTAATTGGTCAATTTGTTGATTCCACCAGCAAATTCTTCTCTCAAATTCAAGCAGCAAAAGATTTGGAACAACTCACCAAATTACTCCTTGATTATGGAAAGAAATTACTGAGAACAAAAGATCCTCAAATGGTTCGACGAATATTCGAACCTGCTTTAAGAGCAGCAGATAGTGCAAACAATACAAAATTACAAATTGAAATTGGAAACGCATACTTATCCCATGTAAGTTATTTGATAGAGAAAAAACAATACAAGTATCTTGAAACAACCGTCAATCAAGCATTGAACATTTATATTGAAGTTAATGAGTTAAAAGAGATTAGGAAATTTATGGGGATAATGACTCATACTGGTCGAGAGTTAAGTTTAGATCCCACAACACATACTTATGGAATTAAAATACTGACTATGTTATCTGATTTAGCAACCTCACTAACTCATCAAGAACTGTATCCTGTAACCATCATCCCACTTATCCATTTGAATCAGCAAGCATTAGAACAAGAGAATTATGAACTTCTAATTTTTGCTAGACAAAACATAATTCGACTCCTGCAATCCATTTTGAATGCTAACTATTCATTAGCTATTCTTGGCAATATTAGTTTATCAAATATGATTTATGAATGGTTTAAGTCTGCAGATGAAATGATTGCTAAATCAATTTTATTTGATCAATCTATCAAAATCATCGATCAATCTTTACAACTTGCGGTAATAACTCAAGAAGTAGAGCTTGGCATGGCTGTAATTGATAAGACATATGAATTAATTGAAACCGTATTTAAACGCAAAGTAAAAGGTATTGATGTTCTCTATGAAATTCTAGCAATTGCTCTTGTAGGTCTTGGTCAAAGATCGAGAGTTGTTGAACTAGGAACTAAGTGTTTGGAATATGGGAAGGAAGCTGCTGAAAGAAAACGGTTAATGGAATCCATTAGTCTACTTAAAACTGCAGGAAGAGTATTTGCCTTATTAGATGATGAGAGATTAATTGCTGATACAGCTATTGCATCTGCAACAATTGGTGATCTTCGTCTTAGAGATAAGAACTTCAAAGAAGGACTCTATTATTATTCTGCAGCACTTGAAAACTATGAGCTATCTCGTGATGAGAAAAGTATCCAGTTAATAGCTAAAACAATACAAGATTTGCATAGAACAGCTCCAAGAGAAGATGGTTACCTATCTTTTGAGATTCCTGGAATGGTATTTGCAAATCGAGATAATGTCAAAGATGCAGAAGCAATTGCAAGAAGTGCAATTGACCTAGTTGACAAGATGATTAAATCAGGAAAGAAAGATGTTATTTATGATTCTATTCCTTACATATTCGCTGCATCAAAAATCTATGACAGAACAGGCAATTTCATAGAAGAAACCAAAGTTTATGATACTCACATGTTTCAATACATTTCAGCAACAAACGATGCGAAAATCGTTGAGCTCTTCCTTGATATGTTAATTCGTTCAATTACTAAGAAATTACGAATTTGGGACTTTAATGCTATCCAACAATTATTTGACAAAATAAAAGATCAAAAGATTTTGAAGAATAAAAGATATCAAGCCATAACAAGTTCTATTGATGAATTACTAAGAGGTCATATTACAGAAGCATTAGATTTGGCTCGCGAAGTAAATGTGTTATTTGAGCGATGTGTTCAGGAATACTTTGAAATTTACAAAGAACAAATCAAAGAAGACATCAGAGAAACTGGAAAATTAAGTATTCATGATTACATGCGAGATCAACCCATTTCAGATCTAGTTAATGTATTAATTCAAGATCTCTATGGTAGAAAAGAAATCGAAGGCAAGTATTTCCCAATCGGTCTTTTTGTTTCAGGTAAGCAATTAGAAGGAACAATCAATACCTTAGATAAGGAGTTAGCAGACAAAGGAAAAGCAGTAATCACAGAAGTTGCTCAGAACACAGCATTAACTTTAGATGAAGCCATGAGTGTTATCCTGATAGAATATCTTCCACAGAAATTCCAAGCAGCTCTTAATGAGGATTATTCTATAATCTATTCCTATCTACAGCTTAGAAATGAAGTCAAAGATCTTGCGCTCGGATTCCAAGAAATTGGAAATATTGACATAAACAAAATTTCACAACAACTAAAATTCCCACCTGAGACAATTCAAAGAGAAATTGAATATCTCATTCTCGAAGGGAAAATCAATCCTCGGTTAGTCGGTCGTACTACCTAAGGTTGGGAATTTTCTATTCTTTTTTCGCCCCTTCAAAATCTATCTTACAAATAGTTGCTTTGCCACCAGCGTTATTTATAGCAGCAGCAACTTCTTCCTCTTTTCCTGGAGCTAATGCAATTATACAGCCACCTAAACCAGCTCCTGTGAGTTTTGCTCCGAGAGCCCCTGATTTTAGAGAAATGTCCACTAAGTTATCAAGTTCCGGTATTGAGACTCCTAAATAGTCTCTAAGCATTGTTTGTTGTTTCGTTAGTAATGTGCCCAGACATTTAATATCTTGATTTTCTGATTTTGATAGTTCTTTGCTTGATCTTTCTGTAATATTTCTGATAGTAATTACTCCAAGCAATCTTCTATATTCTTCTTCAGTAATAATATCCCGAAATTCGGTGAGAGTATTTGAAGCCAAAGTCTTCAAATTGAAGTCACCTTGCTCTTTGATTTTCTCAAAACCATTTATTATTTGACTCTTCAAAAGTGTTAATGGTTCATTTGCTGATCGTCTAACACAACTATCACCGATAACCAAACCATCTAATTTTGTTGTAAAACGTTGTATTTTGTGTGGTGGCCCATCACAATCCAAGGAAAATATCCCACCTAAGGATGATGAATATTGATCCATTATCCCGCAATTAACTCCCAAGATTTTATTTTCTGCAATAAAGCATAGATTTGCAATTTCAGTTCTACTTAATTCTAAATTTAGTTGATCATTCAGAGCCGTTAGCCAAGACACTAGAATCGCTGCTGAAGAAGAAAGACCTGAACCTATAGGTACTTGACTTGAGACAGTCACATTGAATCCGGGAATTTTCTTTACTAGACCCTCCTTGTATAAAACCAAAATGATTGCTCGAAAATAATCAAATTCATTCTTTGCTAATGTAATACTATTATTAACTTCAAAAACATCAGTTTTCTTCAAGTCTTGCGACTCGATATTTATTTCATTTAAGTTATTTCTTTCCACAGAAATAGTTGTACGCAAATCAATTGCAGCAGGTATAACCGTTAATTTAAGATAATCTTGATGTTCACCATAAAGACACACCCTTCCAGGAGCTGAATAAGATATTTTTTTAGTCAATTTTTTATCAACTCTGTTTATGGTTTCTGTTTATTCTAAATTCAGAAATTATCTACAGTATAAACATTTCACCTTTTGCTATAACGGAGAAACTTATTTAGCTAATACTCTTTATGAAACTATACTTTAAAGAATTGTTGATTAATAAAAGCATATTTTTTATGTGATTATTGATCAGGAGAAGAGTTAGCAATGATTGAAAATGCTATAATTTTTTCAAAAGAAGCGAACGAAGCAATCATTACTTCTACTTTTGGTGAAGTTAATCCTGATTCGGAAGATTTCAGTAATTCGCTTACAAAAATACGGGAAATAGCGATTAAATTAGAAAAAGGTGTCTTCAACCTTGATCTAACTTCTGGCTTAACAGCAATTATCTTTGCTATTCAAGACATTTCTGTAGTTTTAGTTTTTAGTGAATCCTTAGATAAACGAGCAATTAAAGAATGGGAAGATGTTGCAAAAGAAATAGCCAATGGAATTAACAAAATTTATGACCCTATGAATGTAGACAAAGACTATTCTGAGTACAAGAAAACTTTGGATGAGATAGTTGATTGGTATCTTAAGGAAGAATCACCTATTGATAAAATGAAGGACGCTCTTTGGTGATTTGGAGGAACTGATTCAAATGGCAGATTTACCTAGTGATGTAAGTTTAGGAGCTTTAATAACAGTTGGTTTAGTTGCTCTAGCAGTCACAATTGTTGTAATTTTCTTGTATATCAGATATTTCGAACGAAGAAGACTTGCTGCAATTACACTTGCTGTGACATTCACTTTCTGGGATTTAGGGGCAATTTCAGTTTTTGTTGGATCCCTAATTCATTATTTGAAACAACCAATATTAGAAGGAAGTCTCCAATATGTGAGGTATGGTTTCAATATTGGATACGCTTTATCAGCAATAAGTAATATTTTCCTAGTTATCTTTGTTTCCCAGATTTTCGCACAATCATCAGTTTTTCGAAAAACATACAAATTTATTCCATTAATTAATGCAATCTTTAACGGAGTAACTGTTGGTCTTATTATCGATACTATTATAGCTGATCCAAAAAATCCGGCTTATCCTCTTACACAAACAATTTACCACTTAGTTATGACATTTATTGCATTTCTATTGCTATTATTCTTTAGTATTGGAGCAAGAGGAAGAGTACAATTGCGTTGGGAGAAAGCAGGATTTAGTTTTATCATTGGTTCAGCGTTAGCTGGAATAATGATTTACTTAATGCTTGCATTAGATCGTGTTGTAACACTCTTAGTGCCAGGTTTCGAAGATGGATATACACCATTTCTTTATATTGGATGGACATTCGCCATTTTGATGTGTACTCTGGCATATGCTGGTTATGTAATGCCAACGTTTCTACGCAGATTGTTTAAGGAGGAAAAAAACCTTGGATAAATTACTTGTAGCGGTAGTTATAGAAGGGATTGTTCTCGCTTTCGTTATGTTCGTTGTAACAATGCTTTATATTCGGTACTTCAAAAGAAGAAGAAGAACAGCACTTGCTTTAGCTGTAGCATTTACATTTTGGGATATTGCTATCATCTTTTTGTTTGTCTTTAGATTGTTAGAGTATCTTGTAGTGAATGGATTAATATTAAATCCAAACAATAGGGAATACGGTGATATTGGTGTAATGCTAGGGTATAGTTTTTCAGCTCTAAGCAATATCTTCATTCTGATCTTTGTGTCATTGATTTTCTCTCAAGCTGCAATATTCAGACGAACTGGAATGTTGATACCGATATTTTTTGCGGCATTAAATGGAATTACAATTGGAATACTATTAGGAGGAGGAATTAGATTATGGCCTGCTCCACAATACACAATGCTACCAACATTGTATCATTTAACTTTAACATTCATATCCTTCATAGCATTGATCGCATTTACAAGACAGCCGCTTCGACATGCTATTTTACGATGGGAAAAAGCTGGATTCAGATTTATAATTTTGTCAGGAGTATTTGGAATCCTCATCTATCTTTCATTTGCATTGGACTTCTTATTTGGGGACAATGCATTAGGAATAATTTCAGGTGGTTATACTCCATTCTTCTTCCTAGCATATGTTTTTGCCATATTCATGTGTGGCCTAGCATACATTGGTTTTACAATGCCAGATTTCGTTCGAAATCGATTCAAAGAAACAAAATTAGATGACAATTGATTTCTGGAAGTAATCCAGAAATTCTTTTTTATTTATCAAATCTTTTTCTCCAATACTTCCCTTACAACAACTTTTGGAATTTTCATTTTTTTTAACTCTTGAATAATTGCTTTTTTATCTTTATTTTTTTCCAACTGCTGTTTAAAGTATAATCTTGTAAATTCCATATACTCCCATGGATAAACAATCCATTTTGATGTTTCACTAATAAAAAAGTCTGGTTTGAATATTGAATGAGGTTTATAGTGTAGTGCAGCAGTTTTGAGTGTTTGTAAATTCTTTGATCTTAGATATTTTACTGCGAATTCGAAACTTTTACCTGTATCTGAGACATCATCAATCAATAATACTTTTTGATTAGCTAACTCTAAGGTAATTTCTTGAGTTAGAATTGGTTCTTTATTGGTTTCATTGATTCCTTTGTAAAATCCAACGCCGATAATAGCTACATTGTAATTATCCATTATATCACTTAGAATACGCGTAACTACTAATCCTCCTCGAGCAATTCCGATTAGTATATCAGGTTTCAAATTTGATTTTTCTATTTTCTTCACAAGCTCATTTGTTAATTGCCATATGTCATCATAGGTCAAAACAAGAATGTCTGTGTCCAAAGTTTTCGCACCAAGATACTTTTTGAGGTATTGATTATTAATTTTCTTTTAAATCCCTACACGTTTTGTTAAGTTTTTGTCTTTTCATATAAATCTTTGATAATTATTATAAGGTATTGTAGAGGAAATTTCTTTGAGGTTAATCCTGCATGCAAGAAATTGAACAACATTCGATTATAATTTCTCAAGCATCATTAAAGAAATCTCTACTTAAAGATGAGATTGATAACTTAGTCGCAGAACTTGGTAACGAAGAAAAGAAGCTAACCTCTAAGCATTCTTTACTTATTTTTGATGCAGAAGCTGTTGCAGGTATAACACATTTGAAAGCATGTATTCGATTCGCAATAAAGGCTTTCAAACAAAATGCAAACATTGCTAGAAAACTAAATGCTGAAATTCTGCTTTATCTATCTGGTAATCGTCAAATTAGTAAGGCTTTTCCAAAGGTAGGAATTACACCATCAACAATGAATGTACTTATGCTACAGATAGTAGATTCTTCAGTTACTTTGAAAGCGTTAAAGCAATTTGATTTCAAGTCTTTTTTTGAAAGAATTAGTGTAGAAATTCAAGATATTAAGATGAATATTGATACAATAGAAATTAACAATGTTGAAAAAGTTCTGAAAAATCTTGAAATATCAGGTAACGTGATCCAAATGTATTTACAAACGAAAAGCATTTCTTCTGCAGACTTTAGTATAATTGAAAAATTAGCGATCGAAAAATCTGCTTTGTTAAATTTAGAAAAATAAACACTTTTTATTTGATTACTATTATTGGATCATGTTTGAAAGCTCCAACCCCAAGCCATTCTCCAAAAATTTCAACTACAATATCCCAGTCAGGATTACTTAAATCAACCTTACCTTTTGGAGCTAATGGATGAGAAGCTATTAAATTAATAACATCTGTTCTTTTCAACTTGGTATGTCTTCTTCTCAGAGTTATTCGCCACTTCACATTACTTGGAATCTTTTGCAAGTGAATTGCTATGATTTCTGTTAAACCGTTGAAATCGCTTTTGATTAATTGTTCCATTGGAGTGATTTTCTTACAAATAATAAATGGAAATTTTTTTTCAGCAATTACTTCACGAATTTTCTCAAATGTTTTCGTCAGATCATCTTCAATTGCAATGAGGAAAAGACCTTTTACTGGCAAGCTAAAAGCTTCTAATGGAGTTACTTTACAATATTTTACAAGAACATGCCATAATTCACTCATGCCATCTCGTTCTTTGACAGCTTCACAGCTAACTAAGATAAATTTTGCTTTTCGTTCAATTGCTTTAGAGATTTCCATTATATTACCTACAAATCCTTTTTCACACAAAAAGCTTTCTTGAAACCTTAGGAAAAGTATTTTATTTTAGTAAAATAATTGCAACCATTATAAAGTAAGTGTGGGGTTAAATTTACATTGTCAGAAAGCCAAAATAATAAACTAGAGAAGAAAGAATCTCGAAAGTCAGATATAAAAGATTTCATCGAAATCGTTCTTTTTCTAGGTTTAGCTGTTTTACTTGTTTTTAGCTTTAATTGGATTCTCGGAGCAATTTTACATACTGATTCACCCTTAGTTGTAGTAACTAGTGAATCTATGGAACCTAGTTATTGGGGTTCGAATAGACCTGATTTTGGCACTGAAAATGATATCAGAAAGGATATGCTCATTGTTCGAGGTGTTGATCCATCCACAATTAAGGTGGGAGATACTATTGTTTTCTATCGAGTACTAGTTGCAAATACTTCACAACTGGATTATGAAAGAGAACCTATCGTTCACCGAGTCAATAGAGTTTACTTGGATAACGTTACTGGAGATTATTGGTTTACAACGAAAGGAGATAATCCTGCTACAAATGATGATTTTGTGGAAATCATTGATATTGGTGAGTTACAAATTCATGAATTCAGATTGATTGGTAAAATTGTTGGTAGAGTCCCTTACTTAGGTGGAATTATTAGTTATTTCAAAGGAACTCCTGGCAGATATGTTTTAATTGGAATAGTCGTAGTGGTTTTAGTCGCGACATTTGTTTTCAGCTCCTTTGGTGACAAAGACGAAGACGTCTTTGAAGAAGAAGAAGAGAAAGTAAAGAAAGCAGAGGAAGTTGAGAAGAAGAGTTTTCTGGATAATCTGAAAACGTTCTATAAGAAAACCATGAAGTACAAGCATATTGTCTTCCCATCATTTGTCTTAATTATTATCATCTTCATCCCAGTAATCGATACTTTAGCAGCAGATTGGGGGTCACACTTCGGAGTAACAGAAGTTGTTTATGATGGGGCTGAACAGAAGACCCTTTTCGATGGTGCCCGATATTTCGCTTATGCTGATGTAACCATTAATTGTCCAGGTCATTGGCATCAAAAATTCAATTCTTTCACCTTGCAAATTATTAATCAAACCTCAGGTGAAATTCTTGGAGAAGGTAATTGGACTGTAGTCTATAATTTCGAGGGTACGAAGACTTTTAGTTCTGGTTGTTGGTTGGATATGTCTACGGTGACGATAGGAGCGAATTATAACCTAACTGTGACAGCTCATTTACAGAGCAAATTCGGTCGTACTTGGACTGATATTAGAACCATCGATTTCGCATTAATTTTGAGATAGATTAGGTTTGTTGTTTGAAAATGAACGAGTTAGAGATAAAATACAAAGTACTGAAATCAGTATTAGAAGAGCTGGGGGAAGTTGTCGTTGCCTTCTCAGGAGGAGTTGATAGTTCCTTTCTAACAAAAGTTGCCTACGATGTTCTTGGGGAGAAAGCAAAAGCCATTACTATAGTTTCTCCACTTCTTACTCAAGAAGAACTAGAAGAAGCAAAGCTTCTTGCAGAAACTATTGGGATAATGCATTATACTATAAACAAGGGCAAAGAAAGCCCTGCATGGTTTGCTGATAATCCCTCAAATAGATGCTATATTTGCAAAACCGAAACTCTTGACTTAATTGGAGATTTCTGTGAAGAACACAATATTCAAGGACAACTTATAGAGGGATCAAATTTCGATGATTTGGATGATTATAGACCAGGATACAAAGCTGTCTCTGAACATAGTGTGAAAAGCCCTTTAATAGATGCAGAATTAACAAAACAAGAAATTAGAGAACTTTCAAAAGAACTCGATCTACCTTGTTGGGATAAACCTTCTTCACCATGTCTGGCTACACGATTTTTCTTTGGGGAAAAAATTACCCCTGAGAAATTAGTGCAAGTGCATGAGGCTGAGAAGTATCTAAGAAGTTTGGAAATCCCTATTATCCGGGTTAGAACATATCAAGGAATAGCGAGAATTGAAACCTTGAAGGAATACTTCGATGTTATTTTAGAATTTTCCACAGAGATAGAAGCAAAACTTAGGGATTTAGGATATGAGTTTATAACATTAGATTTAAGAGGATATAAGCAAGGTTCAATGAACATAGCAGCAGAGAAGTAAGTAAAAGTTCACAAACTAATTTTAGGTGATACTAATGGATGAAAAACATCTCGAGAGTCTTTTGAAAAACTTCAAAGAAGGAAAAATACCATTAGAGAAAGTACTTGATAGACTCAAAGAACTACCATTTGAAGATTTAGGTTATGCTAAAGTGGATCATCATAGAGCACTAAGAAAGGGTTTTCCCGAAGTTGTTTATTGCCCTAGTAAAACTCTTGACCAGATTGCGGGAATTTTCAAATCATTGAATGAAAGGAATGAAAATATACTACTTACTAGAGCATCTGAAGAGATTTACAATGAATTAAAGAAAATAGACGAATCTGTTCAATATAATCATCAAGCTCGTATTGTTTTTGTTGAAAGAAAGCCAAGGAAAAAAATTGGAAATCTTTTAGTTATCTGTGGAGGGACAGCAGATATTCCTGTCGCTGAAGAAGCAGCGTTAACTGCTGAATTAATGGGTTCAAAGGTAGAAAGATTATATGATGTTGGAGTAGCAGGAATACATCGACTCCTTCATTACAAAGAGAAACTATTCGAAGCTAATGTTATTGTTTCTGTAGCAGGTATGGAAGGAGCTTTGCCTTCTGTTGTTGCAGGCTTAGCTGCTTGCCCTGTAATCGCGGTTCCTACATCAGTTGGTTATGGAGCAAATTTGGGAGGAATTTCTGCTTTACTAACTATGTTGAACAGCTGTGCTCCGAATGTTTCTGTTGTGAACATTGATAATGGCTTCGGAGGGGGGCTAGTAGCAGCGTTAATCAATAAACAGTGTGCGAAAAAGGAGTAAAAGTTATAGGAAAAATTAACATATTCATTTGTAATTGTTTATATTGGATAATTACTCTAATTAAAATAGATAAAAAACTAATTTAGCATTCAAATAAAAAACGGTGATTGTAAAAAATGATTGTCAGGGTCGTATCAGCAATAGGCGGCGGAGTGATCGATTGTGAAGTTAAGCCAAACTCAACAATAGCAGAATTGAAAAGGGAAATCTCAAGACAAAAGAGAATCCCTGCAAGCGCTGTAATTGTTGTTTTCCGTGGCAGACAACTTGACGACAATGAAACTTTTGAAGAAGTTGGGATAACCGACTATGAAAAAGTATATCTCATTGCTCGTACCGAAGGTGGCTAATCCCACCATTTATTCCTTTTATTTTATCGCTTAACAATTTTTATTTTCTCTTTTGTACTTTTTATACTTTTATTGAATTTTTTTCTCTTTTAATCACAAGATTTAATCTGCAGTGAAAACAAACTTTTAATTAAAAACACGAACATTCCTTTATGTGAATAAGGCGATTGATGTGACGTTCGTTGAGAGATTGAAGAGATTTTGGAATCATAGAAGAAAACTTAACCCCATAGTATCTGCAATTTTTGTTATTGTTTTTACAATTTCCTTTTCGGCTATAATTTACTTTGTCGTTATTCCTCTTATAGTTCAAGGAGAACTTGTTGTCTTAGATTATACTCTTGAGGACACTGATCATACAAATTTTGTTGATAAAATAACTATAAATTTAGAGAACGTTGGTAACGAAGAACTCGTCTTTACTTCCGTTCGTGTTACTAGAAATTCTGAAGTGGTAAATTGGAGCTTAGGTTCCACAACATATGTTGTTGAACAGAAAGAGCAAATTACGATTATTTGTACTGCTAATTCAACTTCAAATGAGCTTGCTTATAGTGAGCTTGTTGAATTCATGTTCCCTTTTGAAGTGAAATTCTTTAGTTTTGAGATGAAGATTCCCGCTATCTTTAGTTCAAATTCCATCATCTTTGGTGAAGATTTCGAGGATTTTGATATTGCTAACTGGTCTTATTATGAAATTGCTGTACATGATCTTTTCGACATTCATAATCACAATCTTTCAGATTGGATCACAAACAAGGATTTTGGAAATACCTACTGGCAATGTTCTAATAATGATTGTCAATTTGTGATTCTTTCAGATCCTCTTCTGAATTTTACTAATGCCAATATTTCTTGTGATTTAAGCACTAATGGTGGTGATGCTACTGGGGTAATTTATCGGTTTGATGATAGTGGATTGTTTCCTCAATTCTACATTTTATGGTACACACAAGATCACCCAAGTCCTAGAAATGGACCGCATGTTGAGGAACTCGATCTCTTTGATTGGAGTAACCCAGCAACTGACCAAATACAACCTGGAGAGTTAACAGTTCATTTTGTAGAAGGTGATGGCAATGGATATAATTGGTATAAAATTGCTTCAGTAGAATGGGCGAGAGAATTCAATACATGGTATACTTGGCGCATTGATTCCCACAACGATCATTTCAGAATATATGTTGATAATTCCGAAGCACCTATTATAGAATTTTATGACACTCGAGTCGCAAGAGGTCAAATTGGGTTGATTAGCCTTGCAAACGATTTAGCTTTCTTTGATAATCTCTATATTTGGTAAGGAGGAATTCCATCTTTTTTTATTTATCTCCAAAAATCTTTTGATATACTAACTACGTAAAACTATACGGAGAATAGAGATATTGATTGAAACTACAATTGGAAGTTTAAAACTCAAAAACCCATTTATTCTTGCTTCTGGTGTTTTAGGTGTTAATGCATCAATCATTGTTCGTGTAGCAAATGCAGGTTGTGGAGGTATTACTACAAAATCCATTGGACCTGAACCTAAAGCAGGTAATCCTAATCCAACCGTAGTTGAACTTGGAAATGGCAACTTAATTAATGCCATGGGACTTCCTAATCCAGGTTGTAAAGAATTTGTAGCTGAAATTATCGAAGCTAAGAAGAGAACAAGTGCACCTATAATTGCTAGTATTTTTGGGAAAGATACGGAGGAATTCATTCTTGTTGCTAAAACACTTTTGAAGGGAAAGCCTGATGCTTTTGAATTAAATGTATCATGCCCTCATGGAGGGAAATATGGATCTATTATTGGTCAGGACAAAGCTTTAGTGGAAGAGATTACTCGAGAAATCAAAAAAATCGTTGATGTTCCTGTTTATGTGAAAATTTCTCCAAACCTTTCAGATTTACGTATTCCTGCTGAAGCAGCTGTTTCTGGCGGAGCAGATGGCATTGTTGTGATAAATACTCTTCGAGCAATGGCTATTGATATAGATTATCAAAAACCAATTTTAGCGAACAAATTTGGAGGATTATCCGGTCCTGCTGTTAAACCAGTCGCACTAAAATGTGTTTATGATATGTATGCTGCTTTTGGTGATAAAGTACCTATTATTGGTGTCGGTGGAATTTCCAAATGGGAAGATGTCGTGGAATTTATGTTAGCAGGTGCTTCTGCGGTTCAAATTGGAACAGCAATCGCTTATTGTAAAGATCCTGTGAACATCTCAATTTTCAACGAATTAGCTGTGGGTTTGAAAAAATATCTCAAATCTGAAGGTTTCAGCAAACCTGCTGAAATCGTGGGATTAGCTCATAAAGATTAGAATGAGGAAAAGAACGTGGTTACTAAAAAACTCGGATTACTAAAGGTTTCAAAAATCGTAAAAATCATTGATGAAACACCTTCAGATTGTCGTGTTCCTGTGAAATCCTATACATTAACTATTCCTGAAATTGCAAAGTTTGCAGAACCGGGTCAATTCGCTATGATGTGGTTGTTAGGGGTTGATGAGAAACCAATGGGTATTGCTGGAGCAAATCAGAAAACAGGAGAGATTATATTTGCCGTAGCTAAAGTTGGTCCTGCAACAACTGCTTTTCATAAGCTAAAGAAAGGGGATAAAATAGGAATAAAAGGACCATTTGGAAAAGGATTCACAATCAAAGGAAAAAATATCGCGGTTATTGGAGGAGGAACAGGAATTGCTCCAACAAAATTCTTGATTGAACATTCATTGACTATGGGAATTAATGTTACTTTATTTCATGGAGCAAGATCCAAGAATGAATTGGCTTTTCGCGAGTACTTTGAAAAATTAGAGAAAGAGAAGAAGAATTTTCATTATAAACCCAGTACAGATGATGGTTCACATGGTTTCAAAGGATTTGCGACAGAGTGCTTACAAGATTCAATTGATAATGAAATAACATTCAATCAAATGTATACTTGTGGTCCTGAACTTATGATGTATGCAGCTTGGAATATAGCAACTCAGCAAACAATTCCAATTGAAGCTTGTTTAGCAGATCGCTATTTCAAATGTGCCATTGGATTATGTGGGCAATGTACCGTTGATCCTGTTGGTTTACGATTATGTATTGATGGACCAGTTTTTAATCAAGACCAGCTAAAAGAAATAAGTGATTTTGGTAAATTTGCTCGAGATAAATTTGGCCGGAAAGAACCTTTGTAAAAAAAGTTAGATAATTGTTAGTGTTTATCACTAACAATCAATTATTTATTCCTCGTCTTCTTCGACTTCATAGTCTACATCAACAATATGCTCTTCCTCTGGTTTTCCCTGTGTTCCAGGAGGAGTGAATGATGGTCCTGCACCTTCTGCAAATTGACTTGGATCAAAACCAGCGCCAGGTTGTCCACCGGATTGTTGATATATTCTAGTAGAAATCTGTTGTAATTCTTCCATGAGGGTTTCTTTCTTCTTTTTAATGTCGTCGTAGTCGTCTGTTGCTAATGCTTGTCGAAGTTCCTCTTGCTTTTCTTTGATAGATTTAGTTTCTTCATCTGTTACTTTGTCTTTGAAATCTTTGAGTACTTTATCAACACTGTAAACGAGATGTTCTGATTCATTCTTTAGTTGAACTTCTTCGAGTCTTTTATTGTCTTCTTCCTCATATTGCTCTGCGTCTTTGACCATTTGTTCTACATCTTTTTTATCGACACCACTAGGTGATGAGACTGTGACTTTTTGTTCATTTCCGGTTCCAAGGTCTTTTGCTTTAACAGATACGATTCCATTAACATCCAAATCAAAGGTTACCTCAACTTGAGGGACACCTCGAGGTGCTGGCGGGATTCCGATTAACTGGAACTTTCCTAATGTAACGTTATCTTTCGCGAATTTCCTTTCACCTTGTAACACATGGATTTCAACACTAGGTTGATTATCACTTGCTGTTGAAAAGATTTGACTTTTACTTGTGGGGATGGTTGTGTTTCTATCTACAATTGGAGTAAAGACTTGTCCTAATGTTTCAATTCCTAGAGTTAATGGAGTGACATCTAAAAGAAGAACATCTTTCACATCACCTTTTATTACTCCAGCTTGTATTGCTGCACCAATTGCTACACATTCGTCAGGATTAATTCCTTTGTAAATCTTGGTTTCTCCAAACATTTTCGCAATTTCTTCTCTCACAGCAGGCATTCTTGTAGCTCCCCCTACAAGTAGGACTTTGTTAATTTCAGAAGCTTTCTTCTTTGAATCTTTAAGAGCTTGTCTTGTTGGACCCATTGTCTTTTCTATTAGATCTTCAGTCATTCTTTGGAATTGTGATCTTGTTATTTCATAGTTTATATTGATTGGTTGACCTTCTTTATCCACTGTAGCATATGGGATATCAACAAAAGCTCTTTGTTTTGATGATAATTCCATTTTAGCTTTTTCTGATGCATCCATGATTCGTTGCATTGCTGAAGCATTTTTGGTTATGTCAACTCCTTCTTGTTTCTTGAATTGCTCTACAACCCATTTTATTATTCTAGCATCAAAATCATCTCCGCCTAACAAGTTGTTACCACTGGTAGCTTTTACTTCAAACATAGTGTCTCCTTCTTCCATATATGTTTCAAGAATGGATACATCGAATGTTCCACCACCAAGGTCAAAAACTAGAATTGTTTCTTCTATTTCTTTTCCAACTCCGTAAGCCAAACAAGCAGCAGTAGGTTCATTGATTATTCTTAATACATCTAATCCTGCAATCTTTCCTGCATCTTTTGTTGCCTGTCTCTGACTATCGGTAAAATAGGCTGGACAAGTAATGACAGCTTGTTTTATTTCTTCTCCGAGAAAATCTTCTGCATCCTTCTTCAACTTTCTGAGAATCATTGCAGAAATTTCTTGTGGAGTGTAATCTTTATTATCAATTGTATCTCTATGAGTAGAACCCATTTTTCGTTTTATTGAGCGAATAGTTCTGTTAGGTTTTGATACTGCTTGTCTTTTAGCAATTTCACCAACTATTTGCTCACCATCTTCTGTTATTGTAACAACTGATGGAGTGATTCTGCCACCTTCGGCATTTGGAATTATGGTTGGTGTTCCTCCTTCCATATATGCTATTCCGGAATTTGTAGTTCCTAAATCAATACCAACAACTTTTGCCATATTTTTTCACCTTAATTTGTTATTTATTCTTCACTTTGTTTTTCTTCTTCTTTGGTTTCTTCTTTTTCTATTGAAACCATAACTTTTGCTGTATGCATCACTTTTTCTTTTATCTTATAACCCCTCTCAATTAATTGAACAATTAATTCGGGTTCAAACTTTCCGGTGGCATCAACACAAACCGCTTCATGATAGTACGGATCGAATTTCTCACCTTCAAGCGGATTAATGATTGCTACCCCTTCTTCCTCTAGTACTCGCAATAGTTTCCCATAGATTACTTCTATACCTTCTAATGGAACAGTTTCTTCCTCATTATCTTTTGCGAATTTTATTGCTCTGTCAATGTTTTCAATAGGAGCTAGAATTTTATCCAAGATTCTTTCAGACGAGTACCGAATATTGCTGTCAGCTTGTTTCTGAGCACGCTTCTTATAATTTTCAAAATCTGCTTTAAATCTCTGTAGGGTTGCTAAGTATTCGTCCTTCTCTTTCTTTGCTTGCTCTGTTTCAGTAATCATTTTCTTATTTGTTATGAGAATATCTTTGAGACTAATTCCATCTAGCTTTTTGTCTAGTTCTTTTAGGAGTTTCTCTGTTTTAGGATCCTTTTCCAATGCTTTGATGATCGCTTCGACCTCCGTAATAATAGTTTTTTCTTCTGTTTCCGTCACTTAGTATTCAGTCTCCTGAGATTTTGGATTATTACTTCTTTGAGGAAAAATTCGGAAAGATTGATTATTTTAATTTATCCTTAATGTTTCTTTTTCCTTTTTTTTGTATTGCATTTACAGTAAATAATGTTTGGTAAAACAAACGTTTTAAATATATCTATTTATGTGAGTAATTATTAATTTCGTGAGTAATTACTCCCATTTCTTAACTGGGTATAATTCTTAGACAGTGGTATTAACAGAAACTAGAATGTGAACAAATTATTTTAATATAAAGAACTTACTTGAAGTAGTTTGTAAACTCGCAGTAATTAATAATCGAATTTATTTGGCGGATAATTTCATGGGAATAAGTTATCGATATGCTAAAAATCTCTCAAAGCTAGGAACAAGATTGCTCATCGCTCTATTAGTTATTGATACTGCATGGACACTCATTAGATTCATAATTATTCATACGACTTTTGGTGGAAGCCCTCCTGCAGCTTTTGAACCTACAGATAAAATTGTAACAAATAGTATTTACTTGATTTTTATTGTGATTTTAGCAGTCGGGATGACTTTATTGGGTTTTTATTATCTGAAGCACTCAAAATTTGGAGTCATTGCTGCAGTGTTACTGATTATCCAAGTCGGATTAAAGATTGCGTACATTTTCTTCCGAATTTCAGAGCTAGGAAGTGGAGTTACTCAAGAATTTTTAGGAAATCTCATTCAAATTTTGGATATGTCTACAACGTTACTATTAATTGCTATGTTCATAACATTCGATGTTTTCCAAAACCAATTGCATAGTAGAGCAGGTATAGGTTATGGCAGAGGACTTCTTGTTTATCTCTTTGGTTTTTTTGCGTTGATCTATCCTATTACCAACATCTTGAATCTTGCTAGTATTAACTTCACAGAAAGTGTTGGATTGATTTTCATGCACTTGTTTTCTTATGTAGCCACTATTTTGCTAATTATAGTTTATTTCGATATGCAAAGACGATTTGATCATTTACAGCCATTGCAGGATGAAAATGAAGACAGTATTATTGAAATTAAAACTATAAAACAAATAAAAGCTGAGGAAGAAAGTCCTAGCAATTAAACAATAGTTATAAAAAAAATGAGAAGAGATTATCTTCTCGCAGTTTTTGATCTTTTACTTTCCAATCTTTTGATTTTCTTGAGATATTTGTTTAATGATTTGAGTGGTACGATTGGTATTCCATCCACTTTTTTCCATCGTTCGTTTAATGCAGTGACTATGAGGAGTTTAGCATTTGTGGTCTTTAAGTACAATCTTCTTTCTCTCAGCTTCTTTGCAGCTGTTACGAAGATTTCGTATCGCTTAATGAGACTTTCCCTGTCAAAGTACCATCCTCTCCAGAGAGCTAAATCTTTAACTTCAACTATTATGTCTGTTTTATTTCGACGAATAATTAAATCAATCTCTGTTACAGTATCGCCTTCACTCAATATTTCGATATTTTGGTCTACAACTATCCATCCAGCTAAAGCAGATATCTCTGATACGATTAATTCTAAATCATGAGCTTTCTTGCTTCTTGTAATTTCACTATAAGAGTTGCAAAATCTTGAGAATAGGAGTAATGAAATTATTGGAATTTGTAGATAGTCTTCTTCTTTCTTAGTTATTATTCTGCAAAGGAAGTATGGGACATCTTCTTTTCCAAGCTGGAAAGTCATGATTGTCTCATAAAGTAATAATCTCATTTCTTCAGTTGGATCCAATCTTGCTTTTTTGTCGCGTAATTCCTCTATTTGTTTCATTTTAATTTCTTTGAAAGGATTCTTCAAATCCTTTAGGGCCATTAAGCTTCCAAAGTTTTCAAAGAGAATTGATAATGCTTCAATTTCCTCTTCATTTAGTTGTCTCATAGAAGCATAGAATTCAGTGATTCTTCTGAGAAAGGCAATTTCACTATGCCATGACTTCACCATATCAACAAGTTCAGTTATGGCCCTGTCTGTCATTTTCCGACGTTGATCTCTCATTTCCTTTATTTTTGTACTTGTTCCCGTCTTTTGAGCTATTCCAATGCTTTTCAATTTTCTTTCTGTTTCATCATATAGCTCTGTTTCAACGAAATGGAGATCGTCGTGTAATTCAAACTCAAGTTTAATCATGCCATTTGAAAACATAAAGGCTTGATCGCGTAGTTGAGCCCATTCTATGGCTAGGTCTTGAAGATGTTTCTTTGCGTCTTTTGAAAATTCCATTTCACCTTCATCCTCAGCTGATAGAGAATGAACTTGATTTATTAAGAAATTAATAGCTGATAAAATAATGATTTCATTTTTCGTTTGTGAATCTTGATTGGAAGTCAAATTACTGAAATCACTCACAGTAAGACTATCTTTTGTCATAAGAATTGTTGCTAAACGCATCGCAAGTTTTTCTCTTTCAGGAATAAATGCATTGAGAACTTGTTTATGATTATAATTCTTCAATACATTTGCAATACATGAGTAAGTATGATTTCTTTTCTTAACGAGTTTTTGATAGATGTATTCTTCTTTATCAAATTTACCTGATTCTTCCTCTTCGATCTCCTCTTCTTCTTCCTCTTCGATTACTTCTTGTTCTTCCTCTTCGAGTTTCGGGTCTTCACCTGATTCATTTTTTTGTACAACATTCATGGTTTAACTTCCTTCAATTAGTTCTCCAAGGAAAATGAGGTTATTGTAGTAATTGAAGGATATTTTTGTAATCATAGGATTACAGTCGTTCCAATTTTAACTCCAGAAATAATCCTTGTAAGATTTTCTGGAATAAGACCATTTGCGATTTGTAATGGGATTTTCGAGCGTTTAACTATTTGAATAGCAGTAGGATCAAATAATGGATAATAACCAGCTTTGATTTGATGTTTTAACATCATCTCTTCTAGCTCTGCAATTGTTATTGTTTCCAGTAATATCGCATCGGGATTTATTCCTGGATCATCTGAATAAACGCCATCAACATTTGTGAGGTTTATTAATTTCTCAGCATTTGTTACCTCAGCAATCGAAGCTGCAACAGCATTTGTAGACTGACCGGGTTTAAATCCACCACAGACAATTACCTTTTTTGTTAGTTTGAAGAAATTCTGAAATTCCTCTAGATTATTTGGAGGATGTGGATAAGCACTTTCGCCTAAAGCAGCGATTAGTATTTTGGCATTTAGTTTTGCTGCGTCTATACCTATAACATCACATGTTTCTTCAGAAGCTCCATACTTTCTTGCAAGAGCAATATATTTTCTAGCTAGTTTCCCCCCACCGACTATTATTGTACATTTTTTCATAGTATCATTTATTACATTACGAATGGTTTTTGCATATTTTGAAATTAGTTTATCATTAATTTGGTTGTTCTCATCAAATAAAATAGATCCACCAATTTTTACTACAAACATATTTGTTTTTTCCTTGGAAAGTAATTTCCAATTTGAATTTGTTTTAGTAAAAGATAAGTTTTGTGAGGATGCTGAAAAAGATGTAAAAGAAAAAAATTGGTAATGATTTTAAGTGGATTGAATTTATTTCTCTTTTAATTCAGTGATTTTAGCTAAGGCAACTTTCTCTTTCTCTGTATCTTTTGTTTTCTTATAAATTTCCGCCAGCATTTCCCATGCTTCTAAATTGTCTTCATCCTGGACAACACTTCGATAAAGATGCTCTGTTGCAGCCTTGAGATTCTCTTTCTTGTATGCTATTACTCCAAGACCATATAGTGCTTCAGGATCATAAGGGTCTTCTTTAATTGCTTCTTGAAAACAAGATTCAGCTTTTTCTAGTTCATTTAATTTCATTAATGAATGCCCTTTTCCACTTAACGCTATTTCTTTTCTACCAAGTTTCTCTACTTTTTCAAAACAATGCAGTGCTTTTTCTGATTCATCAATGCTTAAATAAGCATATCCTTTTGCCAACCAAGCAATCATAAATTCTGAATTTTCTTTAATTACAGTATCAAACAGCTTTATTGCTTCTTCATTTTTACCTAGTGAACTGAGAATTGCTCCTTTCGCATATATTGAATCAATATCTTTTGGATTAATCTCTATTGCTTGATCAAAGCAAGCAATGGCATCTTCTAAATCATTAAATTCAAAATAAAGCATCCCCTTCCCATAAATGATGGTGGTATCCTTAGAATATTTAGCTAGAATTTTATCATAGCACTTGATTGCATCTTTTTTCTTTCCTTGATACATAAATGATTGAGCATTAGTTGTTAACTCTGAAACGAAGTCACGTTTTTCTTTATCTTCTAAATTCATTACAATCACTTAAGTAAAATGTTTGGATTATCAATTATCAATGTTCTCTTAATACTGGCTAGCTATTAGATAGGCTCTTGTTACTCGATAGAGTTCACTTAGCTGCTTTGTGACAGGATGATTCTTATTCAATTCAAATAATCGATTGCGTTTTGATCTTGTTTCTAATATGATTCGCATCTTTACCAAAGAATCGATCAGATCATGTACTCGAGAATGTGATATGCCTAGAATTCGGGCAATTTCAGTTAACTGATACATACCAGTGTTGTTTATGAGGAAAAATTCAACAATTTTCACTTGAATAGAATCGCCCAGAATTGATGATAAAACCTGATAATCCATAATGATGACACCTACACTACTATGACTCTAATAGATTACCAGTTTATTAATTATTATTTTGCTAATAAAAGGAACAGAGAGCTCTAATTTCAATTAATGAAATGTGAAAAATATAAAATAAATAGATGCCCCGAAGGGCTAATTCTACATGAATCAATTATCTTGCACTAAGAGCAATTCGCTCTATTTCTTGCATTTTACTAATTGCGGAGCTTGAGGGTTTGTTATCAGCTGCTTCAATTAGTTCGCGTGCAAGGATTTCTTCAGCTGTGAGAATATTGTTGAAGGATTTCTTGTAGACACCCTCAATAATATTTCTTAAAGCTATGTCTACTCTTCTCATCGGAGCGACATCTACAGATTGAAGCTGAGCCATACCACCAAATGTAATTCGAGTGACTTCTTCTCGTGGGGCGGCATTTTGAATTGCATCTATGAGAACTTGGATTGGATTCTTACCTGTTTGTAATTCAATAATTTCAAAAGCAACACGAACAGATTTAATCATTCTTTCTTTTCTACCAGTTCCTCTCTTGGTTCTCATTAATTTGTTTACTAGTCTTTCGACAATAGGCATTTCAGCTTTCTTGAATCTTTGATTAGCATAACGTCCACCAGTGTGAGGAGTGACTACTGGTCTTAAGCTAATGTAAGCCTTTATCCCAGGATCAAGAACTGTTAGATCTTTATAGCTCCATTTATTGAATAGTTTAATATCATCAAAAGTTGGTATAACCTCAACTTCTTCCTTCTTTTCTTTTGGAGGAGTTTTTGGTTTTGTAGTTTTTGGAGTAGCAGCCTCTGGTTTTTCTTCTTTAGGAGCTGCTTTTGGTTTTTCAACTTCTGCTGTTTCTTTCTTTGGAGCGGTTTTTGGTGCTGTTTCTTTTTTAGTTACAGCAGGTTTTGTAGCTACAGTTTCTTTTGCAGAAGTAGGTTTGGTTTCTTTCTTGTCTTTAGTAGGTGTGGTTTTCTTTGGTTCAGCTTTCTTTTTAGGTTCTGCTTTCTTCTTTGCTTTAGCAGTTGTTTCTTTTGTAGCCTTAGTGGTCTTCGCAGCTTTATCATCTTTAGCAGCAGATTTCTTGGATTCTGCTTTTGTTTTCTTTGTGTCCTTTTCTTTTGACTTAGACATAATTATACACCTATCTTACTGGCTTCTCTCTTTTACCAAGAACTAAACTTGAAAGAGCAACACCGTTAACTTTAGAAACACGCCACTTGATTCCTGGAAGATCACCCTTGGCACCACCTTTTGCTCCACCAATACCTTCAACGATAACGCGATCGTGTTCGGCTATGTGAGTTAATCCACCGTCAAGTGGGACAAAAGCTCCAATTTGTTTACCGTTTTTAATGAGTTGGACACGTACACATTTACGAAGAGCAGAGTTAGGTTGTTTAGATTCTACCCCGTATTTCTCTACAACAATTCCTGAAGCTTGAGGAGCTGCACCGAGAGGGTCGGCTTTTTTGTCTAAACCTAACATTTTTCTCTTGTAGTAAATGTCTTTCCAACGGAACTTCTTACGTTTATTTTTTAATTGTCGTCCCGCATATTCGCCTCTAGGGGCTTTACTACCTGGCATGTTTTGTTACACCAATAATTACTTATTCTGTTACTTGAGCGTTTCAAGATTATTTAAAAATCTTTGTGAAGACTATGATATAGATTTTTAGCATTCTTTCGCTAAAAGCTCGTATTAATATCTATTTCTTTCTTGTTGATAAATATTTGAATACATTCGGTAGTCTCCCCGTAATTGTTCCTTTTAATAATTCTAGAACATAACACTACTTGTAAGAAAATTAAGACAAATTAGGTGAATTTAACTTGCATGATGATAATATTGGTCTCTCTAATAATAGAGCAAGTGATATTCGCAAATGTGCTATTTGTACTGAGATAATAAATGAACAAGATCTAGTTTATATTAATGATATTGATAATAATGAATTAGCTGTTCATTTTACTTGTTATGTTGAAATACAAGAAAAAATATGCTCTGAATGTAGCAATCCTTTCAAAAACCAAGAAAGATTACTCTATTGTGAGGAACATAACGAATATTTCCATAAATCAAAAGCATGTATTCGAGATCATCTTGAAAAACACATGAGATTTAAAGAGGTAATTTATGATGCCATAAAAAACAGAATTACCTATCTTTGAATCCAAAGGATTTCATTAACAATGAAGAATTTCTTGGATGAATTTTTTTGTTATAGATTTACCTAAATCAAAGACTTAAAAAGGGAATTTTGGAAGTAATATTTACTATTGACACATGGACACATAGCCGGAGTCAAAGCAACGAAAATTGCAATTTATAAAAATACAAAAACAAAATGGAGAGTCTGATTAAACTTGGGTAAACGACACTGTTTTACTTATCATAGAGAAAGAGATGAATTCACAATTATTGAAAAATCAGATATGGTAGAGCAATATTTCTCATATCTAATAGAAGAATCAACTAAATTAGAAACCTATGCCAGTCAAAGTGGTTCTGACGCAGTTTTGCTATTTGATGGCGCTGAAAACAAATGGACCTTAATATATGCTCAAGGATCAGGTATAGTCACACAAAGAACTGCTAGAAGGCGTGCTGATTCTGCCAGTCGATCTGGAATACAACTCTCTTCTGGAGAAAGAATTGGGGCTAATGCTCCTCTTGTTGAAATATCTGATTCCAATATTGGAGATTTGAGCAAAAGCGTTCAAAACAAGTATTTATCTCACACTGATTTACGAGGGGTAGAATAACCAATTTCCCCTCATCGTTTGTTTTTTCTTGTTTAGTTTGAAACTCTTTGTAAGCCTTTTTCTGCTTCTTTCAAAAAGCTTTGAATGAGACGTTTTGTAGCATATTGTTTTTCGGGAGAAGTCTCAATAGCAATTTGATAATATTTCTTTGCTTCTTTCTTTTCAGTAAGTTTCTCAAATATAACAGCTAAAAAGTAATTAATTGCATGGTTTTTCTTCGCAAGCTTATGTGCTTTCAGCATTGCTTCTTTTGCACTATCTAATTCATTGAGCTCTAGATAGCTTTTTGCAAGATTATAAAGAGCATCATAATTTTTTGAGTCTAATTTAGTAGCTAAATGGAGATGCTCAATGGCTTTTTCATGTTTACCTTTAAGCGCATAGGAACACCCAAGATAGAATCTCGCCCAAAAGTCTTGAGGATAAATCTCAACCGCTATTACTCCTTTTTTAATTCCTAATTCACCGTCATCTTCTGCTCCATGTGTACGAATTTCGTGGATGAGTTCATCGAATATTTCATCTTGAGATTGTTTTCTGCAATATCCAAATTCCTTCTCAAACAAAGTAATTGTTTTTTCAATCGACTTTTTATCCTCTGATTCTAGCTCTAGGATTAAACCATCTTGAGAACTAATTGTGAATTTAATCGAGTAATCTGGAAAGCCAAATGATTCATTTGATATAGAATAGAATGCGGGAGTTGCGGATTCTTTTTCTATCATCTTATAATAAGAATGATACTCTACACCTTTTTCCTTGGTTCCAAACAATCTGAATTCATCTGTATAATCATATAATTTGTTTTGTTTGTGAATTTCCTTTGCTTTTTCAGGAACTTCAAAATCCCATAATTTCTTGAGTACTTTCTTTACAAATTGAAATGATTCTGTTGAGTAAACATTCCTCGCAATCATGGTATTTATTTCTATTTTTTCTTTCATAGGAAACCCACTGTCAATAAACTAAGGAAATTTTCATTTAAATGTAATTTGCATTCTATAGGTAATCATAATGGTATTTCTATCTAAAAATGTAATTAATTAAAGAAATGAATACTAAACTTTAGCAAGCACTTCTTTTAGGGATGAAAGAGCTGTTTGAATGTCTTTCTCAGTATTATAGAGTTGTGAAGCGAACCTTAAACCACCATATCTATTGGTAATCGTTACTCTATATTTCTCTTCAAGAATCTCTACGATTTTCTTTAGATCTTTCTTCGCATCAACTCGAACATTGATTAGGGCTCCTCTCTTCTCAGGTTCATGTGGAGTTATTGTAAATAATCCTAGATCTTCAATTCCTTCAATTAATTGTTGAATTAATCCATGATTGTGGCTAGCTACTGTCTCTATTCCTACGGAATTTATAAGATCTAATGCTGCCTTTAGTCCAGCAACACAGTAAAAAGGAACAGTTCCATTTTCGAATCTTTTCGCACCTTTATGATAGCTTTTGTTTCTATCCATCCAATTCTGATCCTTAAAGTCATAATTCCCAGTTCCTTGCAGAGGAGGGTCCATTGATTCTATAGCTCTCGAACTAATGTAACACAAACCTATTCCAAGAGGGGCCATCAAGAATTTGGGCCCACCAGCAGTCACAAAATCGACATCCATTTCTTTTGGATAAACTTCTACTCCTCCGCAAGCTTGAATTGCATCTAGAGCAACTAAAGCTCCATTATCATGTGCAACTTTAGCTATCTTTTTTGCATCTACTCTTTGACCATTATTGAACTGAACTAATGAAAGTGCAACCAATTTTGTATTTTCATCAATCAAAGAAATGATCTCATCTTCAGAAATTTGTGTCTTCTCATTAATTTTTGCGGAGCGAAATTCAACTCCTTTTCTACGACTAATATACTTCCATGGATAATAATTAGTAGGAAATTCTAATTCCGAAGTAACAACATTATCTCCCTTTTTCCAGTCTAAACCATGAAGTGGGAAATTCAAACCATGGGCAGTGTTAACAACTAGTGAGATATCCTCAGAATGACATTTCATTAGTTTTGCAGCACCATTATATGTACCATTATTCACATTATCAAATAATTCCTGGACATCCTTACCAATGGTGGGATCATGGAAATAATCAATGAATTGATGCATAGCTTTTACCACTGATTTTGGGTGAGGTGTAAAAGCAGAACTGCTTAACCAAACTCTATCAAGTAATTGAGGAAACTCTTTCTTTCGTATTTCATCCTGTCCTTCATACATTAGCAACACAACCAGATTCTCTTACAAAACTATCTTTTCAATAATAAAAAGATTAGGGAGCATCAAAAAATTCTGGTTCAATTCTTTTACTAGTTCAATCAATTTTCAGATGAATATTAGGTTTGAGAATAAAAGTTTAAGATTAGCTTCATATTCCTATTAGTTACGAGTATAAAGGATATTTAATTCTGCCTTGACTTAATGAATATTGAAATGAGGAGGAAAAAGAGAACGCCAAATTATCTTGATGATGTTAAAAAACGCATCCGCTCTATTGAGCTACTACGTATGCTTAAGAAATATCATTCATATGAAGAGCTTAGTGGGCTTATGGGTTACTCAAAAGTTGTTCTCAATCGTTACATACGAGGTCATGTGCTTCCAGCATCTGATCGTGCTCAAGAGATAATTGATGTAGCAAAAAAGAACTTAGATGTTGAGAGACTAGTAAAGGATCAGTTAGTATTTTTCAGAGGTTATTTTGATACTACTATGTTACTTGGTAATACTTCACTTCTGAAATTGGTAGCTCAATATGTTGCTGATAATTTCGAGGATGCAGAAATTACCAAAATTGGCGCAGTAGCGCCAGAAGGATTACCTATGGCTGTCCACTTAGCAACTGAACTTGGAGTTGAAATTGCCATAGCTAAAAGAACTCGAGATCTTGGGGTTAGAGAATTTGTGAAAGTACATTTTCCTCAGGAATCAACCGGTGAGCTTCTTTCACTTAATATGCCTAAAGGATTACTCACTCTTGATGATAGAGTGCTAATTATTGAAGATAGTTGTAGAACAGGAACTACTCTTGAGATGTTGGTGGAATTAGCAGAGAAATCGATGGCAAAAATCGGCGGTATCTTTGTGCTAGCAGCTATGGGTGACAAATGGAAACCCACTATTAAGAAACTAGCAACCAAATTTGGGGAGAAAAACGTATACATTTTCTGTGAATTACCACTTGAACACGATTAAATTCATAGGGTTTTTGAAATTGAAAGTAAAGATAGGTAATGATATCAAAAACTACCAATCAATCTGGTGGAGTAACGAAGGTTTTATTCAAGTTATTGATCAAAGAAAGCTGCCTTTTTCTTTTGAAATCTTTACTGTGAAAACAGTCGAAGATACTTGTTTTGTGATAAAAGAAATGGTAGTGAGAGGAGCTCCTCTAATTGGAGTTACTGCAGCGTTTGGACTTGTTTTAGCAGCAAACTCATGTAAAAATAAGGAGTTTGAAGAATTCAATAATGTCTTAGTTACAGCAGCAAATAATCTTTCAAAAACTCGACCAACAGCTGTTGATCTATTTAATTCGATTCAAAGAATTATGAAGAACATCAATTCCAAAGAATCTGTAAATGAAAACATTGCTAGTATAAAGAAAGAAGCAGAAACTCTGAGATGGGAAACAATCGATGAATGCAGATTGTTAGGGGAGTACGGGAATCAACTAATTAAAAATGAATGTCGAATTATGACTATTTGTAATGCTGGCGCACTTGCTACTGTTGACATTGGAACTGCCTTAGCTCCCTTAAGAAAAGGGAAATCTGAAGGAAAGAAGATTACAGTTTATGTGAATGAAACAAGACCGAGAATGCAGGGGGCGAGATTAACAGCATGGGAGCTTTATAATGAGGATATTGAGCATTACATTATTACAGATAATTCTGCAGGACATATCATAAAAAATGGTTTAATTGATTTAGTGATTACAGGAGCAGATAGGATTGTTTTGAATGGTGATGTAGCTAACAAAATCGGCACATACACTTTGAGTGTTCTATGTAAAGAAAACAATGTTCCGTTCTATGTAGCAGCTCCAATTAGCACTTTTGATAGAATAACCAAAAATGGAAAAGATATAACAATAGAGGAAAGAGATGGAAAGGAAGTTCGAACTGCTCTAAGTGTAGAAGATAAACAAGATACAAATCCAAAAAGACGAATTATTCATCATATTCAATCACCTAATCTTAATCCTGCTTTTGATGTCACACCAAGTAAGAATATTACTGGAATCATTACACCTGAAGGAATTTTAGTACAGCCCTTAGAGAAATCCATAGCGAAATTACTCAAAAATAGGTTGTAATGTTATATCGCAAAGACTTTTTTATTAAAAATATCAACTGTTTATTAGTTGATTACCATGGGGAAAAAAGTTAAACCAGGTATGAGCCCAGTTGAAATTGCAACTTTGCATTATGAACTTCTTATGGAAAATGACAGAGATGAGTGGTTGAATACCTTCAGAAAACACCACCGAGATCAAGCTGACCGATACGGTTCTTCCCCTGATCTTTATTGGAGAACAGGTCGAAAATACGTTGACAAACTTGGTTATTCCTATAAATTCAAACTTGTAGATGAAAAATATAGCACAGATGACCACAAGAAGATATTCTTCCATAGACTTAGCAAAGAAGGAAAACCACAAGGTTCTGGACAAGTTCCAATTCACATAAGAAAAGATGAAGAAGATGATAATGAGTGGCGTGTAGACATCGCAAGTTGGTAATTTTAATTTGTTTGGGATTAATTTCCCTTTTTTTTCTTTTTCTTAGAATTTTTTCTCATTAATTGAAAAAGATAAAATAAGGATGGATTTAAAAATAGTAAGTAATATCAATTTTTAGTAAGAAATAACAGTAGGCGAAAATTATGGCAATAAACCCAAGAGATCTTCAAAAAATGATGAAAAAAATGAAAATGATTGAGTTAAAAGGAGTAGAAGAGGTCATCATTAGATTTGCAGATCATGAATTAACTATACCAAATGCAGAAGTTACAAAGATGCAAATGGGTGGAGAAGTTTACCAGGTTTCAGGAAATGCACAGAAAAGAGATAGAACTGATGTAGAAGTCATTGAGATTGAAATCTCTGATGAAGACGTTCAGTTAGTCGCTTCCCAAGCTGGTGTTTCTGAAGAAGTAGCAGAAGATGCTTTGCTTGAAAGTGAGGGGGATATAGCAAAAGCAATTATGTTTTTAAAATCAAAATAAGTAATTTGAACTCAAGAGTTATTTTCTTTGGAAAATAGCTCATCTATTTCTCTATGACCAAATTTTATTACAGGGCAACGATTGTGACACTCCATACATTGTGTACAAAGAGAGACATTAATTTCTGTTTGATTTAAAGTAGGATTAATATTTATGGCCTCACTTGCACAATGAACAAGGCACGTTTGGCAACCAGTGCATTCCTCTGATCTGAATACCTCTAAAACCAGTTTCTTCAACAATTTTTTCACTGTAAACGGATTTTTCCCTTTAGCTGTTATTGCTCCGTCTGCAGAAATAGATATTGTAGTTCCTTTCTTATCTATTCCCCGTAAGATTCCTAATTCCTCATCATAATCAGTTTCGGTGAAAATTTGCCAAAATTGCAGTAATCTAGTAAGATTCAATGGTGAATTAAATGTCCCTTCGATTATTACCTCCCCTGTTTGGCAAGTGGTGAATCCTTCAAATAATTCGAAATTTAAACTCCAATCCCCGATCGTTTTCTCTACTTTTTTCTCGTAATCTAAATTTACCCCTGTTTCAACTGCTAAATCTTTTATTTTCTTAGGTAATCGCTTCCATCGCCAAAGTCCCCATGTTATCCATTCTTTTGGCAATGAATTTTCCTTTTGCCATTTTTCAAGGAAATCCATCCAACTCTTCCATAAAACAGGTTTTAGCTCTTTTATTATTTCAAAAGTTGCTTGATTACTCGCAGGGCATAACCAGCAACCAATTCGAGATAATCCTTCTTCATACAGCGGATTATATTCTAGTTCTTCTTTGAAGATATACATCCAAACATGTAAAGCAGTCCATTTTTGAATCGGAGTAAAATTAACTTGGTTTGGAATCCATGGATTAGACCATAGAGTTTTACTAGCAAATCTGGCAATACTCTCGTATCCCCTTTGACCTACAATACTCAATGTTTTTTCGCCCACGCATTCCTCAATTAGATCATTAATTGGGCCGATTTTCAGGATTTTACAACAATAACGATAATCCTTCCCCGGTGGGCCAAAATTATCGGTACTTGACCAGAATTTTTCCTCAGAAATATCTTTGCGACAGTAATTATCTCTTAAGTTAAATTTAGAGATAAGTTCCTCAACATAATCAATTGTTTCTTGGAATTCAAGACTTGTATTAACAAAGAGTATTCTGAAATCTAAATTGGGAATTTTTCTTGCTAATTGTAAACAAACTAAGGAGTCTTTACCGCCACTAAACGAGACAGAAAGTGGTAAATCACTGTGAAGTCTTCTTGCGTCATTTATTGCGGTAATAGCTCGTTTTTCATATTCCTCGATAGTCTTTGTATTTGCTTCAACAGCTTTTTTCCAAGAAGGTTGAGTTGTTTTCTGAGCATAATCAAAATTTGAATCGAATTTCTTCAAGTAGTATTTTGGTTTCAAGACAACTCCTTTCGTACTATTTTTGAGATGCTTAGCATCAATCCTCATATTCCCGATTGAGAGAACTTCTCCTTCAGGAGATAATGCTATAGCAACTTCCCCTTTTCTTAGAGATTCATCAATTCTAATAACACCAGGTGCAAGAACATTGTAACCTGCTATTATAAAGCTCACAGCACCTTCATCAACAGTGAGAGTCTTTTTCTTTTTATTCGAGTTCTCAAAAATCCTCTTAGCACCAATCATTCGAGGAGAAAAATCCCAATCCTCTAAAAATAGATTATACCGTAAAGCTCCAACTATATGACCATCAATGATTACTTCATCCAATAAATCTTCATAGGATGTTTCATTTAGTAGAACAATTCTACCTTTAACTAAACCAAGTGCTTCTGCACTTCCTTTTCCAAACTTCTCATCAACGATTAAAGCTATTCTATTGATATCTTTGTTAAAAGCAGGACGAACGTCACCTGGAGGAGCAATGTTAACGCTTCTCGATTGTTCTCCACAAAGTCCACATGTTTTCTTGTCAAGTATTGGTATATTACACAAATCGCACCATTTTAACTTGATAGCCCCCAAAAAAGGAGCTCTTTTGGACTTTTTCATTCCAATTTCATTCCAATATCTAACAAATAATTTACAGAAAATAAGAGCTACAGAAAAACTTGATGATGATTAACAGTTTCCTGCTTCACTATATTTTTGGTTGTTGAGATTCTTGATCCTTTTCTGCTGAAATATCAACACCTATAGCTCGTTTGATCAAATCTGTAAGGGGATCAACACCTTCAGCAACTCCTTTTTTATCAGAGGTTCGAATTTCAACTATAATTGGGAATGTTTTCTTTCCGGATCTAATATCATCAATTAAATCATGATGTAATCTTGCGATTTCATCATCAATAATAAGAATGCCAATATCAGGATCTTGAGTTAACTCCATAATCCTCTCAGCAGCTTGTTCCGGGCTTTCTATAATATAGCAATCTTTCAAACCGCCAAGACGAAGACCCATAGAGACATCCGCATTGGTTAGACTTACAATTTTCATCGTATTCATTCCCATGTTATGGATAACACTTATATCTTTTCTACAGTTGTGATTGAATCCACAACAAGTTCTAAAGCGGCTTTTTGATTTTTCTTCTTCTTCGCTTCAATCTCTGTAAGAGAATTTTCAATCTCAGCTTTGGATTTCTTGCGTTCTTTATCCACTGTCTTCTTTGATGATACTTTTAAGGCTTCGATTTCTTCTCGAGCAGCTTCTTTAGCTTGAACTGTCAGATTTCCGGAATCTTTCTGTGTTTTCCGAATGTTTTCTTGAGCTTTTTGTTTTGTCTCTTGTATTATTTTTTCAGCCTTTTTTTCTGCTTTCCTAATTTCTTCAATGCTCATTTTTGAACCTCAGTTTTTTTATCTGCTATTCAACGAGTTATCCTCAACTTAGCTCTTTTTATTTTTTCTGTTAACGCGAATATTTGTTTCTAATATATCTATTTTGTTTAGAAAACGACATTAGAGGGTCTTCTGCACTACAAATACTTAGCTGTATAAATACAAAATAAGTTTAGTGTCTTATTAAGATAGTTTTGTTATCCTCTCTTTTGTCATATTAGAAAGACTAAAAACATTCACGAAGGGAAGTATAACTGCTATTCAAAAAATTTGAACAAGGTAAAAAGATAAATGTCAAATGAAATTCAACCACCAATTGCTACATCAAATGAGATTGGATTAGCGATAGTATTAATGGAAGATATAGGACCCCAAACTCATATCAATTTCTCGGATTTGGATGAAATCTCTGCAATGTACCTAGCAATTAAAGGTTTCACAGCATTTATGACAGGTTTTGAAAGAACGGATTTTGGTCCTGGGAAAATTAGAGGTATCCTACAAATTCCGGAAAGCAATTTCTATGCAGTTGCGTTTGATTTGAATATGAGAGGAACAGGTTTTGAGGAAGACCCTCGATTACAAAAAAGCAGAGTGGGTATTTTTTGTTTGATTGCCAATGATGAGCAATTGGATTCAATTAGAAGATTCTATCGGGAAACAGAAGAATTTCTTGTTGATAAATTAAAAATAGTGAATACTGTAAATCACTTGAATGAGTCTTTATGTCAAAATATAAAAGAAGACTATAATGCATACTTAAAAACTTTAATCCAAAAAACTCAAGTGAAGGATGTGATTGAAACACACAGTTTATTTGAAATTAGTGTTTTATTAGCACTTCCGAAAGACGAGAATTTATCTGCGAGAGTTATAATGGATGCAATGAGTACAAAAGAGCAGGGAATATCAATAGATGAAATCAGTAAGATAACAAAGCGTAAGATGAAAGCAGAACAAATTATTATTGATAATTTATTGGAAAAAGGTTTGATAATTGCAAATCCTTCTTCTAAAGACAAAGATGGAATGAGGTATTTAGCGAAATAAATGTTAATGGAGTTCATGTTTAATTGAAAACGATAATTCTGCATAGTTACAAAGGGGGAACAGGTAAAACAACACTAGCTCTTAACATCGCAATTAGTTTTGCAAAAAAAGGATTCAAGACCTTAGCAATAGATGCTGATCTCAATGCACCCACTTTCGAGAGTATCTTCACAGGTTTGAAGCCCAAATACAAATTTAATGATCTTTTTGAAATACGAGAAAAGAAAACAAAATCAGAGATAGAAAATGAAGCGGAATTGGTTCCGCCAACACCTCAAGATTTACCTGTAAAATCATTACTTCATAAGAATCTCGATTTGATTTTCGCTAATTCCAAACCACAATTTGGTGTAGGATTACTAAGCATGGATAAGAATTTCCACTCCGCAGCACTTAAGAAATTATATCGTGCTAAAAATGAATTCGAGGAAATGGGTTATGATTATATGATAATTGATACCTCTCCTTCTTTGAATTTAGCTTCTATTAATTCTATTATTATCGCTGATGCTTCCTTAATTGTTTTAAGACCAAACAAGTATGGCATTGCAGGCACAACTTTCCTTTTGAAAGAATTATACTCAATGCTTGGAACTCTTAAAAGAAAAGACTACATAATCTTTAATCAAATAGTTGTTGGTACCCCCTCGAAATTAGTTAATCAATGGAAAAAACACTTCAAGAAGCGATTAGATGTGGAAACCATTGGTACGATTCATTGCAATTGTGGGATCGCATTGAACATGTTGTTTGGCAATTTAATTGTAGAAGATGATCCTGAGTCTGAATTTCTCAATGTAATTGATAGTATTGTTATGAAGTTACAGCGTGATTTAAAGAATTAAGAGAGAAAATCACAACTCAGATTCTTTATCTATGGAAAGATTTTTTCCTAAAAAGAGTGAGATTAGAGTAACCAAGGTGGAGTGCTTAATCGTTTGTCTAAAATCATTGGTATTGACATTTTAGCTGGAACCTCAAGTCAAAAACTTGGTTCAATAAGTGCGAATCGTTTTGCAGCTGTCGTTATGGAAGACGATAAAATAATCGATTCCGATAACTCAATATCATTGAGGAATTTGGTAAAGCTATGCCGAACTCATGAACCTACTTACCTTGGGGTTGACAATATTTTTGAGCTTGAATCAAATTCTGCTAAAGTCATTAGATTTTGTAGTCAATTACCGATTAAAACCCGAGTTATCCAAGTAACTGGAGCACCGCCTGATGGATTTGAATCCATTAGTAGATTAGCTCGTAGACATAATATCCCGTATCCCTCACAGCATGCCAACCCATTGCAAACAGCTGAAATTATTTGTCGATTAGCAGCAAAAGGTGTAGGATATATCCTAATGCCATTTGAAGATGAGACAGAGATTAAAATATCTCGAGCAAAAGCAATAGGTCCTGGTGGCTGGTCGCAACAAAGATACTCGAGAAAAATGCGTGGTGAAATCCTCAATTTAACTCGAGAAATTGAGAAACAACTACAAGATCATAATATTGATTTTGATCTAGAAGTTAGGAAAACAGAATATGGATACGATAATGCTATTTTCAGAGCTTATACCTCTCTGAGAGGTATCAGAAAGATCGTGAAACCATTTAAAGGCGAATTGTCTCGAGTAGCTGTATCTCCTATTAGGAAGAAACGTTTAGAATTCATACCTGCGACTGGTGGGAGAAGTAAGATCTCTTCCGGTGTTAGAAGAAAATCGGACAGAGGTTTAATTGTTGGATTAGACCCCGGTCAAAACACTGGTATTGCAGTAATGAACTTCGCTGGAAAAATCATTAAGGTTGATTCCATGCGGAGCGCTGCAAGAGGAGACATAATTCGAGAGATAACTCTTCTTGGCGATCCTACTTTGGTCGCTGCTGATGTTAGACCACCCCCTGATTTTGTGGTGAAAATCTCAAAAATGTTAAATGCTACCTTATTCTTTCCTGAGAAACTCTATAGCTCAGATGAGAAAAACCAGATCGTAAATGAATTTACTGAAAGTAGTGGAACAAAAATCAAAGGTACACATAAAAGAGATGCTCTGTTTGCTGCTATTAGAGCGTTTAGTAAATATAAGACTTTGTTTGATCGAATAGATAATGAATTATCAGAATCAGGGAGCGTTAGACTGCGAAACAAGGTAAAACAAATCGTCATTAAAGATGAAGTGAATATTCAGGATGCAATAGATGAAATAAGAAACAGAGAAAAAGTTGTGGAGCGTCCTGAAATACCCCTGGAAAAAGAAGTGGTATTAACAGAAAATGAAGAGGTTTTAACTGGGAAAATTGATTCGCTTAAAGAATTAGTAGATAGACAAACAACACATATAGAAAACCTCGAAGATATGAATGAGGAAGCTTTAGGTGAACTAGAAAAACTCCGAAATGAAGGGAAAGAGCTAAGTAATAGAATTAAGAAGATCACAAACAAACAATCCCAAGACTTGAAGCGAGAACGAACTATCAAAAATAAGGATGATGAATTAAGGTTTCTAAGGGGGCGAGTGAAGGAACTCGATAGCGAGTTATCGAAAGTAAAAGGGATAATTGTTGACCTCAAAAGAATGATTGTAATGAGCACAAATCGAATAGTAGTGCCTATGAAGGTTGTTTTTGAGTTCTCTCGAGAGGGAATTGAGAAGACAATTGAAAGAGTAAACATTGAACCATTTGAAGTGGTATTATTAGTGGATCCTTCTGGTGGAGGGCAGAGAACAGCTGAAATGTTAATTGAAAGAGAAGTAAAAGCAGTTGTTTGTGCGAAAAATAATATTTCAAATAAAGCCATGGAAGCATTTCTCCAAGCAGATGTTCCGGTGCTCTTTCAAATGCCTATTAGACAGATAGATGACATAGCAGTTACCTATTACGACGAATTAGAACGAGCGATAAAAGATTGGGCAGAGCAAAGACAAGAAATACTGGGAGAAAAAACAGAGGACAAACTGGGAGAATTAATTACGGAATACAAAAGCAGACGAAGAAAAGAATTAGAACAAATATACCAAGATGAACGAAGACCAAAAGAAAAACCTGCCCCAAGAAAACCTATCAGAACAATTGAAAGCAAAGATATTGATGAGGATTAATCAGTTCTTTTAACCTTGTATCCACTCTGAGATTGAACTCAATGAAAAGAGATAATTGAGCTTATTTTGGTAAAACGTCTATTTGTACCCAAAGAATGTTATTCCCACGAATGAATATCTGACCAAAAGAGGCTACTTTCTCGTTTTTGTAGTACTCAATAGCATTGCGTAGAACCATATTCATGTGTTGGTCTTGAGCATCAAGATTTCCACGAAACTCTCGACCATCTTTTAATCTAATAACAATTGGATTATCGTGTGCTTTTCGTAGACGATTAATGGGATGTGAATTGAATGTTGACATTGATTCTTACATCTTCCTTCTAGGATTCTATAATATTGAAAGATTATAGCTTTAAAAAGCTAATGACTGTCATAAGATTACAGATTTCTAGATTTTTCAGTTCTTTGATGTTTACTAGGAAAATAAAAGGTTTTCCAAATAATTGAAAGAGAAGAGAAGAAGAAATCTTAACAATCGAAAGCTTTTATAAGGAAAAAAATACCAAAAAAGAACTAGGTGTCGCGAGTTTGACTCTAAAATAAGCACTAGGGTTGTCGCGGTAGCTTAGCCTGGAAAACTTCTTTCAGAAGTTTAGGTAAGAGAGCGCAGGACTGAAGATCCTGTTGTCGGGAGTTCGAATCCCCCCCGCGACACCAACTATTTCTTCATTACTTTTTCATGAAGTTTTTTGTAACTTGTTGTTGAGAAGGGGCAAACCTTTATGCAAATTGTGCACCCATAATTCCCTGCAAAATAGGGAAAACATTTTGTGCTATCATTATGTGTTAGTAATCCATTTTCTTTTATTATTGGTTTTTCATACAGCGATTTTGGTGGACAATTCTTGATACATTTTCCACAAGTTGCACATTGTTTAGGAATCCAACTATGAGGATTCTTTTCTACATATGGAAGATTTGTGATATTGGTAAAAACAGCAGCTAATCTCACTCATGGTCCGAATTCGGGAGTAATAAGTAAACCATGTCTTCCATGCCATCCTAGTCCTGCACTTTGAGCAAGTGGAGGATATAGCACTATTCCCCCTAATGGATGTGATGCGTGTGCTGAAAAACCATAGTTTCGCAAGAATGTCGCGATTTTATTTGCAGCAATCCCTAAATTATTGTAAGTGTGCATAATCATTTTTACAGTTTCTCGAGATGGAGATTTTGCGATTTTATCCTTATCCATTTCCAGAACTAATACTATTGCATTATCATGAAGGACTGCTTTCTCTTTGAAAATCAGATGATGTGGCAGTTTTGCAAAACCAAGATTAACTATTCCATGTTTTTTGCCAAATTCTCTTAATTCTTCTAAAATTGCATCTGTTATCTTTTCTCTTGGTTTCTCACTATTTTTTCTTAAACTGTCATATGATTTATTGATATTTTTGATATTGCTAATCATTGGTCGTACTGTTGAACGATTCATTATGTTATTTGGTTTACCTTGTTCTACATGTTCGATGAGATTCATTGGAATGTCAAATCTGTTTGGTGATTGTTCAGTTGAAGTGATTGTATTTTGTCTATCAACCATTCCATTTTCCTTTCGGTAGAGTTTCAAGATATTTGGTTTCATTAATCTTCTATAAAAAAATCGTTTAAATCTTAATCCTAGCTTCATAGTATTCCAACCAAGTCATGAATTATAATATAATTAACTTTATTTATCCTTAGGTTGTTATTTTCTGTATGCAGCGCAAATGGAAAATTATTCTTGGGATTACAATTTCATTAATTATCGTCATTGGGGGATTTGCAGGAGGATTATTACTAAATAATTATCTTCGAAACAATGGTTCCTCTGGATCCAATAATGATCCGCCTATATTTGCTTTCCCTGTTGAAAATACCGAAGTACTTTCCATGCTTTATGGTTTTATTTGGAATGAAACACATGAAATCCATAATGGTATTGATTTCATGATTAATGCCACTGCAAATATTCTTGCACCTTGTAATATGACTGTTAATGATAAGAGCTTGTTTTACAATGAAATAGGTGATCATTGGCAAACGGGCTATTCTTTTGATATCAATGATGATTTCGAGTTGTTCATTGCTTTCGAATCTTTTGCTGAAAATGAGACTTTTGGTAATCTTCAGCTTGATGCTCTACTTGTAGATATAGGTGATGAAGTTGTACAAGGTCAACTCCTTGGACCACTATTTTTGCATCGTGGTGGTGCTCACATTCATTTTATGCTTCATAAAAACAATGAGCCGGTTTGTCCCTATCTCTATTTCAGTTATGATGCCAAAACTACCTTTGATACTCTCTGGTCTCAATTAGGATCAATTAATAGTCCTTGCAATGGTTCTTATTCATTATAATTTTGCATCCAATGAAATTTCTGCGATATTGAAAGATTTGCAATATGTTTAATTATTGTAAGAGTAAAACAAAACTAGAGGATGAAGTAAAAATGATTGATCCCAAAGCATTTGTCCAATTCATAGATGATAAGTTCCAATTCATTTGCGGAGTTCCTTGTTCATATTTTAAGGAGATGCTCATTTATCTTGAGACATACAAATCGAAGAATGAACTAGATCATTTTACAGCGACAAGAGAAGATGAAGCAATAGCTCTTGCTTCAGGAGTCGCTTTATCAGGTAAACCAGCTCTTGTCTATATGCAGAATAGTGGTTTAGGAAATATTGGCGATGCTTTGACTTCTTTAGCTCAATTATACAAGTTGCCTATGCTTATTTTAGTGAGTTATAGAGGATTAGAACCTGACAGAGATTTTCCCGAACATTCAGTTATGGGAGATGTTACGGAATCGGTTCTGGAAGCATTAAAGGTACCTTATTCTGAATTAACTGAAGCTAATTGGGAATCAGATATGGAAGAAGCAATGAAGAAAGCAGTGGAAGCTTCTTCTCCTGTTGTTTTATTAATAAGACTAGGAGTGTTGAATAAATGAAGGGTATTGAAGTTATTTCAGCATTAAAAGGTCTAATTGATGATAATGATGTTATTGTAAGTTCAAATGGAAACATTAGCAGAGAGGTTTTCCATACTCTTCCAAGACCTCAAGTTTATCTCAGAGGTGCCATGGGGCTGCCAGTTCCCGTTGGTCTTGGTTTAGCAGTATCTAATCCTGACAAGAGAATTATAGTAATTACTGGGGATGGTAATTTCTTAATGGGTTTAGGATCAATTGTTACAAGTGCTTTTTATAAGCCAAAAAATCTGAAAATACTCATTCTAGACAACATGCAATATTATACTACCGGCGGTCAGCAAACAGTTTCCTCTGCAATTAATTACTCTTCTTTCCTTGAGTCATTTAACATTGGTTATAGTCGATCAAAGAAAGCATCACCTGATCAAATTAAGAATGATTTAACTGAATTCCTTAATTCCGTTACTTTCAGTGCATTACATCTTACTATCCAAGCATCAAAAGAGAAACTCGTAAACATTCCTTGGCATCCTGAAGAGATAGCTCGAAAGATTACTGCTAGATTGACTAAATAGCATTAACTTTCTAGCAAATTGTTATCTCTCAACCATTGAATAGCTTCATGAATCACTTTTTCAGAATCTGAGTGTTGAGGTTGGAATCCTAATTCACTTTGTATTTTCTTTGTATCTAGCATCCTTGGATAGGCGAATCTTTTTACTCTTGTTCTGTTGATAAGAGATTCTTGTCCTTTAGGGGTTGTTTTTTCTTTATACCATGCAAATAGATAAGCAAGCCATACCGGAAATCTTTTCGTAGGAAAACAATCTTCACAAGCTTTTGCATGATAATCAAAATAATCTTTCTGAGAAATATCAAAACTCTTGATGTTGTATATCTTCCCTTTTGCAACAAATTTCTTGGTAGAAAGAATCATTGCTTGAGCACTATCTCGAGCATCGACATACGAAGATTTGTTTTTCCCTTTCCCTAAATATGGAATTTTATTTTGGAGTAATCCATTAACTAAACGCAGAGTTATGTTTTTGTCTCCAGGACCAATTATCAAAGGATTTCTTATTGCTGTAAAATCTAAATCATTTTCTTGATTCAGTTTTAGAAGTTGTTTTTCTGCAAGTAGTTTTGATTCCTGATAATTATTTTGAGGATTTTTTCGATATTCCTCAGTAATTGGATAAACAGGATATTTCATGCCATAAACACCAAAGGAACTTGCGAAAACAAATTTCTTTGAGGATTCTTCTTTTAGGAATTCTTTTGCAAGATCAATCGTTGCGTGAAAGTTGACCTTCATCATAACCTCTCGAGTGACTGATTCGGTTATTACAATAGCAGCATTGTGATAAATTGTCGTTATGTCTTTCAGTAAACCCTTAAGAGAACTTGGATATTGTAAGTCTCCCCTGAAAATCTCAATTCCTTGTTCTTCTAGATCTATACAGCACTCATCTTTGAGAGCTAAAACTCTAATGTCTTTACCAGTTAACTTTTCATCTTTGAGTAGTTTTTTTATTAATACTCCTCCAAGAAAACCAGTTGCTCCTGTTACTAAGACGACCATTAGGTACACCCTTCTGACATTCTAATCTTACTTTTAATCAGATTAAAAAGAATTCCGAGAGTTAGATCTTTCTTTGAATGCGAGTAAAAAATCAAAATATTTTAAACTGCTAAAACATTAGAACTTTAAGTGATTAAATTGGCAGAAACAGAAAGTCAACAAAAAGATCGTTTCAAATTTGTAAAAGGATTTGTAGGCTCGTTTAGATTGATGCATATTCTTCCAGTAATGACTGTTACAACTATTGGAACTTTTATAGCAATTTTAATTCTAAAAGGAACAGGAACCTTTGCTGAGTTATTTCAGAATATAACTACAAGTGAGATATTGCTATTAGTTTTCTTTATTTTAACTCTCTTCTTTCAACAAGGATTTTTGGGCATACAGAATGATTATATTGACAGAGAAATCGATGCTCAATATAATAAAAGTAAAACAATCCCAGATGGATGGGTGAGTCCAGGTTTTGCCTTCTGGTGGGGAATAGTCTGTTATCTATTATTCACAGGATTCTCTGCAGCAGTGGGTAATTGGGCTGACAAAGGTTTTTGGATTATACCTTTTGTTCAAGGAGCCACTTTAACTGGCATTTTCTATAATCTTTATGCGAAACATCGACCCATTAGCATAGTACCATATATGCTTGGTTTCCCATTGATACCAGTATTTGCTTGGGTTACATTTGGTTTTGATAATTTTGAGTTATGGCATCTTTGGATGCTTCCAGTTATGTTTATTGTAAGTTTTCCAGCTCATATAGCTAATGAACTACCTGACTTTGAACATGATGTTAAACATGAGAAAAAGAATTTTGCTGTTTTCTTAGGGTATAAACTTGCAACGATTATTTATTGGCTAGGAATCATTTTATTAGAAGTAATTTTACTAGTAGTATTCTTGGTTTATAATTTGAATCCTATAGCATTCGCAATAGTTGTTCCCTTATCAATATTAATTGCCTTATCAGCAGTTTTCTTCCTTTGGAAGAATGAATGGAAAACGAATGCTTTCATATTCAATATTGTCACGTCATGCATTGGTATTATAGTAATAGGTTTCTACGTCTTGGTTGGATTAGGAACAGTATAGAATAAAAAGTTGATAGAGATGATTGATAATGAACAAAGTGTCTTATCAATCGAACAAGATTTACTAGATGAATTAGAGGAATCTATTGGGAAGATTCCTCAATTATCTAAAATACAAGATAGGTCTTCTGGTTAT
This sequence comes from Candidatus Heimdallarchaeota archaeon, assembly GCA_019894765.1. Next base: position 71,708 of record JAGXNT010000037.1, read on the forward strand.
GTAGTAAAGAATAACCGAATTATCGATTTTTAATAGCAACTTAGCAGAGCTTTCAGATAAAATTGGGAATCTGAGTAACCTACGTTTCTTGTACATTCAGAGAAGTAAATTGCACGTAATCCCGGAAACGATTGGTAAGCTATCGAAACTTAGAGAACTCCAACTAAGATGGAATCATATCGATGTAATTCCAGAAGGAATAGGCAATTTGCTGGAATTGCAGAAATTGTACTTGTGGGGTAATAAATTAACATCATTACCGGACAGCATTGGTAATTTACCAAAGTTGAAGAGGTTGGATCTTGATGACAACCAATTAAATACCCTTCCAGACACAATAGGTAAATTAGAAAATCTAGTGTATCTTAATTTATCCAATAACAAGTTAGCTCAGCTACCTCAATCAATCTGGAACCTCAAAAATCTCAGAATTCTAAGTATAGCAAATAATCATTTGACTACATTATCTACTGATGTAAATAAGCTGACTAACCTAACAAAACTTTGGTTGGATAATAATCCAATCGCTAATTCAGAATCCGAAAAGAAGCGAATTAACCAATTAGTCATTAATAGTTGCAAAGTAAGATGGAAAGCATAATAGAATTGTAAGTCAATTAACTCTTCATTTTAGAGTAGTTATAATATTTGTCACCATACTTTTTGGTACGAACTTTTTTACCTTTGTAACGATGCCAATCAGCTTTCTTGGTTGCATCTGTTTTGGTTAAGCCAGTACTTATTAATTTAAATCTTTCATTTCCAACTTTAATGGTCTTTGGGATTTCTATTTTCTTAGTCGCTGGTTTCTTAGACATTATAATAACCGCCTTTATTCCTTATGATAACATTTCACCACTGATAAATAAAATCTTTTAATCGGGCAGATTGAAATTAAGGTAAAAGCTCTATTTTTCAAACCAAAAGTAAGCATGATATTTTTCTGGTTCAGTGAAACCTAATTTTAATGCTAATTTTGCTGACGGTTCATTATCTGCATCCCAATGTGGAACTAATCCTTGTTGCAAACTATATTCAATTAATTTTGCACAGGATATCATAGCTAATCCTTTACGTTGGTATTCCGGATCAGTTTCTATATGAATCTCAAAATGCTTATCATAAATTGGAGATGCCGCTAGGGCAAGTGATGAAATTTTCTCTCCATCTAAAATGCAGAAACCAAAGTTCCTTTCAATAAATTTTTCTAATGAGGGAAATGTTAATTTGACGACATTTTTTGCTTGTTTAGATATATTTTCTATCGATTCTTTTGTGAGGTGTTCTATTATTAGTTCATCAGGCAATTTTTTTTGTATTTCTTTCATATGATTAATATCAAGCTTATTAGAAGAGAATTTAGTTCGAGTATATGGTTTCAATTTCTTACCCCAATACTCCTTAAGCTTCTGTAGCCACTTATTATCTGGTATGAAAATCAATCTTTGAGATTCTATTTGTTCTAGTAATTCCGGAACTGAAGGATCACTTGAATCGCCAGCTAGAAAATAAATTATTTTTCTACCAGCCATTGCTACAGTTGGTTTTTCTTTATTATTAACATGAAGTGTTCCTATACCTTCACGTAGTAGACCTTCAAGTAATAAACGAAGATAATTGTGATTCTCAAATAATGGTAGTAATTCTAGTCTTTTCTCTATTGGATATTCTTCTATCATCGTTATCCACAGTTTTATTTCAGATAAACCAAAAATTATCAATTGTTTTCAAACTTATCATTAGTCTGGTTAAACAAGCAAATTCAATCTTCTAAAAATACAAAGTTAGATTTGGTATCCAACTACTTCATAAAATTGCAATATAGAACCATTTTTGGGAGACCTGATGTGGATGTAATTATCTCCTTTAATGGGTTCGATTTCCAATTCGATGAATTTTACTCCTTCAACAAGGTCTTCCTTGATTTTTTGAATGCCAAAGAAAATTTGCACCACTTGTTTTTCGGGTGTATTAACTTTGATTGCCAATTTTAAGAGATTATCATTTGGAATTTTTAATCCTTTTAATTGAACTCTAATAACAGCATTTTCCCAAAAATTTCCTAGAGGATCTGTTAGGAGGAATTCTTTATTCTGTTTAATGGTTATTTTGTCTTGAAGGTACTGTGAAGCTAAACGATTTTCTCCATCGGGATTTGTATATCCTCCAAAAGTAAATAGAAATCCCTGCATTTTTTTGTTTTTAAATTCCGGTCGCATAGGAGTTAATTTGAAAAGTGCTTCATTAGACATTTCTAGCTACCTAGATTTTACTTGTTTTTTTATTTTGTGCTTCTTTGTTTTGGCTTTCTGCACTATAGCTACAATGAATAGTATCTCAAATGAGATAATAAATCCCACAAAAGGAGAAGAGCTTGTCGGGGTTCCGCTTGGTATTACTTCATTAATATACACTTTTAAAATCCAAATATCTCCAAATGGTTCGCCCACATAATTCGTTCCGCCTGCTATTATATATGTTGAATTACCTTCATAGTCAAGTGATCCACACTATTACCGTATTCATCTCCCATTGTATGATTCCAAAGAACATTCCCATCTACATCGGTTCGAACCAGCCAGATATCCCCTTGCTCAATATCATAACTGTGTGTTCCCCCTACAAATGTGAAGCCATAATCCGCCATTTCAATGATTTGCCCACCACCATCTTCCTCAGTATCTCCGTATGTCTTATTCCATAATTGTACCCCGAAACGATCTGTGCGAATAATCCATGCATCAGAATTTCCAGCTCCAAAGCTTTGAGTATTAGCAATGATCGCAAATCCTTGATCAGAACACTCAACAAGTCCTTCTGGTCTTTGATATCCAATTAAATCTCCGTAAGTTTTATTCCATTGATGTATTCCTGCAGCATTTGTTTTTATCAACCATACCATGTTTGATTGAGTGCTATTGTACGTGTAACAAGCTAATGCAAACCCATTATCACTGCATTGAACTAAAGAATGAGGTGTGTAGCAACGATCAATATCCCAGTTATGAAAAGTTCTATCCCAAAGTCCTATTCCATTTGAACTTAGCCGAAAGAGCCAAACATCACAATTTCCAATTGCAGTAAGAGTGACACCTGCACAAACTAAATCACCATTAGGGCATTCTACTATTGATCGACCAAGATCACCGATCCAATATGAAGGAGTTTGCTCTGGTCCACTGTAAGAATAATTCCATAGGACAGTTCCATCTCCAGCAATTCTTGTAACCAAGAAATCCTGATTATCACTTGGTGCTGTTACGTTCAAATATGTAGATGCGAGTGCAAATCCCCCTGCTTGACAATTTATCACTTGAAATCCTTTATCTTCCCCTACGTCTCCGAAGGTTTTGTTCCAGAGATAAGATCCATCAGGAGCAATACGAAGTAATAATATGTCTAGATCTCCTTTCCCAGAACTATTTGTCCAACCAGCAACAGCATACCCCTCAGGGCATTTAATGATGGATTGAGCTGATTCTGTGTAGTATCCACCAAAAGTTTCATTCCAAAGAACAATGGCTTCTGTATAGGGTTCTTCATCACAAGCTTTAACATTAGCAAATGAATTCGTTTTCAAGAGAGAATAAACGCCTGTACTAGCTAATCCAAGTGATGTTACAAACAAACCCAAAATTAAGACATTGAAAAAGTAGTTCTGAGGTTTCATATCTAAGAATAATTTGCTTAAGCATATATAATAATTATTAAATATGATTTAGAGTGAACCAAACGATGAATCAGAAAAAGTTTGATGATTTGTATCGGATAAATAATGCAGAGTATATTGTCATTGATGAAGATGGAGTGGACAAAAAAATCACTCCTCGTTCAGGTATTTTGTTTGAAGAATCTTTAATTATCGTTGTATCAAGGCTTGATAGAAAAATCTATAGCTTTATAGGCACTCGAGCATCAGCTCGAAAACAATTCTCAGAAAACAAAGTTACAGCTGACTTACGCACAAAGTATGGTTTTGATGTAGAAAGAATTCGATTCCCATCAGATAGTATCTCTCCAGAGCATATACAATTCATTGAATATTTAGCTGAAGAAGATTACTTGCATGTGTTTAAAGCTGAAAAAACAAAATACTATGCTTGCTATTTCTGCGGTGAACCATTAGAAAGGGAAACTACAATTTGTACTGCCTGCGAAAAAGATATTTTAATTTGTATCGTTTGTAAATTACCTATTTCCTTTGGGGACGAGTTAGGGAAATGTAGTTTATGTGAGGGATTAGCTCATTATGTTCATTTCCATGAGTGGATAAAAGTTATGGGTTATTGTCCCAATTGCTCTAAGAACATACCAATTGAGGGAATAGTTCCAATAACTGAGCAATTGAAATAATGTTGAATTAACTCTTTGATTTTCTAAAGTTTCGAATTATTATAACTATGAATGCTGCTGCGTTTGTTCCTACAAAACCGTAGATCAACCACAAGTAATCATAATTTATCGATTGCGAGGAGATAGTTGATGCATTGACATAGATATTCATTTCTTGCTCATTTGATGTAACATTATAACCGCTTTGAATAAGTTCACCTTTTGATTTTTCGAGCCAAACACCAAATGCTTCAGTTAATCCGCTTTTTAGAGTATTATCTGGATCTAAAGTATGAATATCTGTGTACCCTATTTGTTCTGAGGTTTTCATAAGGATATTTTTCGAAGACCAATAATCAAGAGCTACAGGATCAACTCCTGCAATCAGCACATTTACTCGAGTAGCTTCACGATAACTTGTAGCTGGTCCTGCAGAAAGAGAATTTGCAGGATTAGCATTTACCCATTTAGCATCTATGATATTCAGAGTTGGTAACCCACATTCAACCATTAAAGTTGCCAACCCACCAGTAGCAATTCTTTGGTGTGCATTTGTTAATGCTTGAGTTGGTACTCCCATGTAGTTTTTTATGGTAGCAGTTACTCCGTATCCTCCATGGGATTTTAGAACTGGTAAGTTTATCACTTTCAATATTTCTTCATAATGAGTACCATTCCAGATACCATTCTTGAAGCTGACTTTAGTACCAAAATCCGTTTCAAACTTTGGGTATGAAAGATAAATTCCAGTATCTACATCCGCTGTATCATACACTATGTAGCCATTATTCATATCACCATTTGAATACTCAAGAACTTCTGTTTGTCGAATAGTATCCCAGAGAAACGTCGACACATCATAATTTTCAGAAAAGTTGTCAACAACATCTTGTATTGATTGTTTCTGATCTTCTGCATTTGGTTTAAGTCTAGCTAATGCCCCTCTACCTTGCCCGTTGTCTGCAACAATGATTTCACCTGTGAAACCATCGGGATGATCGACAATTGCTTGAATGAGTTCCTTCAACATATCAGTATTTGTCCCACCTCGCATCGACCATTGGGCATTAACTTTCAATAGAATAACATCTGAAGAAGATAGTAGTCCACTTGGACCTTGGTTTACAGCAGAAATGCTTGATTGATAAAAATTGAGCCCTTCAGAGCCCATAAGATCGATTAAATTCTGGATATGAGCAATATCACGACCATTCACAACAAAAATATCTGAATTAGTGGGTGAGCTGGTATCTGTTCCAATGATGTTTAAACCAATTTCCTCAACCGATGTAGTTGCTTGCAAATAAATCCCTCCTAAAGGAGGAGCAAGAATAAGTATTGCCACTATTGGTTTTTTGCTTCGTGCTAAGATTTTCCTAGTTTTTAGTCTGAAAGCTGAAAACGATATTAATGGTACAAGTGTACTAAATGCTAATGACATGTTTTTCAAAGCTGCTTTTTGACAAGGATAAATAATACGTGACGGTTTAGTACCAGTTCTGAAAAGAAACCATAGTAGATTTAGAAAACCAAAAATAAACAAGCCATTCAGAAATAACTTCTTTTTTGAGGATTTTTTTTGAAAATAAGATGTCTCAAAACAGTCAGATTTTTTCTTTGCTTGGTCATGACATGAATCATTCATTGTAAGATGATTAAGACTTTATTCTTTCCTAAATATTTTCTGCTTTAGAAAAAGCACTAGTTCTCTATACTTTTTCACCTTTTCCAATAATAGTTTTAACTAAGAAAAGAAATGCTTCTTCTAAATTCTCGCCAGTTTCTTCACTGGTCTCTACGTATAAAACATCAATTCCAGTTTTTTCATTTATCCTACGGCAATATTCCCTTCCTAGCTCTGCTCGAACAATCTCTTTGCTTTCTTTTCCTTCTCGCAAATTCACTCTATTTCCACATATAATCATAGGTACCTTACCTACTCTCTTCCATAGTTCCTCTAACCATTTAGGCAAATTTTTAAAGCTACTAGGATTTGTGACATCAAAAACTAGAAACGCTCCTATAGCATTTCGATAGAAATAAGGTCTAGCTGTATCATATTCTTCTTCTGATCCTAGATCCCAAATTTGAAAGGCAATTTTTACTTCTTCGGTTTCTACTCTTTTAATTGCAAATGCTAAACCTTTATCTTCAAATGCGGTAAAATCTTGATTATAACCAAAATAATTCTCCCTTAGTATTTCTTTTCCTACATCTTTATCTCCAATAAGAACTATTTTGTAGACATCATCTTTTTTTTGATCCTTAACCATCATTTACTCTCCACAATTACACATAAGAACTATGTTTTTCATAATTCAAAAACATTGGTTTATTAAATTTAATATTATTATTTCCAGATACCCTTTCTTTTCTTAATCGATTTGTTTTAGAAAATAATTGATAACAAGCTGATTGTAAACTTCTTTTTGAGTTATAAAACACTCATGATTACCGTTTGGGATAATTGCTAGCTCTGAATTAGTCATTAATCTATACATTTCAGTTGCTTCAGAAACTGGTATATAATCATCTCGATCACCGAGTAAGATAAGTGAGGGTGTCTGAATGTTCTTGACTTTCTCTTCAGGAAATTCTGCAGGATTAAACCACATTTCAGTGATGTTGAGTAGCATTGTTTTCCAATAATCTTCACCATGTGTAGCAGTTTGTTCTTTCAGCATTTTGACTAACCAATCAAGTGTTTTCTCTAGCTTTTCAAAATCAACTTGCCTAGATCCTTCAATGCCAAGTTCTTTAAATCCAACAATCATTTCTTTGGTTTGGTTAATCATTGTTCCACCAAGAACCATTGCTTTAATCAATTCTGGATAGTGGAGACCCATCTCAACTCCGATTTGACCACCATCACTCCACCCACATAGTAAAACTTTATCCAATTTCAGCTCTTTAATTAATGCTGCAAAATCATCAACCATTAATTTATAACGAAACTTACCACCAGGATTATTCGTTTTTCCTTGTCCTCGGCAATCAACTGCTATTACTCTGAAGTGTTTGGAGAAGACTGGTAATTGTTTTTCCCACATTTGTATTGAACTAATACCGCCATGAATAAGAATTAAAGGATAACCCGATCCATACTCTTTATAATACATCTTGATATCATTTATTTCAACATATTTACCATCAATTCGTTTAAAATCACTTTCACTCATTTTAATCATCCACAGAAATGCAATTAATTTATAACTATTTGAAAAACAAAATTTTCTCATATGAGAAAGACATTGTAAGTAGCAGTATAATTTAAATAACGTCTAATTTCAGCTTAAAGTTTTTATAAAACAGAATCTTCAAGTAATAAAACAATTAGAATGTGCTTAGAAAATGGCTCATAAAGTTCTTCGATTTCTCTGGATGTTATTTATTGGTTGGTGGCATCAATATTCTGGTTCCTTGCTGGATATTTGCTTATAGCATTAGTTGTTACAAGAGAGACAGGTTTTTGGATCTTTCAACGAATGGGATTTGTTTTTTCACTCCAAGAACCATTGGAAAGAGAAATTATCTTTCATAAAAAAATCGTGACCTATATTTGGTTCTACCTTCTAGGTTGGCTTCTAGGACCTGCAGTAATTTTAATAGCATTCGTTATGTCATTTTTACTGGTAACATTCAGTTACATGGAAAAAATGGTCGCAGGAATAGACGTGATCGTTATTGCAGACTAATTACCAAAAAACAGTAAAGTAGAGGATCCATACAATAACTGAAGCTATATTGATTTACATGTTTGGCATCGATTATTGCTATTGCCCAAGATTGACCCACCCTAAATACTATTGATAATATTACAAGTCAAGAAATAAAACTTTCTTGCAAACCATGAATCTTAAAAATTGATTTATTTCTCAATATCTTCAAGTAATGATTGAAGACTTGCATGACCTCGTGTTTTCACAATTTGGTCTAAAGCCCACTTGGCGGATACTCGGACTATTTCACTTTTATCATTGTCTTGAGCATAAATCAGAGCTGCGACAACATCATCATTAGAACTAAACAAAGCAAAAGTCTCAGCAAACACTGATCGAACATTTTCATCTTTATCTGATTTGAAAGCACTAATCATAGATGGGACTGCTTCTTCTGCGCCCATTTCTCCGAGATTCATGGCTGCTTTACTTCGAGTTTCAGGATTCAAATCTCTGAGTTGTCTTGTTAAGGTGTTAATACTTTTGCTCATAAACATACATTCCTAGTGATAGTAATAAACTACCCATTAATAAATAGTGATTAATTAATAGATTATGTGTAAAAAAGTATTATTCTCTTAATTTTTTTCCTAGAAGTTATTATATAAGCAGATGACTAGTTTTATCTGGTGAATTAACATGGAACACAATCCTTGGACTCATTGGTTCTTTCGAGACAGAAAACCACCAAATGATAATGCAATTTTTGAGAATTTGACTCGAGTAATTTTTCAAGGAGGATTGAACTGGCAAATCATAGACAATAAATGGCCAAGTTTCCAAGAAGCATTTGTTGATTTTTCGATTCCAGATGTTGCTGACTTTTCTGAAGAGGATGTCGCTCGTTTACTAGAAGATGTGAGTATAGTGCGAAACGCTCAGAAAATTGAATCAACAATTTACAATGCAAAAGAATTCCTCAAAATCAAAGAAGAATTTGGTTCATTCCTTAAGTATCTTGAAACCCTTGACAAATCCAACAATTATGAATCAGCTGTGAAAATTCTTAGTAAAAGATTCAAACGTTTGGGACCTAAATCCTGTCATATTTTCCTTTATAGTATTGGTGAAGATATTAAGCATGACAAAGAAGTACTTCAATGAGAATAATTAGAACTTGAATCTTAATCCTGAAAATATGCAAATTTTCGCAATTTTTGTCTTAATTTGCATATAAAGTTATCTTTTTTAAATTAAAAATAATGGTAAGGTTATGAAGTCTCTTAAGCTTATTTCCTCACTATTCCTCATTTCCGTATTCATCCTTTCCTCAAGCAATATTGGATTTATAATGGCAGGTTATCAAACAGATCCTACTGGTGATGCTGGCGGTATTAATGCTTGTGACATTACTAGAGTAGATGTCTTAGTTTCTTATCATTCACATCCAGTTGATGATGACGTTACATTAAAAATCACATTATTAGAAGCTCCACTTATGGATGAGAGTCATACTGTAAGGTACGATTACAATTTCCGAGTTGACACTAGTTTATCTAGTGAACCAGATACAACTACCTGGAGTTCAGATGTTTTTGAATATGTCGCTCATTTAGATTGTCGCTGGGTCAGTGATTCATGGTTAAATACCTCCTATCTATTAGCTAATCGTTACTATTTAACAGGCGATGGAAGCGCAAAGGTCATGGGTACTTTCTGGTGGAATCCAAATACCGATTCTTGGCAAGGTTCTGATCCAGGTCTTGAGGTTGGAGAAGTCATTGGTAAAACCGTACAGTGGGATGTAACTAGTGCGATATTTAGAGAACAACCTATTGGAACTGGTTATCTTATACAAGGAGTCGCTGGTGCATGGTATGGTCTTGGACTTAAGGATATTGGTCCTAACTCCGGATGGTGCGATGAATTCGACAACTTATGTGAGTATCCTTATTCAAGTTCATCAGGAACATCTTCGTTACCTTTCCCAGGTTTTGGTTTCCTCATTAGCATTGCAGCTATTGGATTAATTGCCACAAGTACTTACATAATCCGTAGAAAAAGAAATTAAGTATTTTACATATTGTGAATCGCAGATTTTCTGCGATACAATCACTTTTTTTTCTCTTTTTTCCTTTTTAAAATTACAAAAGAAAGTACCTTATTTGAAAAATAAAAAAAGAATGAATCAGAGTTAATCTGATTTTTTAAAGTTTAACTATTTTCTTCTTCTAACTAATACCATTATTGTGGTTAAAGTTCCAAGTACGCTTAATGCAATCAAGTATTCAAATCCTGGGAATGGCCATGTTGGTCCACCTAACTGGTAGCTTGGTAAATCATATCCTTGCTTTTCAGTGTGGTAATCATAGTTGTAATTAAAGATAGTACCATTTGCTGTTCCAGAAACACTGCCTTCCATTCTCATTCCAAGCATAACACCAGTAGCTTTTGTGTAAGCGAATTGGTATTGATGATCAATAGTCATGTTTAGAATGGAGGATCTAGTACCAGTTACATATACTTCTTCAATCACACCAGTTATCATGAATTCAAAAACGAAATCTGTGGTAATATTATAGTAAGCAGCTGAAACTGCAAAACCATTTGAATATGTTGTTCCTAAAATTGTACCATTATTGTTAATCCCATTCACTACATCAATCCAATCATCCCATGTATCTGATTCAACACTAAGGAAAGGAATCATTAGTATTTCTTCATGGATTAATGATTCAATTATTGTAGCATTCCATTTTATTGTACTGAGTGCTTGTGTATAATATATTGGTGAAACCATATAGAGAAACAGCATTGAGAGATCTGAAAGATCAGATTGCCCTAGTTCAGAGTAAGCGCCTGCTGAGATGTTAAACGTTACATCAGTTGGTTGTACGTCTGTTACATTTAATGTGACTGAATTCCCTGGATTGAAGTATTGCCCTTCAATTTCATATCCTTGAATATCAGTACTATTTATACCATAAGTAACACTCATTGATGATGCAACAACATCATAAACGTAAGTATTTCCAACAGTTACAAGATAAGTACTATTTGTGTTTTGAGTTACTATAATCATTCCAATCAAAAGTAATGGTAAAGCAATTCTTACTGCTTTTTTCATAATTTTTCAACCTCAAAATGTTATATGATTTTATTACTCCTTGAAATAATAAAAGGGTAGCTATTCGAGAATTCTTTTTGCATATTTGAAAATTTTAAATAAATTCCAGTTTGTTATACTGAAAATCACCAAAAGATTTTTTCATTAGTTGTTTTTGCAGAAGGGTATATTTACTAAATTAAGGATGAATTATTACTATGACATTAGCAACTTTTGAAACTTCTAAAGGAGTTATTGAAATTGAACTCTTTGATGACGCAGCACCGAATACTGTGAAAAACTTCGTCTCGTTGATTGAAGATGGTTTTTATGATGGTCTAACTTTTCATCGAGTATTAGATGAATTTGTTATTCAAGGTGGATGTCCTCAGGGATCAGGTATGGGTGGTCCAGGTTATAAGATCCCATGTGAAACCAGTGGACCAAAACAAGTTCATGAAAATGGATTTTTAAGTATGGCTCATGCTGGTTTGAATACTGGTGGGTCACAATTTTTCATTGTTTTGAATAAGAAAAATTGTACACATCTTGATAGGAAACACACTGTTTTTGGTCAAACAATTAGTGGATTCCAAGAAGTAGCGCGAAAGATCCAACAAGGAGACAAAATCCTCAAAGCTACTGTTAAAGATGTGAGTGATAAAATCAGGAACTGGGAATTAAAGAAAGTATAATCTTTCATCCAATTCCATTAATTAAGGATTATTTCCTTAATTCTCTTTTTTTGGTTCTCTTTTGAAGGAAGTTATTTCTGAGTCCCAAGATAATTCCTTTCTGCAAACTGGACAGCTACCAGTTACTTTCACAGCTTCTTTCATGTGACTCAAGTGCCCTTTCACTCCACAGAAAATGCAAACACCTAATTCTGAGTCAAAATTCAAAGTCATTTTGCACACAGGGCATCGAGCTATTTCTTCATCACAAGCTGGACAAGTCAATAAGGACTCATCAATTGGTTCTCCACAGTAGAAACATGTTTTGGTTAAATCAGTGCTAGCAGAAGATAATTCTTCTTCATGAATATCTTCAGGTTGTTCATTGTAAACAGAAAAAACGCCTGTGAAGGAATTAAACGAACCATTGATTTTTCCTTCTTTTAGGAGAGTAACTAATACTTCTTCTGCAAGAGTTTGATCACAATTGTATTTCGTTTGTAAGTCTGCTAAGCTCATTTCTTCTTTATCTTTCATTAAAGCGAATAACTCAGGTAATTCTTGTAACATTTTTACTCGAGTGGTTTCTATTTCTTTATCCTGTGATTTGTCTTCTTTTTTATCTACTAATTTACCAATTGTAACATCCCAAACATCTGAAACAACTCGTTTTACGTTATCAAATTTTAGTGCTTCTTTCACTTGTGTGAGTAGTCGAGTATCCTTAATCCCTAGTAATTCATTCACATTCCAGATTTTAATATCTCCATCCACTGAAAGTGTTAAAAGTAACAAACCATTGGAACTAAAACTTACATCCAAAATAGCTTCTTTGTGATCTGCGATTGTGTTTATGATTTTGTTTGTTTTAGCATCCCAGATTCTTACAATCTTATCATGGGAACCAGCAACTACAACTCTCCTTATTGGATGATAAGCAACTGAAGAGATTGAGGAATCTACTGAAGCGATCACACTTATTTCCTTTACTTTCTCAGCATCCCAAACTTTGATTGTTCCATCACTCGAACCTGTAACAATAACTCTTCCATCAGAACTATAAGCTAAATCCGATATTGGTCCGAAATGACCTTTTAGTTCCCCAACTTTTTTCCCGTTAGCTACTTTCCAAATCATTATTTTGTGATCCCAAGATGCGGAAGCAAGAAGATTCGATGTAGGTGAGAATGCAATTTTTGTTATTGTATTGACGTGATCTCTTAGTTCGTGAGTTTTTTTCCAGCTTTTCTTAATATTCCATAATCTTATCCGATTATCTGCAGTTGCAGATGCAAGCATTGTTCCTGTATTGTTAATAGCCAAACTAGTAACTGCTCCCCAATAACCTCTTAGAATTTTTATAATATGACCTAGATAAGCATCCCAAATTATTATTCTTCTATCCAATGAACCAGAGATTAGTAATTTGCCATCAGGGCTAAACAACAAACTGGTGATTTTTTCTTTATGACCTTTTAGCACTAGGAGCTCTTTTTTCGATTCCACATTCCAGAGTCTTATAAATCCTGAATCGTATCCAGTAGCTATTACTGAGCTGTTTGGCGTAAATGTGACAGTGGTACATGTTTCCACATTACTTCTTGTGTCGTCTTTTGCTTGATTTGTCATTCTACTTATAATCCTGTATGTTTCTTTAGTTTGTTTTCTCAATTGATTTGAGCTAATTATTGGGATAAATGTTTCCAATTAGTCATGTTTCTGTCTGTGAGATTAAATGGTTGTTGGTGTTTTTATACCTCTCTAAAAACTAATTCATGGAATTGACTCATCTTGAAGACAATTTATTGTGAGCGCAAAAAATTGCTTTACTTTGATGGCCATTCCAGATCATCAGTGAGGAATGTGTAATGATATCTGATTTGATCTCCCATAAGGTAGCAGCTATTTTTGAGGATTTTAATTATAGAGATTATGAATATGATTTGTTGCTTACCTCTTTCAGGGGAGTACTCACAAATCCAGGTGGAACTATCGCTCGAGTTATTCTTATAGGTCCTCCCGGTTCAGGAAAATCCTTTGTTTTGAATAATTTTCAATCAAAGATACAAAGAAGACGAATAATTAACAGGGAGACTGATTTTCAACTCAAATGTATTAATGTAAACTGCATGAATCATACCTCCACAAAAACTGTTGTTTTAGAAATCATTCAAAAAATCGACCCATACTTTTATGCTAATGCCGATGAATGCCAAACAGCTGAACTGCAATACATACTAGCAGATATTTTGCTTGCAAGCAAGGTTCATTTAATCGTAATTTTTGACAATATTGATGATTTAGTTGGCAAGGAACCAGAAGAAGTTAATTCCCTTATTTATGGTTTCCAAAGGTTTTCGGAAGGAAAAAACGATAGGGAACCAAACCTTTTCTCTCAGATACTGGTCGCACGAGATTTAGAGTTTATTGTGGAACTTGATAGAAGCGTTTTTCGTAAAATCACTACCGATGTGATTCCATTTGAACCTTACACTGCTGAGCAGACCTTCCAATTAGTTAATACGTATATTAAGAAGAAAGTGAAGCGAAAAATAACAGAAGAAACTATCTGGTTCATAGCGTTAATTGCTCGAGGGAATATGCAATTAGCATTGGAATTGATTAAAAATGCAAATCACTTAGCAGGAATAAAGCATTCGATAGTTATAACTCCCGAGCATATACGTGCAGTAAACAAGGAATTAACTGATTTTCATATTACCAAACAGATGGTGGAAGAGTATCCAATTGGCTATAAATTGATGTTATTGACAATCGCTAGACGATTCAAATCAATATCAAAAGCATTTCTTAATTTCCTTGACTTGCCAAGTCTCTATATCAGCATATGTGAAGAGTATAATCAAATGCAAAGTGCAAAGTACTTCTCAGATATTCTGAATGATCTCGAGAAAATATCTATTGTCTCTCTGCACAATTTGGAAAGGGATATCTTTCTAACATTATCAGATATTCCTGCAAATCAATTAGCAATGTATCTCGAGAAAAGCCTAAAGCAGAAAAGAAGAGACAAACCATATTTCCTCTAAGGAAAACTCAGTTCCTTTTTCTAATGGTTCTTGTTAAACCAAACTTTGAAGCTTCTCAAAATGAAAGCTTAGACTAAGTATTGATAGCAAATTGTTTAAAACCGAATAAAGTATTTGGATACTAGATAAAAATGGAAGAATATGATATTATATCAATTGGTGGTGGGCCTGCAGGTCTCACGGTTGGTCTTTACGGTAGTCGATACGGTCTAAAAACCTTAGTTCTTGAAAAGAAAATATTTGGAGGAGCAATGGCTATTTCCCCTCTTATCGAAAACTACCCAGGCATGGAACCTATTAAGGGCATAGATTTAACTAATCGTTTTAAGCAGCAAGCAGCATTTTATGGTGCCGAGCTTCGAGACCTTACAAGTGTTTCTAGTTTAGATCCTGATGAGAAAGTAATTACTTTGAATACTGGTGAACAATTCAAAGCTAAAGTGCTTATTTTTACAACTGGTAGTAGAGAACGAAAATTAGGGGTAGACGGAGAAGAAAAATACACTGGCAGAGGTGTTTCTTGGTGTGCTACTTGTGATGCGAATTTTTTCCGCAATAGAAAGGTCATTGTTGTTGGTGGAGGAAATTCTGCTGCTATTGAAACCCTTCATCTTGTGAAAATAGTTGGAGAAGTATCTATTGTTCATCGTCGAGATCAGCTTCGAGCTGAAGATTCGTATATCAAACAAATTGAAAAAGCCGAAATTGGATTCCACTGGAATTCTGTCGTTAAGGAAATACTTGGTGATGGTAGAAAAGTCACAGGTGTTAGATTACAAAACGTGAAAACTGAAGAGGAACAAGAAGTTAATCTTAATGGAGTTTTCATTTCCATTGGGTATGATCCTAATAACGAATTAGCTGCTGAAGCAGGTCTTGAATTAAACGAAAATGGTTACATTATTGTTGACCACAAAATGCAAACGAATATTGAAGGAATTTACGCAGCAGGAGACATCACAGGTGGTCAAAAGCAACTCACTGTCTCAACTGGTCAAGCGACTACAGCTACTATGAATGCTTTTCTTTACATGCATGGTGGTAGTTGGTATAAATAGAGATTTAGTGTTGTTTTTTCAAACAACCTTTATCTTTTTAATTTTGACTATTATTGATTTGTAGTAATTAATCATGGATGGATTTGTTTAATTTGAAGCTTTTAGTTTCCCCTCAAAATACTTCTGAAGCAGTGGAATGTGTCAACGGTGAAGCTGATATTATTGATGTGAAGAATCCTGCTGAGGGTTCCCTAGGAGCTAACTTTCCAGGAGTTATTAGAGAGATTCGCAGAATTGTCCCTAATCATATACCAATTAGTGCAACTTTGGGTGACGTTCCCTATAAACCTGGTACCGTAGCTTTAGCAGCATTAGGTGCAGCTCACGCTGGTGCTGCCTATATTAAAGTTGGATTGTTTGGTACCAAAACAATTACTGAAGCTATTGATGTTATGAAAGCTGTTACAAAAACTGTTACTGATTTCCAGTTACCGATTGAAGTCGTTGCTGCTGGTTATGCTGAAGGGAAAGAAATAGGATGTATTAATCCTTTATTAATACCGGAAATCGCACACAAATCATCTTCAGATTTTGCTATGATTGATACTTACAAAAAAAGTAATGGAAAATCAATTTTTGATATTCTTTCTTTAGAGGATTTAACACATTTCATAAAAGCATCTCGTAAATGGAAAATTGGAGTTGCTCTAGGTGGGTCAATAACTCTCAAACACATTTCTGCTTTGAAAAAACTAAAACCAGATATTGTAGGAATTCGTGGAGCAGTTTGTGATAATCAAGATAGAATTAAAGGGAAAATTCGAGCAAATCTTATTCTGGAATTTAATGAGAAGCTGAAAGACCTTTAATTTGCCTTTCAGTATTTATTTCTTACCCGTGAAATATCGTTCAAGTATTCCTCTTGCTTGCCCAAGTTCCTTATCTGTTAACTCAGGTCTTTTACCAACATCATCACTTGAATACTTACTTGGATCTGGAGAACCCAAAAACATTCCTTCTGAATGAACACCATGAATTATTTGAGATGGAAGTTTTGCAATTGGTACAATATCTCCTTTCTTTAAACCAGCGATATTTGTGGCTACATGATACCTTGCCACTCCATCAGTTACTAAGCATTTCCAATTCTTCTGATCTAAGTTTTCTACAGAAAGGACTTCTCCACACAAAATATCAATCGCATCTGCAAAGTCATCAGAGAAACCATTTGTTAGTCTTTCTCGCAAGCGATAGAAGAAATCTCGAATGAAAACTAAAATAGCTGAGGTATTTTTACCCTCGATCCCTCTTGTACTCAAGATTTCATCCCATTTCTCCGGAAAGGAATCAAAGATATCTTTAGCAGAAATTTCGATATCTCGTAGATCTTTTGAATGAAGAATTTGCTCTAATGGTTTGTAGCTCCATTTCAAACTCATTAACTTGCTATTAATCTCAGATATCCTAGATTGAATTTTTGGACGATTAAGTGTCAAAGGAATTCTTTTACTCTTCACAAGTTCAGTGAAGTACTTAGTAATCCCTTCTGCAAATATTATTCTTGAATCCGAATCAATTCCAGTCAATTTCTTCACCTTATATTTCCTATAGCTCAATATATCTTGCTTTCTAAATTCTTAACAATTTTCCTTCTAGAAAAAACAAGAGTTTTTCGGGTGCGGAATACTTTCGGTCTACCCTCACGGAATCGCTTTTAATATTAAGTGCAAAATGTTTACGTAGAAATACATCAGAAACCTAAAGCGAAACAAAAAACCAAACAATTGAAGAGGATTAATTATATATGATAACTCTTTCTATCTCCTAAGAAACGAAAGAATCATATTGAACTAGGTGTTTGATTTATTTCAGGAGAAAAAAATATGTCAAAAAAGAAAGAGGAAGCGGAAAAAGAAAAACCAAAGAAAAGTACCACCGCTAAGAATGAGAAAGAAGAAGTACAAACTCCACTTGATGAATTGGTGGAAGATGCTTACAAGAGTGTTTTAGAGGACGACGAGACAGAGGAAAAAGAAGAAAGTAAAATCAAGAGGATTTCTAAAGCCACCAAGAAAGCTGCAGCAAAAGAAGAGAAAACAACGAAGAAAGATGGGAAAGAAAAGCCCAAATTAACCACAGCTTCTGGGGAATTTTTCGATGCTATTTCTCGAGATGATGAAAAAGAAATTCCAATCAAAGATTTACCAGGTGTAGGACCAGCTACTTCTCACAAACTCAAGGAAGCGGGTTTAACAACGATTAGATCAATAGCCCTTTCGAGTGTCAATGACTTAGTTGATACAGCAGAAATCGGCGAGAAAACAGCTTCTAAACTCATTAAAATGTGCCAAGAACAAGTTGGATTAACTTTTAGCACTGCAGATACTCTTTATGCAGAACGTTTAGGACTCGAGAGAATATCTACTGGTTCTGATAATCTCGATGAATTATTTGGTAGCGGGATAGAAACAGGAGCCATAACAGAACTTTTTGGTGAATATCGAACGGGAAAAACTCAGATAGCTCATCAATTGTGTGTGATGGTTCAGCTGCCAAGGGAACGCGGTGGTTTGGATGCGAAAGCTGCTTATATTGATACAGAAGGAACTTTTAGACCTGAAAGAATCGTTGAGATGGCGGAAAGATTTGAAATCGATCCAAAGGAAGCCTTATCTAATATAACCGTTGGTAGAGCATATACTTCAGATCATCAGATTAATTTGTCTCGAGATATTAGTGCTATTGCTCGAGATAAAAACATCAGATTAGTAGTTGTAGATTCACTTACTTCACACTTTAGGGCAGAATACATAGGTAGAGGAACACTAGCAACTCGACAACAAAAACTCAATCAACACATCCATTTCTTGCTAAAACTATCTGAAATGCATCACGTGGCAATTCTAGTAACAAACCAAGTTATGGCACGACCAGATTTCTTCTTTGGAGACCCAACAGCACCAATAGGTGGACACATTGTTGCTCATTCCTGCACAACTCGAGTCTATCTTCGGAAATCAAAACAAACAAAACGTGTTGCTCGAATCGTCGATTCTCCTAACTTACCTGAAGTTGAAGCCATTTTTGAAATCCTTAGTGACGGAATTCATGATGGATAAACTATTAAGAAAGAACAATTTGTGAAGGGATTCCCCTTCAAATTTTATTTTTATTAAAAGAAAATAAAAACGAGATAGTCAAAATTATATAAAAAATTGAGAAAAAAGGGAAGTTTGGTATAA
>JAGXNT010000038.1 GCA_019894765.1 Candidatus Heimdallarchaeota archaeon
AATTCATTAAATCAAGAATTAAATGCAATTGATAAATTAATCCAGAAAGGTGGATTTTCCGAAGCATTAAATGATATAATGAATTTGAAGAAATCCGTTCAGAAAAATAGTCAGGAATATTTTCAGTTATTAATTTGGGAAAACTATTTGAAAATAAAACTTGGAGATTATTCTAAAGCAATCAAAAAATTGGATAATTTAATTGACAGTATTAAGAAGAAGAATTTCCACTTATTAGTTTTAAAAGCCACTCAAGTAAAGATATCAATTCTAAGTGAAATTGGAAATTTCGATGAGATGCTATCTACTATTAATTTAGGTGAAACGCTCTTAGAGAAAATTGAGGATACTACACAAAAGGATTTACTGAAAGCTCAAATTACTTTTAAGAAAGGAGAGTATTATTTCGGTAAAAGTGAAGACAAAACAGCTAAAAACCTATTTGAAGAATCATTAGCTATTTGCAATGATTTGAAATGTTCTCATACTAAAGCACAAATTTTCTTATATTTGGCTACTATTGCAAGGAGAGAAGGCGATAGAGATGCATCTTTTAATTTTATTAATGAATCACTGCAGATAACAGAAGATAATGAATTTCTGTTTATCAGAGGAAGAGCCTTTAGCAGCTTAGCAATTCTCTACAATATTGAAGGTAAACTCGATGAGACATTGATGTATTTACAAAAAGGGCTAGAGTTACTAAAACAAGTTGGTGCGATTTATAATTTAGCAAGAATAAATATCAATTTAGGAGTGGTTCATCACTTTTCTGGAAATCTAACAACTTCTATAAGTTATTATGAAAAAGCTTTAGAGAATTTCCAAAAAGTTGGTAATAATCTAACAATAGCCACTACAATATTCAATATTGGGTTGATCCAAAATCTGCAAGGGCAATTAAGAGATGCTCTAGCAAGCTTTGAATACACGTTGCCAATATTTCAAGAATTAAACAATATATCACTAATTACAGCAAGTTATAATTCGATAGGAAAAGTCTACTTTGATTTAGGTTTAGTGGAAGAAGCTGAAAATCATCTTCGTTTAGTGTATCAATTAAAAGATCAAATAACTTCAGTAGCTTTGTCAAGAACACTCTTTTATTTAGTTCAAGTGTTAGTTAGTCGAAACAAAATCAATATAGCGAAAGACTTAGTCAATGAACTTGAAAATATATCTCAAGAACAAGATAATAATGTCATTAAACATCGCTTTTTATTTTTAAAAGCTATTATTCTTAATGCAGATGAAGAAGTTGGACTCGGAGAAGTTGAGGAACGATTATTACAAGTAATTAATGAACCTGTTACAGATCAAGAAACAACTGTAAATGCAATAATCAACTACTGTTATTTACTTATCAAGAAATATTCTCAAAGTAAAAATGAAGAAGTTCTAGAACGTTTAGAGTATTATAGTGATCGCTTATCAAAATTGGCTACAAAACAACAATCTAAGCTTTTATTTGCAGACCATTATTGGATAAAATCCATTATAGCATCAATGAAAAATAACGAAATAGAAGCAAAAGCAATTTCTAAACAAGCAAGTGAATTAGCAAAAGAAATGGAATTCATGAGATTATTAAATAAAATAATGGAATATAATTTACAGAGATAAATTGAAAAAAATATATTGGAAGATTTAATAACTTATCAATTACTTTTCATCTGATTAACATGAAATATCGTGAAATGGGTAAATTAGGAATTAAAGTCTCAGCACTTGGTTTTGGTTTGATGAGACTTCCAACTCGTGGCAATAAGTTCATAGGAAGGGTAAAAACAGAAGAAACAATTAGTATGATCCGAAATGCAATAGATCAAGGCGTAAACTACTTTGATACTGCTTTTGTATACCATCTAGGTGCGAGTGAGAAAGTACTTGGTCAAGCACTACAAGATGGGTACCGAGAAAAAGTACTCATCGCAGATAAGTTATTTATGACACTTGTAAGGAAACCAGAGGATTTTGATAAGCAACTAGCAAAACAACTCGAGAGATTACAGACTGATTGTATTGATTTTTACTTGATTCATGGTTTAAACAGGAAAAAGTTCGAGCAAGTTAAAAAATTAAAATTACTAGATAAAATGGTCGAAGCAAGAAAGAAGGGATTAATAAAATACATTGGTTTCTCATTTCATGACACAATGGCAGTATTCAAAGAGATAATTGATGCTTTTGATTGGGATATGTGCCAAATAATCTATAACTATATGGACACCGGGATGCAAGCAACAACTGATGGTTTGAAGTACGCACATGAGAAAGGGCTCGCAACGGTTATTATGGGACCGTTAAAAGGAGGGCTACTTGCTGATCCACCGGAAGAAGCAGTTGAAGTAATGAAGCAAGCAAAAATACAAAGAACACCAGTTGATTGGGCACTACAATTTTTATGGAATCTCCCAGAGGTATCCACAATTATTAGTGGTATGGAAACACAAGATATAATCGATGAAAATTGTAAATATGCAGATAAGTCAGGTGTGAATACTCTCAGTAAAGGTGATCTTGATATTCTTAATCAACTTGCTGAAGTTTACAAAAAGAAAATACTTGTGCCATGCACTACTTGTCAATATTGCATGCCTTGTTCTTATGGTGTTAACATTCCAGACAATTTTGCTTTATTGAACTATCTCAGTCATGAAAAAGAAGGCTTTCGACGATGGCGAGTAAGAAGACGCTATCGAAAAATGTTAGCATCAAAAGCAGAAGACTTGGATCTTGAGAAACCAAATGGTAATGCAACCTTTTGTACAGAATGTATGGAATGCGTTGAGAAATGCCCAATGGAAATTATGATTCCTGATGAACTTAAGAAAGTGCATGCTATTCTAAAAGAAAAGAAAGAAATCTCAGATTATTACTGAGTTCTTCCTATTTACTTTTTTTCTTGAGCACAGTCATTCCTAGAATTAAAAGAAATCCAAAAATCATGGATATCATAACTAATCCTACGGATGGACCAAATACTGCAGTGTTTCCAAGTTCACTGAATATTGAATGAGCAGGATTTTGGTATTCGATCGTTCCATTAATCATTGTAAGATATACTTCTATGTCCTTTATCTCATCATGATTTATGGTCAATGGGTCATCAGAGATTACTATTAAGTCTGCAAATTTACCTGCTTCTAATGAACCAAGATAGTCTTCTTGCTTAACGGCATAGGCGCCTTCTAGGGTCATCATTTTCAATGCTTGCTCAACTGAGATAGTATGTTCAGCTAACCAAGGTAAGGGAGTATGGATAGTACCGTTATGATCTATTGACTTTCTTGTAACAAGCCCCCACATGTGCAAAAACGGTTTGATGTTTCGTGAGCCACTTAAATCATCGTCATCATAAACTTCCCAAGTAAAATCGGTTTCTAGATAGGCATGTAGTCCTTCACTTGGTAGTGAATATCTATTAACATACCACTCAAGAACAGTTTCATTAAACAATTCTGCATATTCTACTTGCCAATATGTTGGAAAATAACCTCTAACCGAATGAATGGTATTTAGTGATTGTGCTTGGGCAATTAGATCCTCTCGTATGAAGCTGTTATGTTCAATTTGATGTCGATAATTGTCATTTGTTTCTCCATCAAGGGCGTATTCTATTGCATTTAAAACGGTTTCAGTGCTTCGATCACCCATCGAATGAAAAGCACAACTAAAACCCTTATCATGAATTGTTTTAACAACAGCATTCAATGTTGATTGATTCATGTAAAGATCACCATAAACACTTGTTCCCATAAAGGCTTCAAGTTGTTCTGGGGTGTATGGTACGCTCATTGCAGGCAATCCACGATTACCATAAGCACCATCGGAATAGATTTTAATTCCTGGAACACGAAACTTTCTACCTGGATCTAATATGGGGCCCCTATCTGGATACCACCGTTCAACATTAATAGATTCATTATTTTCATCAAGAAATGCTAAATTATAGATCGGAAAGACATTTAATCGTATTCGCAGTTCTCCAGCTGCTTCAATATCGAGAAGCGGTTGAATGTCTCTATCCCACCCATCAGCTCCTTTTTCATTTAGAGTTGTATATCCAAAAGCCATTGCTATTGACTGAGCACCTTGTAATGTTTCAAATCCACCATAGTTCGCAGACCACATTAAGTGTGTGTGGCCATCTATTAAACCAGGCATAATTGTATGATCATTAGAATGAAGTGTGTTTCCTTCATCAGTATAATATTTTGCTAGAATTTCTTCGGAACTTCCTATTGCATGTATTTTCCCATCTTTTATTGCTATTGCTTCTTCAAGTGGATTCGCTTCATCTACAGTAATTATATTGGCATTGCTAAAGATATAGTCTACTTGCTCTGCATCAGCGGCCTTTGTTTGGATTATTATTGAATTTGAGAAAATTGGTATTAGTAATGTGAAAAATAATGATAGAAAAATTAGAAATGATTTTAATTTTGGTTTTACTAATTTCTTCATACTTTTAAAAATAGTTGGCATAAATCTATCTTAACATTTTATATTTTAATACTTTATTACAGTAAAATGAGTGTAAAATTAATAAATGGTTGATTACAGAAAAAGTCAACTCTTAATAGGAGCTAGTAAAATGGCAATGGATGAAAACGAGTTTGCTTTAACTCAGGAACAATTGGATTTAATTAATGATTTAATTGAGAAATCACCTAAGGATGCTCCGGATTTTTATGAGGAAGGGGAATGCGAACAATTCTATATTCCTGTTGATGGAGGAGAAATCCGTGTCTTTCATCGAAAACCAAAGAATATAACTGCGAAAAGACCGATTTTATTTATTCCTGGTTATTCTACAACTCCTTGGTCTTGGAGAGGTTTTCCAAAACCAATTCACAACAATACTGAATATTATTTTTTAGAGACGAGAGAAAAAGCGTCTAGTAGAATAAAACGTAATAGGAAAACAAATCTCACTGTTGATCAAAAAGCAAAAGATGTTGCAGAAGCAATTAAGTATCTAGGGTTGGATAAAAGAGATTTTGTTCTTTTTGGTACTAGCTATTGCAGCGGAGTGATTCTTCAAGGTTTAATCCAGAAATATTTCACAGCTCCAACAATAGTCGTTTTTGATCCATTATGCTTGTGGGCTTATAATAGAAAGGCAGTTAAATGGCTACTACCAATTTTACCACCATTCGTCATGGGAGCCTTCCGATTTGTATTTGCCAAGATTATTCTAAGAACTATGAAGAATCAACATCAAAAGGAACGTATTCTGGATTTCATTAGAGGTGCAGAGCCTTACAAATGGCGTAAAGCTTGTATGCAAAATTTGAATTTTAATATTACAAATGATTTGAACAAAATTACCGAAGAAGTATTTGTTGTTCATGGTACAAAAGATAAATACCATCCTGGGGAAATTTTCTATGATTACGCTAAAGAAATGCCAAATGGAAGATTCATTTATTTTAATTGTGAAAATGAAAAAAGAGAACTCTTCAATGGAGTATTAGGTTCTGTTTTCGCTAATGTTACAAAAGACAAGAGAATGCCTGACGAAATTGCTTCTTTAGAGATAGATCTTGAGAGATCATAGATACATAGTTCAGATAAAGCATATTAGTAATAAAAACAAATTATTCTTTATGAATCTTGAAAAAGTAGTACTTAATTGTGAAATAATTCCACAAGAAAAGTTACTAGATGCTATTGTCTTGCTCAAATTCGCAGAAGTTGATAAAAAAATACTTTTAGTTCTAAATCCTGACCTTGAATGGAAAGATGTTTTTGTAAAGGATAATGAATCTTGGGTTAGAATTACTCCAAAAGAGGGTGTTTTGCCTGATGATTTTCTTTTGGAAATCGGTAAATTGTGGGAGATAGATTTAGCTGAAACGTCTTTTAATACCTCAAAAAATAAAGTCACAATTAAAGCAAGTTATAGAGGAGAGATTCTGAATTCAAGCTGGGATTTAAGTTATATAAATGCAGATTTTGTAGAATTAGCATCTTACGGTTTGTGGTACCCGGTAACTCCTACATTAGATAAACATGCTTTTGAGCTTACACTCGCTGGTCCTCTTCATTGGAAATGGATAGCAAACGGTAATCTAATTTCAACATTCAAAAAAGGAGATCAAACAATATACTATTGGAAAAATGAATCGCCTGAAAATGATATTACTGTTCTCGGATTACCTTCTGAGAAGGCACATCAAAAAGAAGGAAGTATTTTTTGGGGTCCTAAGGAATATGTTAATAAAAATTCTATTTTCGAGGAAATCCTTATCGAGAGAAAATTAGCTATGGATAAATGGTTGGGAAAAGCAATAACAGGTCAACCGTTTTATTATGTATTTACCCCAAGGACTTCGGGTGGGCAGTATTCAAGGTATCAATTAATAGCTACAGTCCAAGAATTACCCAAAGAAGAAGAAATGATACCAAGAGTATTGCAAAGCATGCTGCATGAAATTAGTCATTTCTGGTGGAATAAAACACCTACTAGTTCTTATCACAATTGGTTAGATGAAGCACTTGCTGAATATACCTCCTCATTAATTATATCTGAAAAATATGGTGGAGATGATTGGCTTGAAAATCGTGCTAATAGAGTTTTGAGCGTTCTAGAAAAAGCAGGAAATTTACCCTCAATACGAAATACACCAAGATCACATAAGGATGCCTACACATTATTCTATTACCGAGGTTTCCTATTATTTAGAGAACTCCACAAAAAACTAGGAACAGAATTACTAAAAGATCTTTTGAGAGCATTTGTTGAAAAAACAGAATCAATACAAGTTGTTACAACTAGTGATTTCCTAGAAATGTTGAAGAATTATTCAGAAAAAATAGATTACGATTTAATTAAACTCACTAATAACTGGTTAGATTTTGCAGGAGAAGGGATCCCTAAATAAAGACAATTCATTCATTTTGCAATGCTTCTTGATTGTTTCCTATTGTCTTCTCTTTTCTAAAACCAAAGAAGTAAATCAAAATTGAAACCAGAAATCCAACCGCACTCAGTACTAGTGTCACCGGAAACATTACATATATTCCATCTGAGAAAGAATCAGCAAATTTCCCAAGTAGTAGAATTCCTGTAACAAAACCTATTGTTCCAACTGTACTCATTACTCCAAATGCTGTTGCTCTTCTTTTTTCATTTGAATAAGAATCAGTCAGAGAATAAAAGAACACATTGTAAATTGGATACATTGGAATAAATGATAAACCGATAAGTAGTTTCCAATTTTGAGGGAATATCGTCATTAATCCATAGACTAAGGTGAAGTAACCTAGGAATGAAATTATGATAATACCCATCATCTTTCGCTTCCTTACTAATCCCAGTAAATAGGATATAGGAATTGCCAATACGTTCTTTGCTATAAGGAATATTGAAAATACTTTACCGGGAACTGCTAATTCATCCAAGAAGTAAATGGATGTGTAAACCCAGAATCCCCCACCTGATTGATAAGTAAAAATTAAGATCATTAATCCTATAAATATAAAAGGAGCAGTTGTTAAAATCACCTTACTTTTAGTTTCTAGTTTGTAATCTTCTACTTCTTTTACTATCTTGCTTTCTCTGACAAAGAACAAGATTACTATGGCTGTTGCTATAGCACTGACAGCAATTATTAACTGAATAACCATCGCTTGATCACCAAACTTATCGATAATCCAACCAACAAGTGGACTAAAAATAACGAAAGCAATACTAACGACAATTGAATTTTTCGTCAAAACAACTTCTCTAGGTTTATTTATTGATCTAGTAGCTAAAGCAGCGAAATTAGAAGCTTGAGCTGAACCAAATAGAAATCCAATCAAAATAGCAACAAGGAAGAAGATTGAGGATTGAGTAAACATCTGAATAATGATAAGACTAAGAAACATAAATGCAAACGAGATATAACCTAGGATTACAAATTTTTTAGTACCATATTTATCAGCTAGAAATCCCCAGCCAGGAGTAACAATAGCACTTATGAGACTTGGAATAACTGCAACAAATCCAATAATAAGAAATGATTCTTCAGCAAAAATCTGATTTAACCAAAGTGGTGCGTATGGTTCATAGTTAGCAAAGGCTACTCCGAAAAGAAAATAATTAACTAAAAGTAGTATTTCATTTCTCTCAAAAGTAAACCAGTCTGATCGTTGTTTTTCTTTGCTTGTGGGTACCACAATGGTTTCCTGTTGATTCAAATGATTTACACACCTAGGTTAGAATTATTAGTTGAGAACTGATTTTTCATTAAATAGCTTATTACTAGTCTTGATTCATGAGATTTTATTCCTTTTTCTTACACAATAATTTATTTTAGCAAAAAAGTCTCCTTTCGAAAGATTATAATTTAGATTGAATTTCTTATAACCTCCCAATAACAAAAACTACTACTTTGGTGTATACTTATGGTAAAAATTACATTAGATGATATAGGAATAATTGAGCTTGACAAGAAATTGCAAGCTAAACTTAATATTAAAACTCGTGAACTTTTTAATACTTTTTCTGAAGCTGCAGCGAAACTTACTCCGAAAGCAAAGGACATAATTTACTTAGCAGTTGATCGAGGAGAAGATCCAAAAGTAAAGAAACAAGAAAGCGAGATTCGCAATTTCTTCATTGCTGTTGAAGCAAAAATCACTCAAATGGCTCTTGATAAACAGAAAGAAGAAGAAATAGTTGAAGAGGAAGAAGAACCTGAAGAAGAAATAAAAGAAATGGGTTTTGAAGAAGAGGAAGAAATAGAGGAAGAAGAAGCAGAGGAACTGAAAGGAGAAGAAATGGAACAAGAAGAACTTGAATCCATTGATTCTGAAGAAGAAGTCACCGTTGAAACTGTTGATGAAGAAACCGGTGAAGTAGAAGGTGAATTAACACTGGCGAAAGATACCGATAGTAAATTAGTTCCCATTGTTATCAAAGAAAAATATGAAGCTTATTACACGAATGATGGCTCACCAACAGCGAAAGAACCAGAAAGCAAAGGATACATCATTTTGGAAAACATTTCTGAAGAAGACAAATTGTGGGACATAAAACTTGATCTAGAACAAATCGATAAAACATCTCTCAATAAGAAATCGATTTCCTTGCAGGAATTGGAACCCACAGAAAAGCATGAAGTTGAATACTCGATAAAGGAGATGGTTCGACCTGAACTTAAAGTTTCGGAATTCATTTCTACAATAAATGATCCTGAAATTGCATCTTATTCACTTCTTTTGAATGCTGAAAATACTGTTTACTTTAAAATCTCAATTGATAATCTTTCACAAGAGAAACTCCAAAATGTTGGTATAGCAAAAGTTATCCTTCCAGAGTTTGACGATGTAAACATCAAGGGACAATCAATTGGCGAAGCTGAAATAACCGAAAAAGAAGGTAAGAAGTTTGTTCTTTGGAAAATCGAAGAATTAGCTGAAGAAGCAGAAGAATACCTAGAATTAGAAATGACAGTGCAAATGGATGACAAAGATGCAAAAGTACGATCCGGTGAAATAGTTGCAAAATACAAATTACCAAAAACTCTTAGTGGCATAGGTATTGATTCATTTGCCAGTTACACAAACAATGCTTTTAGTATTGTAACTAATGAACTTGAAGATGAACCCAATAGCTATGATTGTAAATTCATCTTTACAAACAAAAGCGACTACGTTCTTCGTTTAGTCAACGCAGATGTTTACAGAACAGATGATCCATCTACTAAGTACATTGATATTGATCCAAATGACATTCCAGAAATTGCTGCTAAAGGTACTTGGGAATCAAAAAGCTGGACTTATACTTCTGAAGAAGGCAAGTATCCTAAATTCAAAACTAAAATTGAATTCTTCACTGTTGCAGACCACAAATTGAAGTCAGTTTACAAGCTTCTATATGATGATGTCGAATTGGCTGTCGTTGCTGTTCAAGGAGAAGTAACTAGTGATGTTACCACACTTCCATCCTTCAAGATCATTCCCATGAAATTCACAAGCAAATTAACCAATACTGGTGGGGCAGATATAAACAAAGTCACATTAATAGATGAAATCCAAGAAATGTACCTTCCACCAAGTAGAGATGAAATTGAAGTTACTATTAGTGGTAAAGAAATGATCATTCCTTATGAAGCAATTTCAATTGAACCTGATGACAAAGATCCAACAGTTGGTCATAAGCTAACAATTAAACTTGAAGACCTAAAAACATATGATACCGGAGCATTGAAGCCTGATGATGACATGATAATCAAATATCCAATTATTGCTCAGAAGCCAGATAGAGAGACTACATATGTATCTAATATCACCATCACTGCTAATACTGACCCATTAGGACAAGAGATTCCTGTTGAATTTGAACTAATAGAAATCAATGTTGAACATGTTAGACACAATATTGCAAAAGGTAGAGATGTTCAAGCACTTGAAACAGAAGGTGAATTCGAAGTCATTCTCACCATTGAGAACTTAGGTGAAAGCGAATTAAATGATTATGTTCTTACTGAGAAAGTTCCTAAAGACCAAGTCATTTGGGATGTCAGCCATGAACCAGAAGTCATTGATGAATATGATTCTAAAGTACTCAAGTGGACCTTTGATGCAATCGGTGCAAATACAACTATTGAAATCAAATATAAGACTAAACCTGCTGGTGAGACTGGCGTCGTTTCCTCAGAAGAAGCAGAACTTTAGATTAGTAACAGATACCTTCGAGGTATCTTGTTTCCTCTTTTTTTTTTATCAAAAAACATATATTTCTATTCAAAGTTATTTAATTAGGATTTGATAATATGCCAGTTGTTCATGTACATATATGGGAAGGATTTCCAGAATCAAAAATTAAAGACATAATAAAAGGTGTAACTGAGGTATTTACCAAAATGGATATTCCCGCACAAGCAGTGGAAGTAATAATTCATGAAATCCCAAAAACACATTGGGGAATCGAGGGTAAACCTGCAACAGAATCTCGAAAAGATTCAAAAGTACCTCAATGAAGTATGGATTCTAAAGACTTAATTTCCTTTTTTCTGATTTCCAAAAACTACATAAGATAAAAAATAATTCTAGGTTAGTAACAGATACTTTCGAGGTATCTTGTTCCCTCTTTTTTTTTATCAGATTTTCTAATTCCAACCTATCTGATGATACGAAAAAAGATTATAAATGAATAGATGATTCAATAGTTATTTCTAGGATGTTTTACATTTGGAATCTTTGGAGAAATTTTCATATATTCCGAAAGTTGAGAGAAGATATGATCTTGATTGGTTAAGAATTATAGCAATTGTTTTGGTATTTTTCTATCATTGTTCGAGATTTTTTAATATAGAGCCATGGCATCTTAAGAATGCTGAATTGAGCAATTATTTAACTGGCGGATTATCTTTTGGTACAGCATTTGTCTTACCTTTGTTTTTTATAATAAGTGGTATGTGTACTTTTTATGCTCTGAATCATATTTCTGCCGGCAAATATACTTTAGTCAGATCAGTTCGATTATTGGTTCCATTTTTTATTGGTATTTTTACTCATATTCCTCTTCAGCTCTATCTTGAAGCAAAATACTACGGAATAGTCACTAGGGGTTTCTTTGAGAGTTATGGTCAAATGTTTAGTGGTATTTACGGTTTTGGTGGGAATTTTCCTTTAATGGGACATCATTTATGGTTTTTAGTTATTCTATTTATTTATTCCTTAATTTTAATTGGCCCATTTGTTCTTTTACGAAGAAAAAGAGTCTTGCTAGATTCTTCAAAAAGAAGAAGACTACTAATGATGAACCAGTAAGTGAAGAAGTAAAAACAAATTAAGTACAAAGGAATTCAGAAACTTAATGGTCTTTTTTCTTAAAAATAAGCCAAACTGATTTTGCCATTTAGTGAAATCAATGGTTTCCTGTATCAATGATGCATCCGAATTGATTTGTAAGAAATTTAATGCCGTTTAATTTGTTTTTTATTATGCTCTAAAATCTGGGCAGGTTTCAATGAATTTAGCAATTTCTTTTGCAAAATTTGCAGCTGGACCTAGCCAAACTATGTAGTATGGTAGAAAACAAAAGAAAATTAATAATAATCTCATGTAAAATTCATGAATATATCCTCTAACTTCTATTATTGTTTCATTTTCTTTTTGTTTTATTTTTATTGCTGCACTAACAAGATTGTCTCTGATTACTAAGAAATAATTACCCCAGACTTTTTCTGTTGTAATTTCATATTGGAGATGTTTTCTAAATATCTCCATAGCTTTCTCATGAGTTAGACTAGGATTATGTCCTATGTTTACATTAACCAAGAGTATCATCCCTCTTTAAATAGTCACTAATTTTATAACTCTGTGAAATAAGAGTTTTTCTTACAAAAATTACTTTGAATGTCAAATTTTGTTATCTTAATCCAATAAATAACAAAGTGACGTCAAGTGTAAATGTAATAATCCCTAACAGCAATTCCGAAGATGAATAAAATCTATAGATCACTTGAAAACTTTTTCACCAGCTTCTATCGTAAAAGACAACCAATTATCAGGAGGAGTTACTGGACAAGATAACGTTTCATTATATGCACATGCGAAATTAAACGCCTTATTAAAATCCAGAATTATGGTTTCTTGATCAACATTTTCAATTAGTAGCAATCGTCCATTTGGATAACTTTCTTTACCACAAGTTGAGTCCCTAAAAGCAATGTAATAGCCATTTGTTTGTTCATCAAAAACAAAAAACAAGCGAATATTTTCATTTTTATGTTTGAATTCAACATATCCAGTCTCAAGAAATGGATCACTTGGTGTGCCATCTTCCTTTGAGAAAGTTCTCTCCTTTTTGGATTCTAGAAGAGTTATTTTTGCATCAAATTTGTAATTAGCATCAATTGGAAAGAAGTTTAATTTTAAATTCTTGCGCTCATCTTCTGGAACTGGCGACCATAACATATCTCCAATCATTATTCCTTCATTCAAATTCCTTTCTCGATTTTGTCTCCAATTCATTATCTCTTCTTCATAGCTCATATCATGTCACCATTAATCTCTTTGTAAGAGAGAATTTAGTATGTCTTAAATTGAAATTAATTTAAATGTTATGAAAGTCACCGAGCTAAACGTAGAATGAACTTGTCGTCTTGTAATAATACTGCTGCTCCACTTCTACCTCGAGTAAGTGGTTCTACTGTAGTGGGAGGTCCTGAACCAAAATCGAGTCTAGAAATAGGCATTCGAGTTAGATTTGTTACCAGACACTCGTTATCAGGATCATAAGGTCTTAAAAGATCTAATTGTCCAGCTTCTATCCAACCTTCTACCTGTTTCAGATAGGTTACATAGCTTTGAAGATTCACTGAGGGAAATGATTTTCGAATAGTAATAGCTAAATCTTCAATACTTGCTTGAGAGACAATTTTTGGATCAAAAGGTACATTGTACATAATAAGTCCATTACCAAAGTACCGTTGGCCAAGCTCAGGAACACCACGACGGACATCTACAGGTATTGCTAAATGAAAATTCTCTAATTGTTTCTTTTTTCCATTTTCGAGAACAAACTTTACTACTCTAGCAGAAAGAATATCATTTGTTGATACTCTCAAACCGGATTTTTCTGAAATGCTTTTAGCTTGATTTCGAGTTTCTGTTACATCTAATTCTAAATACTCTACATCTATTTTGCCATCAAAGGTGATTACATCGGGGGGTGAAATTGAGAAATGAAAAGAAGAATGTAAATCACAATGAATTTTTGGTTTAGAGATTGCTGTGATTATTGCAGGAGCTAATGGAACTCCTCCTCTTTTGGTAACAGCTGCTAAAACTGAAAGTAAATAGAAATAGCTATAACCATCACCAACAAGGTGATTCATTTTTGGAATTAACACAGTCCCATTTTTGTAGTGGAGAACTTTTAGGTGAAACAATAGTGATGTTAACTCCAAGTTCATGGTTCCAAATTTTTTATAAATTATTTCATGACCAACACTCGGATCAAATGATTCATCCACCAAGATTTCTTCAATATATTCACTCTCAGAATAGGTTTTCCCTGTAATAATCCCTTTATTATATCTTCCAAAAACTGGCCAATAGTAAGCTGATATTCTTTTCAAAGCTCGACGAAGTCTATTGCTATTTATTCGGTAGGGGAAGTAAAAGAGAAATTCAATAGGATAACTACCATTTGCAAAGAATGTGCTGACTTGGGAGATGTTGATTTGTTTCAATACTAAACCTCACGTATGTCATAGTATTTACTGGTTTAAGCTTTGTTATAAAAAATTCAATATCGAATTCTAAACTCATTTTGATTTATTTCTACTATAATCCATTAATTAACTGCTTCACAACAATATCATAAATACTAAAATCGGGAGTTAATCTTGAAGTCTGTATTATTCCATGCAAAGATGCTAAAATGAAGATTGCTTTCTCTTCTGGTGTTTCTTTGAAAGTATATGTTTTAGTTTGCAGACCTTCTTTAAGAACCAATGAAATCCAATCGATTTCATCATTGTATAATCCTTTCATTTCCTGTTGCATTTTTTTTGGCAAGACAGTATATTCAGCAAATAGTATACAAAGAGTACAAATTTGATCATTTGAACTAAATAAGCGTTTCAGAAGTGAGAAATATTGCTCGAGTTTTTCCTCAGGTGTTTCGAGGCTTTCTTTCCTCTTCACCCAACCAGCAAATCTCTCTCGATCATTTTTAATTAATTCAATCCCTAGTTTTTCTTTTGAAACAAAATAATGGAAGATACTAGCTTTTCGAATTCCTACCTTTTCAGCTACTTCATTAAAACTAAATCCCTTGAATCCTTTTGTTAGCATCAATTCTCTTGCAGTTTCAATGATTCTTTCTTTTGTCTCTGTCAAATTATCAACACCTAATAATCACTTGTGATTTGTCTTTATCTACCTATCGATAGGTAGATTTAAATAGTTTCCCTACCTAACGGTAGGTAGGCGATTGTTGTGTATGAACAAAGTAAGATAATCATAAAAGAAAATATCGATCAAGAGAAATCGACAAGCACGCAGGATTATAGAAAACATCGGATAATGGGAATTCTATTCAATACAATTGGTAACTTATTTCCAGCTTTTGGAACAAAGGTAGCAAGGAAACTACTATTTACTCCAAGAAAAAGAAAAATTAGAGAAGAATTCGAATATCTAGATAAGCAATCAACTATTATGAATATACCATTTAAAGATGGGTTCCTAAAAGTACGCGAATGGGGTAGTGGTTCAACTATTCTTCTTGTCCATGGTTGGAATGCTAATTGGTCTCACTTTGGCAAACTAATTCCAGTTTTACTTAACCAGGGTTATCGTGTTGTAGCATACGATGCTCCGGCACATGGCGAATCATCTGGCAAGGAAACAAATATTGTGGAAATGTCAAATGCATTACTAGCTATTAAGAATGAAATTGGTGAAATCTATGCAGTTGTTGGTCACTCATTAGGAGGTGCTACTACTGCCTTAGCTCTTAAAAGAGGATTAAATGTCCCTAAGGTTGTATTGTCAGCCCCACCAATGTCTATTAAGCAAGTTATAGATATTTATTCGTCGATGCTCTATCTTCCAAACAAGATAAAACAAAGATTGTACTCCGAAACGGAAAAAAGGATAGAACATACATTAGATGAAGTTTCAGCTTATTCTTTTGCTCATAACATGCAAATACCATTGTTACTTTTCCATGATGTTAATGATGAATATGTACCTTATGAAAGCAGTCAACATTTAGCTAAAATTTGGAAAGGAACAAAATTTGTATCAACTCAAGGTCTCGGACACAGACGATTGTTATGGAATAGTGATGTTCATCAGCTAATAATGGGATTCCTCAAATGAAAGTGATCCCACTTTTTTTTATTTTTTTCATTACCGAATATCAAAATAGTGGATGATACCATTATTAATAAAATAAAATGAGGGATAGCTCGTGGTGAACGGTTTGACAAAGGAATATACAGGATATTTATTAGTGGGAAATGAGCATGAACGAATATATGATATTATCCAAAACGGTTTGCTGAGAGCAAGAAAGTACCTTTGGATAACCAGTGCAAAAACACTTGATTTTATGGTGAAAAACCCGAACACAAAAGAAGCAATCCAAATTTCTCAAAGACTCTATCGCATGGCGAAACAAGGAATAGAACAAAGATTCATTCTAGCTCCTCGAGAAGAAACGAAAACTTATCAGAATTCCAAAACAGTTTACCAGAAATTAATAGGAACTGAGAATATCCAATTCAAATTTTGTTACGACATGCATATGAAGGTCATCATTGTTGATGGGACATGGGCTTATTTTGGTTCTGCTAATTTAACCGGAGCAGGGATGGGTTCGCGAACTAAGAAAGGGAGAAATAATTTTGAAATTGGAACAATAACTGTTGATAGAGAAGCTATTAGCGTAATTGAAAAACTTCTTTGGTTGATTTGGTCTGGTGATCAATGTCAAGGTTGTTATCAGAAACAGAAAGGATACTGTAAAGGGATAGAATGAAAATATCAAATCCTATTAAGCAAATGATTCACTTAGTTATCATCAGAATTTGATTCAGCTTTTCTCCTTGTTTCTTCTATAGTTTTGTCCAAGTGAAAACAAAGATTTTTTCCTCGCCATTGAGCTTACTAACACTAAGAAAGTAAAATAATAAGTTTTTTCTAGTGTATTTGACGGAATATATATTCAATTTATGAATATTTAATTTGTTTGTGTAAATGCTATGACAATTGAATATGATACAAGAATCTTCTTTTTTGACCATTTAATAATCGAGGTAAATCAATTTCACATTCCTCAATTCGATCATTGCATAAATCGATATTTCCTTCTGCTTGAAACTGTTTCTTGAGCTCATTAGCAATTATAAGTTGATTTTGTCTGATTTTAATCTCGTTATCGGTAAAATCCCATGTTCTAAATTCAAGATCATTCTTTTTCAGAACTTTAGCTAATCTAGTATTATCAGGATGTAAAATATCAGGATTGTCATTTTCTAA
Organism: Candidatus Heimdallarchaeota archaeon; assembly: GCA_019894765.1. The sequence continues at coordinate 16,999 of JAGXNT010000038.1, forward strand.
AGCGTACTGAAAAGTAAATATGCCCATTTGACCTTGAGGTGTTAAAATTGCTTTCAGTTGTTTAATTGTTTTATCAATATCAATTGAATAGTGCAAAGTAGCTATAGCAATTATTGTATCATAGGAATTGGATGATATAGCTAGATTATTTAGATCACCTATTTTATAATTCAATCGCTGTCGTTTTTCTTGAGTTCTCTTATTTGCTAAATTGATTGCGTCATTTGCTACATCAATACCTAGAACACAAGCGTCAGTTACATCAGATATATACTCAGAAATTTTTCCGAGACCACAACCTAAATCTAAAACCTTATTCTTTGATGATAAATTGAGTATTTGAAGTAATTTATCTAATTGCACCATATCCATCATATTTGCTTGCGATAGATCCTTACCAAATACTCGTTTGCAAAAAATAGAATGAGCGGTACTAGTAGCTATTCTAAGAAATTCACTGCTGAATCCATCACCTATTCTTTTTCCTCGAATGGTTATTGCATTAGTTTTTCCAAAAGCAGTTAGAGAATAAATATTTTCAATTCTTTGAAGGAGTTCTTTTTTTATTAATAATTCAGAAATATCTTCAAGATTTAATTTTTCAGAATTTCCTTTTATCTTCCATTTATGAAGTTCTAATCCACGTTTGTGTATACTATCAAGTGTAGACGGTATTTCTTCATTTGTTTCAACTTTTTCAGGATATAACTCTAAAGATAATAAAGCATCTAAAAATAAACTTTCTTCAACTGATATTTGAATCCGCATTAACAATTTTCTCCTCAATCAGATTCTAATGAATTATTTCTTCATTAATAATTTGATAAACTCGAGATAATACACTAGTTGACATTAAACTATCAAAATAGAAACTATATAGAAAATTGATCTAGTGATCACTGTTAAGGTTGTTATCAGAAACAAAAAGGATATTGCAAGGGGATTTGATTAAAGAATGAAACTTTAATTACAACTCTTCTTTTATTTTCCTTAGCATTTTTTCAGAACCAAAGGTCACCGATAGTTCTTCTAGAAGAGACCAATCCAGTATATCAGATGATCGCAAAAGAATACTTCTAACGTCATCCAAATCCTTCTCTGACTGAAATCCTAGTAAAAGCTTGACTACAATTAATGATTCAGGTGATGAAATCCAAAAATCTTTACCTGATCCAAATAGATCAACTTTTTTACGAAGATTGTACGTTGAATAATCCAATTTTGTTCTGATTTGTTTTAAATCTAATCGCAGTAAAGGACTTTTCAAATCAAAAACAGTAATATGAGAATGTTCTTCTAAACCTTGAATTAATTCATCTTTGGTTATTGATAAATGATTACTTTGAAGACAGTGAATAAAAGTAGCTATTTTCTTCTCTTCTGAGCTTTCAAGCATTAGCATAAAATCTAAGTCTTCAGTTGAACGAATTGCCCCATACACACCTATAGTAGCACCACCTACTAGTACGTAATCAACAGAGCTTTTATCCAGACATGTCACAGCTATTTCTGCTAGTTCTTGAAAACGTCTATATTCAGTCATTGTATTCTCTCCTTCGTTTCTTATAATGAGTTTCTTTATGACCTATTTGAATTAATTCTTCAAAAGTAGCATCAGGATGTTTTCTCCGAAGAGATTCATAATAAGTTTGAACCAAATCGTCTATCAAGCTAGCTTGGAGTATCATAGATTCACTTATGGACAAACCTTTCAATTTTGATATGCGTTTTTTTAAGGAGATACTCACCATTTGCACTACCTAGATATCTATTACTATCTTACGATTTGGTTATATAAAATTATAACTACTTACAGTTTTTGTTACTTTCCTTAGTCTTATGTTAACAGAAAGGATATCATAAAGAAATAGAATTGTAGTTTGTTTATAAAAAATCAAGTCTTTACTCCCAAGGAAGCTTTGTTTGCAGGATATAAGCAAAGATTCGCAAAGCAGCATCTCTAGAGACACTTTTTTGATTTATGGTTGCTTCTTTGTAAAGCTTGTTTAATTTGCTAGTAGGCAGAAGAGAGTCTTTTTTTTCCTCAATAAAACCAGCTTTTGATAAACGATCTATACCATAAAGAAGTTCATCATCAGTAAAAATCGCTTGATTTATGAAATCACCTGCATAAACAATTTTGTAGAGATTCTTGTACTTAGTCAAATGTTCAGGGAAAACCATCTTTTTATATACTTTACGAACGTCTTGATCAGCCATCTTTTGTGCCAAGTAAATAGAAGCAAGTACCCAAACACTAGTCCAATCATAATTCTCTTCTTCAGATGTAAAGGTTCTTATTCCTCAAATTGTTGAATATTTTACCCACATTTAGCACTTTCGATGACACACTTAAAAATCAGTTTTTTACATCAGATTTTGTTTCAGCTTTTCTCCTTGCTTTTTCTATAGTCGTAAATAAATCAATAGAAGTTAACGGAGGAATTCCTAGATTCTCTTTGGAAACAAGGGATATTGCTTCCTCAGGACAACCAATAATACAGTTACCGCACCCAATACATCTCTTTTGTTCTATGACAGCAAAATCATTAAGTGTAATAGCTTCCATTTGACATCTATCAACACAATTACCACAACCACTACATAACTCCTCATCAATAACTGCTTGATAATTACTTGAAGTGTAATCAGCGGGATTTGGCAGTTGTTTTAAGCCAACTAATCCTGCACAACAACAAGCACAGCAACTACAAACAAATATCATTTCTTGCGAATTACTTAGTTGGAAAATTAGTCCTTCCTCTTCGTTCTTTTTTAAGTAGTGAAGAGCTTCTTCTTTAGGTATTTCGCGACCATATCCTTGGTCAATATATAATTGAGCCATATCTCCAACAGCCATACAAACTTCTCGACGGTCAGTAACTTGACAGGGTTCATTTAGAAGATCTTTTGATTGTCGACATACGCAGTTGATTTTTGAAAAGGGACCAACTGATTGTTCAAAAAGAACTTTTATGTCATCATACTTGGCAATAGGATTTTCATGTTCGATTTTTATCCCAACAGGTATGGTTCGAAGCTGACGTACTCTAATATCGTTATTTGCAGGATACCAAGCTTCGTCTAAATATTGATCAAGGTCTTCTTGAAATTCTTTAGTTAATTTATCCACTTGAAATTCATATAATCCAACGATGAGTAAAGCATTTGCATAAATTTTCTTACCATTTCTTGTGCTACCCATAATAGCACCTTTCCTAGCCATATTGCCTAGGTGTTCTTCTACTTCATCTTTTGAGTATCCCAAATGTTTTACACGATTAAAAATCTCATCTAATATTTCATAGGTATCAAATGATCCAACATGACCACATTTGATAACTGAAGCAATATCAGCTTCTTCTGGAGTAAATAATCTCTTTAGTAATCGAATTTCTACCCCTGATTCTGTTGCGGGAAATCGCAAAGGAAAACTATTAAAATGCTCTTGCAATCGTCTATAAACTTCTAAAGTCAAACCAACCACCAACAAAAATAAGTTATAAGTGTTTATTAGTTTAAAAAATATTTCTTAAAGATTTTCAGATAAGGAGGGGGATAAAAAAACAATTCAAAAAACTAGACTTCTAAAAAAACATTTTATAATAACAAAAAATCTTTATAAGGAATGAAACGACTACGTTAGGCACCTTTATTTTTGAAATTTTCTATTAGGGAAATTAACTAAATCTAATGGGTGAGGTTGAATGAATATAAAAACTAAGGTTGTTATAGTTGGGTTATTACTAAATCTATTTTGTAGTAGTTTGTGTATGAGTATTGGCAAAAGCATTATTGTAAGCAATAAAGAGACATCCACTAGCACTGAATATGTAAGTGATAAAGTGGTTGAAGAACCTATAATTCTTGACGGAACAATAACTGATTATTATGCGAATGGTGAAGCCGTGAATAGGGGGAGTAGCACAAATCCACTTCCTGCTGAAATAAGTACTAATTCGCTTCCACTCACAAAAAATGACTCTCTGTTAATAAAATTGGAGGAAATAGCTGCTCTTCCAAACGAACCAGACCAAGGGTGGGTTTATGATGATGTAGGGGAGAATTTCTCTGCAGTTAATGACCTTTTTAGCGAACATCAACTCTATGATAACTTATGGGGAGATCGTATTATTATTTTTAATAATCAATTACATTTGGGTTTTGGGGGATTTACAAGTGATATAGCTACAGGTGATGTTGATGGAGATGGTCTAGACGAAGTGATAGTTGCTACAGATGATGATTATCTTGAAATTTATGATGACGCAAACAATAATTACTCTAAGCGATCAATTCTATTTGAAAATCTTCCAGAACCAGTCTATGAAGAAGGTGGTTACGACCCTTCAGCCTGGAAAATTGACTTTTTGAAAACTATAGCTGTGGGTGATGTGGATGGGGATGGCATAGATGAAATTGCTATTGCACGTTCTTTCCTAGGTGGAAGAATTGAACATCCCTTTGGCCTCTTTTTAGATTTATCTGATGCATCGATAACAATTTATTTTTGGGTCTTTGATGTAGTAGAATGGGATTTTATTGGATCAGGTATTGAAGTTATTACAGCAAAATTCTCAGCTGATAGTGCTCTTTCAATGGAACCAGAAGTTGCTTTGGGTGATGTGGATGGGGATGGATTAGATGAAATTATTATAGGATACTGTTTTGGTGGACCTTTAACGGCGAAAGTAAGTGATATTCATATTTTTGATGATTTTAACCATGGATTTGCTTGGATTTGGGATGATATTCTTGAATTTGATTGCCAATATCCTAAAAATGAATTTAGTGGGATTCTCCAAGAAATTGACATAGTCTGTGGCGATTTTGATGGGGATAAAAAAGATGAGATAGCATTTGCTGCTACTCCCTATGATGGTTATAGGTGCGAAGCTGATTTGCTTATAATTGATGATTCTCTTATGGGTATAGTTGGTCAATATGGTGAAGTAGCAGAGTTGAAAATTGGAGGTTCAGATATTATTTGGAATGAATGGCAACAACGATTACCAATTGCATGTGGTGATATAGATGGTGACGGTAAAGACGAGATAGGACTAACGAGATCATTTATGACGGATCGGCAAACAAGGGTACTGCACATCTACGAATTTTCCCAAGGTAATTATACTCTAAGAAACTATTTTAACTCTTCTGATTGGGATTTTATTGATTGCATTTTTACAATGGGAGATGTGGATTGCGATGGGTTGGCTGAACTGGCTTTTTCAGGACGACATGGCAACTATGTTGTTGATGATGCAAATGCAGGATTTACTCTTATCATGAATAAATCAGATGGAAACTTAGGATTACTTGCTTGCGGCGATTTTGATGGTGATGGTATGCG
>JAGXNT010000039.1 GCA_019894765.1 Candidatus Heimdallarchaeota archaeon
TCGAGCATTTTTTATTACTTTTATTACTTGGATTATGATCCCTTTAGTGCTTTTTGATAGAATCAGTTTTGGCAGAAAGATAAAACGAACACCCATTACTAATCCTCCTATTTTTATCATTGGTCATTGGCGTAGTGGAACTACTTACCTGCAAACTTTGATGATTCAAGATAAACAATTTACGTATGTTTCTAACTTGCACGCATTTTTACCTTGGGTCTTTCTCGGCAGTGGTAAACTACTTTCAGGTTTCATAAGTCGATTATTGCCTGAGAAGCGAAGGATGGATAATATTCCCTTAAGAATTCATAGCCCCCAAGAAGATGAGTATGCAATGGCAAATATTACAACCTATTCGCTTTATCATGGCATTGCTTTTCCACGCAGAATCCATTACTACTCTCGTTATTTAGCTATAGATGAATTACCAACAAAAACTATTAAAAAATGGAAAAAGGCTTATCACACTTTTCTCAAAAAAATGACTTTTGCATCAAATGGTAAGCAACTCGTTCTTAAGAATCCCACAAATACTTTTCGCATTAAGCTTCTCTTAGAAATGTATCCCAATGCAAAATTCATCCATATCTATCGCAATCCCCTCGAGGTGTATCCATCAACGATGCTTTTGTACACGAAAATGTTTCCTTACTTTCACTTACAGAAACCATTCACAATGGAAACACGAAGAGAATTCGTTTTCACTACTTATAATAAAATGTTTGAAAAATTCTTCAAAGAAAAAGACCTTATACCTACTGGTAACCTTATTGAAATTAAATATGAGGATTTTATAAAAGAACCATTCAATATTCTTCGTGAAATTTATCAAAAGCTAAACTTATCTGGATTTGATACTGCAAAAGATTATTTCAATTCTTATCTTGACACTCAGATTGATTTCCAAAAAAACATTCATGAATTAGATGATGATCTTAAGCAAGAAATATCTCAGCGTTGGCAAATGACCATCGATACATGGGGTTATTAATGAGTTATTAAAAGTGAAATAGATGATTAATCACCATTTTGATTAGAAAATATTTTAATTAACTGAAGCTGTTTGCCTTCTGTGAGATTACCTGAGAGATAATACTTTGGGGGAAACTACACAAACAAGAATAATCGAGGGAGAGGAATTAACAAATAAGTTACTTAGGACAGCTGGTTTACTGCTTTCTATTTTTGCTGTATTAATGGTTGTTACTTATTTTTACTTATTAATTAGAAGATGGCTTCTTATCACAGATGCAATTTTGGAAGGATACGGTTCAGGTGGTTTCTTAAATCGCAGTGAATTATTGACAAATAAGGACCTGTAAGCGAATTTTACTAAGGCTTTTGATTCATTACAAGTACTAGCTATATGTGGTATACTAATAGCCTTTATTCAAGTTTTGATCTCAAAGCGAGATGAAAATCGTGGATACCTTATAGGAATAGTAATATGTTTTAGCCTCATGCTTTTATTAAGATTAATACGAGTTATAATACTTCATCGTGGTCCAGAGGATTATGTTTTAATTGGAAATGCCTCTAACTATGCTTCTGTATATTATGAGTTTGCGTTTTACATTTATTCAACAGATATAATGCGAATACTCATTACTACACTCTTAATTGTTTCAGTCATTCTTTTGATCAAATACTTGCAACAAAGAAATGATACAAAACCAAAGAGAAGGTATACTATACCTATTATTACAGGAGTTCTTCTTATCCTTTACATAATTATTGCTATACTTGGTGCAAATCTCTTTTGGGAAGCGGATCTCAAAATCGATATAGCATTTTATTACATTCATTATGTTGTTGCAACATTACTACAAATTGGAACCTTGGCTGCTTACTTTTACATAGGAAGAAAAAGACAGCAGATTACAATGAATTAAATAATAAATATTTATAAGATTAAGATTAAACAAAAATTCATACAATATTTGAAAGAATTATAAATACTGATAATGCTCAGGACTCAGATGAAAAAAGTTTTCCAACATACTTTAACTATTTAAAATAAGAAAAATTGTGTTGAGGAGAATCAACGATTCTACCTCGATCAATTATTGTCAAATCTTCTAATGTTTTAGATAAACAACATAAAGATTAATCCCAAACAGAGTATTAGTGAAATAAATCCTAATATTCTACCAATTACACCAAGAGGACCCGATTTATTACCACCTAAAATGATAGCTAGAAAACTACCAATTAAGGGGAGAATACCGATGAATGAAAGTATAGCAAAAATTAATGATGCTACACCCAATCCATGATTTTGCTTTCTTCTTCTATAAGAAGGATAAGTTGTTGTATGGTGAGATTCAGAGTACCTTTGATTATGGCCTGAAACACTTATTGGATATTGTTTGGTTAAGGGGTTTGTGTCAATGTATGGAAACTCAGCTATAGGTCTCTCAGAAATAATCCTTACAGAAGGAGATGACTCAGTAGTTTGCTGTTGCACTATAAGAGCTCCACAATTATGACAAAACTTAGAATTTTTTTCAATAATAGAACCGCAAAAGGGACAAAATTCGTTATAATTTTCAATCAATTTTCTTTCTTTTTGCTCCACGTATTAATTTAATGAATAAATGGGCAATTACCTATATTAGGCATTACAAATAATAATCAAGAAATACATCAACTCATATTTAGAATTGAAAAATCGGAAAAAATAATACAATAAATTATCCCTGGTATATTTTATCTATTGCAGATATAGCCAAATAATACAGTCGAGTATTCATTTCCTTTCTGGCAATTTCAGTGAGGGGACCAAGAGCTTTTTTATTTTTCAACTTTCCTAAAGCTAATGCAGCGTTATGTCTGACAAATCTATCTTCATCATTTCGTAATACATTAATCAATGGAACTACAGCTAAATCATCACCAATATTCCCTAATGCTATAATGAGCTCAGATCTGAATAGGGGATCACTTTGCTTTCTATTCAATTTCCTAATAATTGGTTTTACAGCTTTAGTGTCACGAATATCTCCTAAAGCTAGTGCGGCATAATAGATAACGCCATCATCTGGATCATTAAGACAGTCAATTAATACGTCAACAGCTTCTTTAGCTTCAAGTTTTCCAAGTATACCACATGCACCCTCACGAAATTGAATGCTTGTTTCTTCTTTTAGAAGTGAAATTAAAAGCTGTATAGTTTCCGCGTTACGCTTTTTTGAAAGAGCATTAATTGCTGCCACTCTTTCCTCTCCAACCTCGCTTTCAAGACTTACTATTTGTTTTTTTGTTTCAGCAGTTATTGTCATTATATCCTCTCGAACTATAAATCATTCAATGAATATTTGTAAAAATATCATAGCAAACCTATAAGGAAATAGCATCTTGTATTTCAAAATAAGAGTTTATTTTTCAGGCTATCATATTTGCTAAGTATTGTTTTATTGCTTACTGGTAATAAGGATATGCTTAATTTAAATGATTTTTTTAAAAATTAAATGTATATTTTATCTAATTCTCGAGAAAATAGATAAAATGAATTGAGATGCTAGAACCCACTCTTCATGAAGAATCAAAAGTTAGGTACTTGTGAAACAAGCTTTGTGATAACTTTATTAATTGAAAAAATATTTGTTACGTAAATTCGAGGTGAGTAAAATAGTATTATTACTTGTTCTCTATCATTCTCAGGAATATGGTAACACGAAGGCAATGGCTGAAGCAGTAGCTGCTGGGGCTCAAACAGCTGGAGCTGAGGTAACGTTAATCAACACAAATGAGAAGCGGTTTGAGATAGAGGAATTCAGGCAATTCGATGCAGTCGTTTTTGGTTCACCAGATTATTACAGTTACATTGCTGGTGGATTAAAGATTTTCGTGGATGATCTTTATATTGCTCGAAAAACCAATCAGCAGGGATTAGCAGACAAACCATTCGGGTTATTCTACTCTCACGGAGGAGGGGGAAGAGTTCGTGAACCATTTGAGAAACTTTTCGGGATGATGAGGTTAGGGTCAAAGGTTGGTGAGACAATTGAATCTTATGGGAGTCCAAATAACCAAGTACTTGAAGAATGCCGTAAATTGGGTCAGCAACTAGTACAAGTTAAAAAGAAATGAAAAAAGGCAATAATTATTCAAATTTGTTCATACAATTATAGAGAGGATGAGAATGAATAAGGAAAATTCTGTTGATAAAAAAGAGGAAGAAAACCTAAAAAAAGCAATCACAGAATTAACAGTGAAATTAGATCAGAGAACATTAGTAATCTGGGCGACAGACTGTGCAGAACATGTTTTATCATATTTTGAAGAAAAGCATCCAAAAGATGATCGACCTAGAAAAGCAATAGAAGCAGGACGTGCATGGTTGCATGGCAAGCTTTCTGTAGGGGAGGTTCGTACTGCTGCTTTAGCAGCTCATGCCGCAGCTCGTGAGGTTGAAGAAGGAATTACTCGGGCAGTTGCTCGTGCTGCCGGACAAGCAGCTAGTACTGCTCATATTGCTGGTCATGCTATTCATGCTGCCAATTATGCAGCCAAAGTATCTACAAATGAGCGAATTTGGCAAAACAAACACTTGCTAGATTTAGTAAAAAAAAATAAAAAGTGAAATTTCTGGTTTTCACTTATTCTATGATTGCTGTTGCTAACTTTTGTTTCTGAAGCAGATTGATACTTGGTAAGGTTGAGAGCAATACACAACCTGCTGCAAAACCTACAATTAACAAATAATCGCCCCAGAAATAAATGGTGTCCAACTTGAAGAAGAATTGACTGATGAAAAATTGGATCATTCGACCTAATCCTTCGCCACCAACAGCAATTCCAAAGAGTACTGCTAGAAAGATTAACATGCCCATTTCCAGGATGAGTTGATTGAAGATTTGAAACTTTTGGAATCCGAATGTTCTTTGCAATGCAATCTCTCGTGTTCGTTCGAGAATGGACACAAATGCTGTTACAAAGATGATTAGAAATGAAATGATCAATGCCAAAATAATCGTTACTTTAACGATGAAGAGCTGTGTGTTAACCATGTGAACCATTCGATCTTCATAAGTGTCTTTTGTAATCGCATATTGGATTTGTGTGTCTTCATTTAACTCTAGCAATATTGAATCTAAATCATCCGAGTCTAATGATTCCATATTGTCTAATTGAATAAAGGCATTGTTTACCGCAGAAAATCCTGTAGTTTTATTAATAGCAGGAATTAGCATGAAACACGAATTTGGTACATCTAAATCTCGGACAATTCCAACGATTTCAATTTGAAACTCAACCCCTAGTAAAGAGAAGTTAAAGTAATCACCGATCTCTAGTTCCAGAGGTTTCGCTGAATAACTTGAGATAATTCCTTCTTGTGCTGTAGCATTCGAAAACGTAACGCCTTCCTCTAGACTTAGAGAGAATAAGGATGAATTCGGTTGTAATCCTCTGATTTCCAGGCCATAATCAGGGGTGTCCGTAACCTCGGCACCACTATGCAAGTATGGTTCGTAATTTTTGATAAAGGTAAAATTATCGAGGATACTAGCAATCTGGGCTTCTGATTTATAGGAATCAAATCGGGTTTGCACATCCCAATGGATTTGATCATTGAAGTAGTTATCAAATGTTCCATTGATAGAGGTCTGGGTTTGAATAAGAGCAAAGGAAATAGCAATAGCACCAATAAAGGCACTAGTAATTAGAACTCCTCTTGCGCGATTTCGGGAAAGGTTTCTTATTGGATACTTGAATGAAGTTGATAAGAGTGATTTTTGTGCTCTTTTTCCACCATTTGACTTGTTGGTCTTTGTTTTTATTTTAATCTCAGTTTTACCACGAATCGCTTCGTAAGGGGTCATTTTTACATTACTTCGACAAGCAAAATATGTGAAAATTTGTGAGGAAACAATTACGAGAGCAGGGACAAGAACTAAAGCTAAGGGCGAGAATCGAGTCAAGATTGTTGGAATACCCCATCGGGAAATAAGAATTCGAACCATTATTTCTAGTATTCCGTAAGAACCTAGTATCCCAATTGCTATAGAAATTAATGAAATTATTAACGTACGAAGCATAAAGACCCGTAAGATAATTTTTGGTTGATAACCAAAAGCATACAACATACCGGTTTGTTTTCTTTGCTCAACTGCGTACCGCTTAGTAATTAAGTAAATAACAATCCCTGCGCCTAGAATAATAGCACAAGCCATAACGAATAGAACTTTTGAAGTCAAATTAAGCACATCTTGGAAAAGTGAGCTAATACTGAATTCTCGGACATACCAAGAATAGGTGATTTGTGCTTCCATTGGATCGACTTCATCAGACAAGTCCTCAGTGAAAGCTTTAATTAAATCAAGGTCTGGTTCGTTTGGGAAATAAAAAGCAAGACTGTTGAATTGGATTTCCGCCCAACCATTAAACGCTTGGAAGGTATTGTAATTAACATAAATAGCACCTTCTAAGGACAAATCATAGCTTAAGAATTCAATGGATTTTACTAGTCCGACTATTTCAACTTCTTTCACACCAGCTAAAGTATAAAGAGTAACTGAATCACCTATCTCAACATCTAATTCTTTGGCAAACGATTCCAAAATGAAAGCAGTATCATTTCGTAACTTTGAAAATGCTACCTCTGAATCAAGTTGATTAACAACAGGAGGAGCAGTAGTGTTAATACCAATAACACTGGTAAAAAACCAATTTGCTTCATGATACAGTTGATAACTACTCGAGGGACGAATCTCATATGATACGCCACTATAGCTTGAATTAGTAGCAATCAAATCCTCAATACTAGAGCGAACCTCATCAACATTCCCTTGGAAACCCATATCTAAATAAGTCAGTTTAAAGGATTCATTACTCTCTTTGACAGAAGCATTTATGCTAGGATCAATTGAGAACATTGCTAGCGGAAATGAAACGATAACAAAGAATACGAGAAACAACAAAAATGTTCGCTTCTTTTGAAAACGGAATTCTCGGAAAATAGTCTTATAGATCTGCTGCATTTGATATTATTCCCTCTGTATTATTAGTCAGTAGAGAATCAATTTCATCAGAGACTATTTGACCAGAACGTAGACGAATCACACGGTCAGCATAACATTCTAGTTCGTGGTCATGAGTAACCAACAAAACGGTTTTCTTCTTCTCTTTGGCAATTGTTCGAATTAGACTAACAACACTATCCCCTGTTTTTTGATCTAATTGCCCAGTGGGTTCATCAACTAACAAGATATCAGGACTTTTGGCTAATGCTCGAGCAATAGCAACACGTTGACGTTCACCGCCAGAAAGCTGAAATGGAAAATTATCCATTCGGTTTTCTAACCCAACAAGTGTTAGGTGTTCTTCAGCAAGATTGCTGATATTTCTTCGATTTCGGAGAGTTAATTCTAAAGTGAGCTCAACATTTTCGCGGGCTGTTAATGTGGGAATTAACGAATAAAATTGGAAGACGAAGGCTAATCTTTTCTTGCGATAAAGTGTTAATTCTTTATCTTTGTATTGTGCAATATCCTCACCCATAATTTCTATGGAGCCATTTGTGGGGTTGTCGATTCCACCAATTAAATTAATTAGCGTTGTTTTTCCTGAGCCAGAAGGGCCCATAATAAATACCATTTCGCCAGAATCAACCGAAAAGGAAACGTTATCCAATGCACATATAGACAATTCCCCTAATTGGTAAGACTTTGATAAATTAGATATTTTAATTACTGAATTTAATTCTTCACTAAGGTTAGACATCATACTTCAAGATGAAATTTTTTATATAAACTAGTCCATAAGTGCAATAATTCAGAGGAAGAAAAAAACAAGGAAAAAAGAGAAAGAAAAGTAGAATTAATACGCTCAATTCTCCTTAAAGGGCTAACAATCTAGGTTGGTTTTGATACATTTCAATAAATCTACTCTTATTCATGTATGATTAATAATTCAGCAGATTTTTAAAATGATAAAAGATTTTGAGATATAATAAATTCATTGAGAGATTAAAATGAGTATGAAGAAAATTGATGTCAGAAGAAAGGTTTACTCATTAAAACAACATCATACCAATGTTTTGAAGAAAGTTGTTAAAATGCAATCCAAGAGTAATACTGCAGGCGTTTTATTAGGAAATGAGATTAACAAAGGAGGAGAGATTATGAGTGCCCTGTTTTATGTCTTCCTTGAATCGATCCAGGAGACAAATGAAGATAAAAAGCACTTTATGGAAAAATTAAGCATGTATAATGAAATGTCAAAAGCAATGGGAGAGTATCTCAAAGAGCTAAATGAAATAGCAATTAATGTTAATAACACAAACAAAAACGACAAGAATTACGATGAAGCTACTCTTGTAGATAACACTATCAAGAGATTAGATAAAATGACTGAAGCTGTGACTAGCTGTAGTTCAATTTTAAGCTCATCTCGAGAAGAAAGAAAAATTGAATCCTTACAAAAGTTGAGAGAATTACAAACTAATATTATACAAATTAAAAACAAATTAAAACAGAAAAAATCAATTGAAACACAAATTCACAAGCCTTCAATTCGTAAACCTGCAGTTCGCAAACCCTCATTTCCTGGCAAAAAGTCAAAAGAAAGTAAGAAGTAATAAAATGGGAAAATTCTTGCACACACTTCTTCTTAAAGGACAAGCAATCCGGTCAGGAAGGTCAGAGAAATTAAATTGGATATTATTGATAAATTACACAACCACTTTTCTCTAGTACTTTTAGGTAGTCTGGATAATCAATGAGAGGATTATTTGATATAGATAAACGTCTTAATTTTCGCATATGAGCAATGTTATCAGAAATCGATGTAATATTATTTTGTGAAAAACCTAACTCTTCTAAGTTTACAAGTTCCCATAGAGATTCTGGTAATGAAGAAAGCTGATTTTCATCCATATCTAGATGAATTAGTGAAGATAATTTTCCTATGCTCTCAGGCATATTGGTTATTTGATTATTGTAAAAGTAAAGATACTTCAAGGAACTCAAATCACCAATTGCACAAGGCAATGAAGTTAGTTGATTACAATCAAAGCTGAGAGATACAAGGTTAGTTAGTTCACCAATCTCTTTTGGAAGCTCACTCAATTGATTTTCTTGTAAATTTAGAATTCTTAATTTCTGAAGTTTTCTGATTTTATTTGAAATCATAGTTAGTCTATTGTTTTTTAGAAACAATTCTTGAAGATTACTCAAATCCCAAAAACTGTCAGGCAATAATCTCAAGACATTTCCAGATAAATTCAGGACTTCTAAGGATTCAAGATTACCAAAATCTTCAGGTAATCGGGATATCCAACTACCAGGAAACCAGAGTACCTTGAGTTTTTGTAATTTGCTGAGATCATCAACTAGCAAACCAAGTCGATTATTAGGTGCCCAGAACACTTCTAAGTTAATTAAATCGCCGATTGTCGGGGGGAGAAAACGAAGCTCATTATTGCCAACAAAAAGCTCTCTTAACTCGCTAAAATCACAGATATTTTTAGGGAAAGAATGCAAACCTGTTGAATTAAGTCCAAGACTTACTATCCTCCCATTTTCTTCTTGATAACCAAAAGAATTCCAAGTTACTTGATCAATTTCTGGTATGGATAAACCAATTTGATTTTCAATATCTGTTAATATTTGCTTTTCTTTTTTCATGATAGAACTACTTGTCTCTACCAAAATCGTAACCCCAAACTATATCTCTCAATTTTCTACTATAAATACTAGTGTAAATCTAATATGTGTCTCAACCATAAGTGATTATCAATTTTCTTTTTCAAATTTCTAAAAACTCATACTAAAATTACCGAAATCGATGTTTCTATGACTAGGATTTTGAGGTATTATTGATTTAACTTTCTCACAGGCATTTTTGAAGTCTCGCAAATAATCTTTTGAGATGAGAGCTTCATTATGTCCTGGACAAAGAAAGAGTACCTCTTCGAATAGATCATTAAGATAGTTCATTGATTTGTAATAGGTGTTAAAATCGGATCCTTCAAGATCAAGGTACATTTCCCCTGGATACAAAGTATCACCTGTAAATAATAACTGGTATTGGAAATCTTGAATGCAAATACTAGCCGGACTATGACCAGGAGTATGATGGATAAGGAGCTCTCGATTCCCAAGGTTTATTCTCTCGAGATGTTTGATTCTTCTTGAAATTATGGAGGGTTTGATGTGATAACTATTCCTATCAAAACCACTTGGTAAATCCGCACAAATATTTGAATCATCAAAATTCTTGAGCCTTTTCTGTGAATAATCACCATTTTTCAAACGTTGTATTTCAAAATCATTTTCGAAAGCCCAAACATTCGAGAATTCATGATTACCTCCAACATGATCGTAATGTGAGTGACTATTTAAGACAATTAATTCCTTCTTAGTTAGAGCTTCAACTTCTAGCTTAATACTAGTAACTCCCATACCTGTATCAAACAACAAGGCTTTCTCTTCACCGATCAGCAGATAAGAAACCACTTCTTCATAGTGAAATGGTTCCAATAAGGCAAAAGTATCTTTATTTAGTCTATAAATTACAAACCAATTTGAGATGCTTTCAATTTCCTCCAAGTTTTTATTTGACTCTCGAGGAATAGCATAAGGCCATTTTGACATATAATTCCTTATTCTTGACAGAATATGAAGATTTTGAACAAACAAAGAGAATTACAAACCTTAATTATTACTATTAATCAATCTATAATTAAACCAAGGAGATAAAAAAATGAGAGTATCAGGTTCATCAACACTTGCAGAAGGAAAGATAAATGAAAATCTAGTTGCAACCGGTTCAACTAGAATAAATGGGAATTTGGAATGTGAGGAATTCAAGTCTTCAGGTTCCCTAAAAGGGTCAGGTAATTTAATTGTTAATGGATATTTTCGAAGTTCTGGAACATTTAGACTGACAGGTTCTCTAACCGCTGAAGGAGATGCAAAATCAACAGGATCGACTACTATTGATGGAGAAATTTCTGTTAAAGGAAAATATACAAAATCAGGAACTTTAAGAGCTGGAAAACAAGTAGAGGCTCTTGAAGGGGTCGAAATTTCTGGTTTGACAAAAATCCAAGGAAATCTAATGTCTAAAAAAGATGTAGTTTTACGTGGAAACACAACTGTTGACGGAAACATCAAGGCAGAAAACGTCTTTGTCGGCTTACCTATTGACAGACGTCCTTTTATTAAACATCCATATAAGGTTCATGGCAACATTGTTGCTGATAACGAAGTTCATATCAAAAAGACTTTTGTTGCTGGAGATGTCAAGGGTCGTGACGTGAAGCTTGGTCATGGAACAGAGGTTGCAGGAGCAGTCTATTACATAAACAGTATTGAAGTTAGCTCTAGAGTTAATCTCGCGAAAAAACCAGTACAAATTGAAGATGAATAAAGGACACACTACTTCTAGAAGGTCTAGAAGTGCGGTTTGGTAACGAAACACATAGAATTGATGAATTAAATATTAATTGGATATTGTACAGGATACGGATCCAGATTAAAACCACCGTCTATTACGTAAATTACTTCATCATCCCATATTAATTCTGACCAGTAATTGCCAATAAGTGTTATTGGATTGTACCAATTTATATTATCTTCTAGATAATCACTATCTTTGTCATATGCTTGAGCTGAACCATGTTCTGTTCCGTCCAGATTATTATTAATGAAGTTGTTCAAGAAAATCCATTTCTCTCCAGCTGTATCACTAGTTAACACTCCATATTCCTTGTTATCAATGAAATCATTATAAAAAACAGAACAATTTTGTGTGCTAAAGATTAGTCCATTTTCATTTCCTTGACAGGTATTCCTAGTTATATTTCCATAACATTTGTAGGTTTGTATTCCATATGCATCATTAAAACTACAATTGTTTCCTGAAATTTCTGCTAATGGTAAACTTGTGGCTTTTATACCATTATAATTAAAAATACAAGTGTTGTTGCGAATTTTGGTGGTTTGATTCTCATAGCTAAGTAAATGACTAACCTCAATTCCCCTGCTATTATAAAAGCAATAATTATCTATAATCTCTGCGAATCCTGACCCAAATGAGTAAATGCCTTTTTGATTTTCAAAGCAATAATTCCCTTTTATTGTATTGTTAATGGGATGATCATATGACCACACACCCCATCCACTATTCATAAAAGTTTGACTGATTCCTATATCGAAATTACTGCAGGTATTATTTAGAATATCACAAAAACTCGATTTGTTCAAGAGAATTCCAACATTATCATAGAAATAAAATTCCGTAAAACAATTATTATTGAAGACTAAAACTCCATTTGATTTATTAATCTCAATAGCAACTCCCTCTGGTCCATAGACATTTCGAGTATCAATAGCACATACGTTGTCACTTATGATGCATCCTGGTTCTGTAATATTGAAAAGGTATATGCAAAATCTCCTTGCTGTAATCGAACATTTTTGAATCACAAAAACACTATTTACATTGTATATACCAATTGCAATTTCTAATTTCGTGGATATTGTTAAGTTTTCAATTATATATGGAGATAATGAAGTACCATTACCTTGGAAATGATATTTCTCAGTGAAATCGGAATCCTTTGTTATTATTATTTGTTCTAAATCATCACCATTGTTATTCTCTAATTCATCCTTAAGATTGAAATATATAGCAACAGAGAAAATTGAAAGAACTAAAATTGATATAATAATCCCAATTAGAACGTTTCTTTTCATTTCAATCAATTCCACCTTTACTAAAAACACCCTATATTACTAATAGAGCCTACAAAATTTAAAGAATCTCTCTCGAAAGTTTAGAAACAGTTCACAGAAATAATTGATGCGGCAGAACCCACACTTCTTCCTAAAAGCTAGTGATCTGGTTCAGGATGAACATGCTGAGGAGAAAAATATAAAATCAAATTTCTTAAATCTCTTTTTCATAAAGAAATAATTCACCTTTCACCTCAAAACCGTAAGATTTCCAAAAATCAAGTTCAGACAGAGCGGGACCACCCAAGAAAAATTGGAAAATCTTAACATTTTTAGATTTCGCCTTATCAATTATGTAAGAATAATAATCATCAAAATATTTCTTAGTATCTGGTCTTAACGGCCTAAATAAAGCATATTTAAGATCATCAGTAATCTGTAACAAACCACGTGAAATTATTTTCTCGCCTTCACGTAGCACTGGTTGAAAAATAAAACCTTCCTGAGGATTAATTATGCTTTCATAATTAGCTATAGCTTGTTCATCTGACCAGTTATAATTAGTCTTATACAATTCTATGAGTTGTTCTCTATCCTTTATAGGATCAAAATCTACGAATTTTTTGTCTGAGATTTCTTTTGGTTTAGCTTTATCAACACTAAGTTGTATGTGCATAAACAATTGTTTTTTCTTTTTATAATCGTATTTTACTGCTTGTTCCATAGTTCCAAGCCAATTAGTTCCAACTCGAGCTTCAACAACTTTCACACCTTTGGCTTTCCAAGTATCGACTGCTTTTTCATATAATAGCTCTGAAACCACTTCAAATCCAGTTAACACAATTGGAAAGTCATGTTGAACTCGTAATTTTTCAGTCTTACTTTCAGGTATAATTCTGGAAGTTATAAAACCAACTAATTTATCCCCCTTAAATGCATAGAGCCTTAATTCTGGATCAAAATCCGGTGCAGAATAATATTTCTTAATCCCATCACCAGGGGTTTGTCTGAAGTCTATCCAATCTTTTGTTACTTCAAATCCCAAAGCAGCTTGTTTATCTTCAATTCCTTTCTCGTAAATTTTTATTGTATATTCTGACATAAATAATTCATTTGGATTTAATCTAAAAATTTTTCCAAAAAACTGGAATATATTGTTTCGAATTAAAAGCAAGAATATGAAAGAAAGAAGCAATCAATGTATAATGCAATAGTTACTCTGAGAAAGTTCGTTCCTGCCATAATAGAGTTTGATGAACGAAATATTGATTGTAGAGGGAAGCATATTTTCCTTGGAGGTCTAAAAGTTCCTCATGCGTTCCTTCCTCAACAATAGCACCATTATCCATAACAATGATACGATCAGCATTGACAATAGTACTTAATCGATGGGCAACAATGATAGCTGTTCGGTCCTCAAGCATCTTTTCTAAGGCCTCTTGAATCATCGCTTCTGTGTACGCATCGACACTCGAGGTTGCTTCATCTAAAATGAGTATTTTGGGATTTTGGAGAATTGCTCTTGCAAAACTGATGAGCTGTCTTTGCCCCACTGAAAGGTCTCGTCCTCGGTCACCAATTATTGTTTCTATTCCATCGGGCATTCTATGAACAAATTCACTTGCTTGCACTATATCTAATACCCGCCAAATATCCTTATCAGTAACACCTTCTCTTCCAAAGCAGATATTGTCTTTTATGGATCCGGGGAAAAGATAAATTTCCTGCTCTACCTTACCAAATTGTTTTCTGTAAGATTCTAAGGTATAATTACGTATACTCTGCCCATCGATGAGGATATCCCCACCTTTGTATTCATAGTAGCGAGAGAGTAAGGAAACTAATGATGTCTTTCCTGAGCCGGTATGTCCAACAATAGCCAATTTCTCTCCTTTATGAATTGTTAAATTTAGTTTTTCAAACACTACATTATCTCTATCGTACCAAAACTTGACGTTTTTAAACTGAATATTTCCTTTTATTTCTTCAATATGTTGAGCATCTTTTTTCTGCCGAACGGTTGGTTCACTATCAAAAATGCTTAAGATGCGCTCGAAAGCAGCCATTCCAGCACTTAATTCTGGGAAGAATCTTGCTAATTGCATCACGGGTCTAAAGAAAGTCTCGAGATACAATACAAACATTATCAGTGTGCCAGCGGAGATATTCATATCTATTCCAAAATATAGCACAAGACTGAGTATGATAGAAGTGATAGTATTTAGTAATGGTCTCCAGAAATGAGTTGTAGCTGTCAAGCGCATCCACGACCGGAAATAGTTTTCATTCACTTCTTCAAATTGGCTGGCAATGTTGATCTCTTGTCCAAAACCTTTGGATACTTGAATCCCCTCAATGGCTTCCACCATTGCTGAATTTACGCTACTAATTGCTTCTCGATAATCTTTGCTAACTCGTTTAGCAAGACCACGAAGAGCAAGCATCAGGAAGAATAACACTGGGATCCCTACGACTGCAATTAGAGCGAGAATCCAATTATAATAAAAAAGAATTCCCAAGGTACCAAGACTAATGAAGATACTGCCAATTGTATTGCTAATGAGTATCGCTGTGCTACTGAAGTCAAGGGTATCGTTCACGACTATGCTGTTAAGTTTACCACTCATATGCTTGTCAAAGAACGTCATGTCTTGCTCTTGTAGTTTCTTGAACAATCCAAGACGCAACTCTTCTAGGAAGAACGGAACATACTTCCCGGATTGTACTTGTTGCAAAGCAAAAGCACCCCAATTGACTAAATATAATAGTAAAAATCCAACAGATGCAATTATGATCATTACATAACGAGGTGCTGCTTGTCCTAACTCATCGGTTATGAACCCAATTAGTAAAGGTGAGGTTACTGCAGCAATTGCTTGTATAACTATGAACAAAGCAATAAACACAATGTTCTTTCTGAAAGGAGAAAGTCGTTTGACATACCTTCTAAAAAGTTCTCTGTCACTGTAGCTGCGTTCATGCTGATCTCTCATTGAACTTCTGAAAATTCCCACCTAGTTTACCTCCTGAGTTGTTTTTGCATCTTCTAAATGCATTCCAAAGACTTTCCTATAATCCTTTGAAGTTTTTAATAGTTCTTCATGCTCTCCTTGAGCCACTATTTCTCCATTCTTCATTACGAGAATCAAATCCGATGTTCGAATAGTATGTAATCGGTGAGTAATTATCAAAGCAGTTCGATCTTCCAAGATATTCTCGATTGCTTGTCCAATCTTAGCCTCTGTTTCACTATCTATTGCGCTCATCGAATCATCTAAAATAAGAATATCAGGATTTGTAAGGAACGCACGTGCTATAGCAACTCGTTGCTTTTCTCCTCCTGAGAGAGTAGTTCCCCTTTCTCCCACAATTGTTTCATAGCCTAGGTCAAAATTACTTATAAAATCATGAGCTTGTGCTAGCTTTGTGACTTCTATGACCTTCTCTTTTGAAGCATCTGGAAAACCAAATTTGATGTTCTCTTCGATCGTTTGAGAGAATAAGTAAATGTCTTGCTCAATTAAGGATACTTGTTGCCGAACCATCTCTAAGGGATATTCTTGAATTGGTTGACCATCCAGTAAAATAGTTCCTTCTTGAGGATCATATAATCGTAACAAAAGCTTAGCTAACGTTGTTTTCCCACAACCTGTTGGTCCTACTAAAGCAACCCGCTGATTTGGTTTAATTTTAAAGCTTAAATTCTTTAAAACTTGGATGCTCTTGGAATTACTATTATTATAGGTGAATGAGACATTTTTGAATTCAATAGCTCCTTTGAAGACTTTTGTATAATCAGTTCTTGTATCAGGTAAGAGCTCTACTTTGCCTTTTGAAATAATAGCAAAAAGCCTCTCACTTGCACCAAATCCTCGGATCATATCTCGAGTAGCCCAAAAAATCATATCAGTAGGATTAATGAGTGCAAACAATAAGAGAAGCACAGCTGTTAATTGACCTATTGTCATAAACCCATAGATAATTAAGAGCGTGCCAGCGATTGCAGAAACACCAATAGCAGCATAGAGAGTTAATAAAGGATAAAAGCGAGCTTGAATTCTTATTTCGCCAAGTCTATTCTTTCGGAATTCTTGTACTGATTTTCTAAACTTTCTGTATTCGAATTCCTCAGCAACAAAAGCCTTAGCAACTTGAACGCTATTCAAACTTTCCTGTAAAGAGACCGTCACATCTGCGTGCCTTGTTAAGGATTGCTTTGAATAAGGAAGCAAATGCTTACGATAACGCAAAACAAAAATGACATACAACCCCAAAAATGGAATGATGATTAATCCCATCATCCAATTAAACGTTTGAACTTGAATAAGAGTAATAATAGTTTGGACAAAGGGATAAAGGTAAAATGACCCGTGCGCGATCAAAGTATTAACTACTCGTAAATCATTTGTGGCTAACGCTTGTAAATCCCCTGTTTTAATACCATCGTGAAAACTAAGGGGTTTGTTCTGAACATTCTGGAAGAATTCCCTACGCATAGACTGTTCAGATTTGGAACCTAATTGGTGCCCAATCATCCAAGTAGCGTATTCTACTATATTTCTGGTGAAGTATAAGGCTAGAAGAATTAGTATTGTAGTTAAAAGTTGCTCAGAAATTTGCAGTTCTACAATAGCATCAGTTATCGCTCCAATGCGTTTAGGAATGATCGTCCGTGTAACACATACTGCAATTATCCCTATGAAGTTAAGTGTGAAAAGCATTTTATGATTCAAAACATGTACAAAAAACCACTTAACATAGGGATTTTGCTCTTTGGGTTCTTTATGGTTCTTCATACACTTTCCTCGATTAAAGACAAATCTAATAGAAAAACATCATTTTAAAAGTTTTTTAAACGTTTAATTCTTTTTTAATAATACCAAGGATTAATGCTCAGGACTCACACTGCTGCTTGAAGGATTAGAAATCTAGATAAATCCGTAAAA
The DNA here is from genome assembly GCA_019894765.1 of Candidatus Heimdallarchaeota archaeon. The sequence goes on from JAGXNT010000039.1 coordinate 17,630, forward strand.
TTACGTCAGTTACAATTGTTTATAAAATTCATCAATTGAGATCTTAGCTAAGCGAAGAGCTCCTCTTAAGGTTCCTAGTTTGAGTTCTTTATGGAGAGGAACCACAGTACCAATCTTGCCATCTTTGGTTTCTTTTGAAAGACGAACATGACTACCTTTCCGACCGGTAACAGCAAAATCGAATTTATTACATAAAATCTTAATGACCTTTTCACCAGAAATAGGTTTATACTTTGGCAGACTTTTCAACTTCCTTAGGGGTAATCTCAAAGGTAGTAATTATGGGATGACTATTAGTTGTTAGTGGAAATTCTTCGAGATATAACTCAGTTGCTTCAATCAAATTAGCGAGAGCTTCTTCTATTGTTTCTCCTTGGCTTACTGTACCAACCTGAGGGCATTCGGCAACGTACAAGTCCTCATCTTTGTAAATTACAGCAGTTAATGTAGACATCTTGATCATTCTTTAATACCTCAACTTTATTCTTTAATTTTCTTATAAAAACCAAACTAATTTACTAGAAAAAAAATCATAATTATTGATGCTCAGGACTCACACTGCTTCTTTCCAGGTTAGCAGACCGGTTCGGGAAGGACAAGCTTAGGTGGTAAAAACTTTCTATTTAATTATTCAACAATGAAACCTATACCTTGTCATAATTATTACTAACTAGCGCATCAATTTTAAAATAGAAGACTCAATCTTAAAAACAGTTAAATTAATTTTCAATACTAAAAAATTAAATTTAGAATCTAAAAAGTTCTTTAGCATTTCTCATTACCTGATTAGTTAAAACTTCAGTCTTAACTGCTTTTAAAGTAGCAATCTCATTAGTTACTAAAACCACATCTTCAGGAAGAATGAATCTTTTCGGAGATTTCATTAAATGATAGGGGGAATCTGTTTCGATAAGTAAATGTTCTAAGGGAGTGATTTCAATTATTCTCTTTAATTCTTCTTCTATTAAATGTAAATACCCAAATGAAAAGTAGAACCCCATATCAAGTAATTCAGAAATTAACTTTTTATTAGACATATACCCATGAATTTGACCGCCGACATCTTGAGCTCGTTCTTGTTTTATCATAGCAACGACGTCTTTATCGTTCCCATAGCCAGCATGGATGACAATTGGAAGATCATTATCTTTCGCTATTTGTATTTGTTTTTGAAATAAAACCTGCTGATTTTTCTTTAGAGTGTTTTTCTCAGTTTCAGTTAAATGATCAAAACCATATGAATAATCTAATCCAATTTCCCCTATGGCGTGAGGTACTTTTCTTTCAATTTCCATTTGTAATTGCTTTATCATCTGAGTGTTATCTTCAAACGCATTATTTCTTGAAATACCAATAACATGTATAATATCTTCAAGAGCCATTTGTTTTTGATAATTAGGAAAATCTTGTGGGTTACTTATAACACCAACAATATGGCTTACACCTTTCTCTCTTGCATTGAAAATCATTTTAGTTATAAATTCTGTAGTGGGAACAGGTATTTCACCTATGAGATTTTCATCAATAGCTTCTTTTGGAATCGGACTGAAAAAGATGTGTGCATGACAATCTATGTACAATTTATTCACAACAGCATGAAATTACTATAATTAATGGAATATTTTAATTAAAGATTACTACAAATCAAGATATTAAATTAAAGAAAGAAATTCATAAGAAAATCAAAAGAACTCGATAAATACAGCAAATTGCCTTACTCAGATTATGATCATACAGTTATTATAAAATAGGAGAAGCTCAATTTAAAGAATAGTTGGGCATCTCACATAAGGGTGGATACAAATGCAAAAAGTTTCTATTACAAAAGAAATTCAAAATTTGAAAAGTAAGGATGTCGGACTGCGTAAGAAGGCAACTTGGAATATAGGAGAATTAGGTGACAAAAGAGCTGTTGGGGCATTAGTTTCTGCACTAAAATCAGATCCAGACAGATTTGTTAGAAAAAATTCTGCTAAAGCATTAGCGAAAATTGGAGATGCTAGAGCATTATCTTTTTTGAAGCATGCCTTAAACAAAGATAGAGATGAAATGGTTAGAGAAGAAGCGGGATATGCAATTATTCGGATAAAAGAGTTGAATTCTAAAAAGAAGAAAAGTAAAGTTAAGATTTCAAGAACAGTTGGGAGAATCAAATCTAAACCTATTTCTAGAAAACCTGTTCAAAGACCATCATCGACTAGACCGAAGAAAAAACCAGTAAAGACAACGACTCTAAAAAAACCTTCTAAACCAATTCCTAAAATGGCAACTAGAACTACCTCAGAATCATCTCAAGTAAAATCAAGAAGTCAAGTTAGTAAATTATCAGCGAAGAAGAGAATTAGTGCAAAGAAACCAATTAGGGTTAAATCAAAAATCCAAGTTTCATCAAGCAAGCCTAAAGTAAGAAGCACAACAGTAAAATCAAAGCCAAAGAAAGTAGTGCCAAAATTACCTGCAAGGTCGACAACATCATCTAAACCAAGTGAATTTCAAACTGCAAAAAAGAAAACAACAACTAGTAGCTCTCTTAAACCTAAACCAGTGGTGAAAAAGAAACCAGTTTCAAAGAAAACAAAAACAAGTACCGAATCCAGTAAAAGCATTAGACCTGTTCCATGGAAAAAGAAGAAATAAATATTTGACTCACACTTCTTCTTGAAGGACTAGGAGTTTGGTTCAGTAATGACATATTGAAGTGGGAAGTATAATTAGCTAGTGAGAAAAGTTATAATGACTTCTAATCCTTAGAAATAAAAGAACAAATATTAATGAATGGTAAGTAAGGACAGATGAGAGTTAAAAATAGAAAGGGAGAAAACCAACAATTTCTAAAAGTAGCAACTGTAGCAATGCAATGTGATATTTCTCCGGAAAAAAACATTGAAAGAATAGAGCGCTTCATTAAACGAATTAAGAAAGAATATCCAAAAGTTGAATTAATTGTTTTCGGAGAAACGATACTTGGATGGTATTTTAACCCAGGTAAGACAAAAGAATATCATGAAGAAATTGCTGAAACAATTCCTGGGGAAAGCACTAAAAGACTTTCAGAAATTGCAAAAGCAGAGAATGTTTACATTACTTTCGGGATGTCAGAGAGAGAAGGACGATCGGTTTTCAATTCACAAGTTATGATTAATGCTAATGGAGGAATTGATGCAGTTCATAGAAAATTCTTCATGCGTGACTCGACCTTTCAAGCTGGGAACAATCCAGTAACTATTACTGATATTAAAGGATTAAAAATAGCATTTGTGATTTGTTTTGATATTCGTAGTATAGAAGTACGAAAAGCATTGAAGAAAAGTAAGAAGGATATTATAATTCATAGTATGGCAGATGATGAAGATCCAAAGTTCTTCGGTGCAGGATTCCTCTCTAGAAGTTTTGGTACCTGGTATATGACCGCTAATCGCTATGGTTTTGAAGAAGAAAAATTCTGGAATGGCCACATGTTTATAGCAAACCCACTTGGGAAATTACTAGTTAAAGGGTTTGATGAGGAACAATATCTCTATTACGAATTGAAAGTAAATACCAAAGAGTCAAGGTTCAAGAAGTTCAATCGGAATATTTTTCTACAATTCTCATTAGTTATTCATATTCTAAAGCATTTCAGAATAGCTTCAAGTTTTGTTAAAGATGCTTCCAACGTCCGAAGAAAGAAACGTCATAATTTAAGAGAAAAGAAAAAAAATAATTGATGCTCAGGACTCACACTGCTTCTTGAAGGGTTAGAAGTCAAGGGCGGGGAGTATACACAAAATTGGTAAATAACTTAATTAAAAATCAAATAGTTTCTGCGCATTCTTTAGAACAATATTAGCAAATTCTTCAATATCTATTTCTTTTACAGAAGCTAAATTTTTCACTATTTCTGGGATTTTTGATGGAGTGTATCTTGGTTTCGGTGGTTCATCTATCATACCTGCAGGACTATCAGTTTCAGTTAGGATGTGTTCAAGAGGAGTTTGTTTAATTAGTTCTGTTATTCTTTCATCATCTAATGGATTTATGAGATTCATTGATGGAGGGGAACCATAAGAAAGGTAAAATCCCATATCAAGAAGAGAGTTAACTACATTGAGACTATTTCTACAGCAATGGATTTGCCCTCCTAATATCTCTGCTTTTTCTTCTTTTAGAAGCTTAAGAAAGTCGTTACTCGAACTATAGCCAGTGCATGTGACTATGGGGAGATCATATTGATGAGCAATTTGTATTTGTTTTCTAAAGAGTTCATCAATTCTTTTTTGTCTTGCGGAATCATTTACTGTAGTGTAAAATAACTCTCCAATAGCATTTGGTTTATTCTCTTCAATTTCATTTTGAAGTAGAGTTAATTTTTGATCAATCACATCATCTGGAGGGAGTGAATAAATACCTAAAACACTAATAATGTTGCTGAATTTAAGTTGTTGTTCATAGAAAGAGTAAGATTTAGGATTACTTATTACTCCAACAATAAAGTCAACACCTACTTTTGCTGCATCATCAATAACTCTCTCTAATGGATTTTCTGTGCTTGTGATATTGTTTAGATGAGCATGACAATCAATAAACATTAAAAGTACACCTGTTCTTGTATAGAATTCGTAAATAATAAAGTGTATATATTACACTGAGTTTTCATAAATGAAACCAGCTTGTCTCTTAATATAAATTTGAATTATTTTAGATTCAAAAAAATATGAAAAAAGTATTTCAAAACCCCATACTTCTAGTAAATTAAACATACACTAGTATCAAATAATCTATAGAAAAAATAAATAAAAAGCAATAATTGATGCTCAGGACTCACACTTCTAATAAAATATCAACTAGTATCAACTGATCCATGCAAAAAAAAAAAAAAAAAGAAACAAAAATTAATTTTTGCTTCTTTCTCTCTTAACGAGTATAATAATTAACGTTGCTATTAGTATAATACCAAGTACTGAAAGAATAGAACCCCTTAGGATGAATGGTTCATAATAATCCGCAATGTTATTTTGATTATTATCGAAACTGTAGACATCTGCACCAGAATTTCCATTTGCAGTGTACAGTAACTCGTTGTGGATAGCTATTCTTAATGTTCTTGATTCATATGTTTCAGCGATTATTTCAAAAGAAGAAAAGTTGTTGAATTCTAATAGGACAGTATTCTCTTTGAGGTATGAAATCACTAGATTATCATTGTAGATTAGAATATCAGATACTAATTCTTGTGTTGACCAATTACCACAATAGCTTAAAGTATTGTCATAGAAGTAGATTCCTGACTCAGAAGCATATACTAAATGGTTATCCATAAAAGTAAAGCTAGTGACACTCTCATTACTTGAAAGCGTTGAGTAATATTCAAGAGATGCTAAATTACTAGAATTAATGATTACTAAACCATCTTCAAGTGTTGCTAGGTAAAGTTTGTTTTCTCCTATCAGAGTTCTTTGTACATTAATTGTTTCATTTGTATATTCTGTTATTAGCTGAGGATTTCCAGGTGTTGAAATGTTAAATATTGAAATACCTTCTTCTCCTTGAGAAGTTACAAGGATATTACCTTTTATCGCAACGTTTGATGTGAATCCCGCTAAGGCATGCTTCACAACATTTACAGGTTTTTCGTTTTGGCTTATATCATAAACATATAATCCATCATATCCGTTTGCTAGGTAGGCATGATTGTTTTGTATCGCAATATCTGTTGCGAAACCAGGATTCTGCTCTTGCCAGACAAATTTTGGTCTATGGGGATGTTTAATATTATAAACTTCTAAACCACTTTGTCCACTAGCAAAGAACGCGTAATTGTCTTTAAATTGTACATTTGCTTTGTAGATATTTCGAGTAGGTATATTGATCCGTTTGATGTTGTGTAGAGAGGTTATATTTATGATATTAATGCCTGTGTATTCATTTTTGCCATAAATATAGTTGTCAACTCTCATTGTGTACCTAAGTAAGCCAAAATCTGAATATTCTTTTACCTTTGTTATATTAGATAGATTTGATATATTATAGACATCAAACCCCCCTTCGTCTCTTATGTAGTAAAGCAAATCTTGCTTCACTTCTATAGAAAGTCCTTTTCCCGCGTCGAGGTTAGTTATTTCAGTAATATTACTGAAATCTGCTATGTCGTAAAAGAATACTTCACCTGTTGTTCCTTTGGCAATTAGTGTCTCTTTAGCTACTTCAATATCCAGGAAAAACCTATCAGCTACATCAATAGTGTCAATTATGATTGGATTTGTAGGATCACTGAAATTAATGAAATTAATAGTTGAGCCAGCAGTTATTAGGTAATCATTTAATTGTACTATTTTCCAAACTGATTCCAAATCAACATGGATATTTTGCATAACTGAATGGACAATATTGTCAAGATCAATTATTTGAAGCCTGTTAGCCATAGATACAAAGAGATTCCTATTGATAATTTCCATGCGTAGTGTGGCATTTTCCTGATCAAAATCAGGATCAAGAAAGATTTGATTAACAAATTGTGGATTACTTGGACTAGCTACATCGAAAATTGCTATTCTAAAGGGCTCTAAACCGCAGACCTAACAAACGAGTTACGTCTTTTCCGCAAGTGAATAATACGATTCATGCTTTATGCGTAGACGTAACCCTCAGAATAACAAACACTAAAATAGCCTGGAACAAATCCGGTAAAGACTGTCATAGAGAAATCTTTCTCTTGGGCTATAAGTTTGGGTTCTTGAGGATTTGCTATATCATAAATCAACAAACCGTCGCTACCTGCAGCACTAAAAATAAGATTTTCAAAAATATCAAATTCATGAATAAATGGAGAACTATGTTCGCCAATATCTGCTATTTTGTATAAATAATCCCGTTCATTCTCAACATTGAATGGATCGATCTCGGGGATTACCGCCATTGGAGAATTCAACTCCAATCCGTTATCTGTTGTTTTAAGCGCAAACGATTGTAAGGGTGCAATTGTAAAACAAAGAGCAATAATTGTTAGAAGCAGTAGTACCAGTAATTTGCGATGCCTCGTATGCGCTGTATCGTGAAAATTATGTATAATTCCCTTCACTGTTCTTCTCCTGCGATTGATATATCGCAAGTTCATTATATTATTTCGTTTCATCTTTTTTAAAGGTTTTTTTAAAATGAGAACTTTTATTTGTAGTACAAAGAAAATGATTCGAATTCAGTAGTTTGAAATCATTCTTGAAGAAATAAAATAAGCTAGGAATGATGCTCAGGACTCACACTGCTTCCTGCATGGCTAGCAGTCCGTTTCGGGAAGGACACGCTGAAGTGGGAAGTATTTGTTGGTAGAATAACAAGCTTGAATAAACTAATAGCTAAAATTATTTTATAAAATAGAATAATCTGTAATTAAGGTGAGTGCTTTGACTAAAAAAGAACTACTGGAATTTTTCAAGCTGACAAAAAATAAAAAATTATTTGATTTAGCGATAAAACCAGACTCTTACGGTGGAAATGAGGAATTTAAATTTATGGCTTTACTGGGTGATTCTCTGCTTAAAATGTGTTTAACTGAAATTCTTGCTGAAAAATTTGCTACAAAAAATACTGGAGAACTTACAAAATTGGGTGTCAAATTTCACAACAAAAAAACACTAGTTAAATTGAGTAAACATCTAAACATCTCTGATTTAATGAATCCAACTAAAAAAAATATAAGATATCACAGAATGATGCTAGAGAAGCTATTGAAGCACTCATTTATGCAACTTATGAGACCAATAACATAGAAGTATGCAAAAGTACTATCAATAAATTACTTTTATTAGCAGAAAAATTAGATTTTCTAAATGATGATTATAAAAGCTCATTGCAAGAATACTGTCAAAAGAAAGGTTTTCCACTACCAAAATACAACACAAAAAAAATTGGTGGTTTCGACCATGAACCGATTTTTATAAGAAAATTAATCTTAAAATTTGAAAAAAAAATTAGTGTTAAGAGTAAGGAATTTAGTACTACTATTGAAGCAGAACAAGATGCTGCTTCTGAAGCTTTAAGAGAAATAACCATAAACTACTCTTGAAGAGAAGAAATATTAATCAAAACAATTTCCATATTTAGTTAGATTAAAGGAAAGTGGGTAAAATTTCAGAAAATCTAGAATTTGTTGACTATATATATGATCCAGTTTGGAAGAATATACCTATTACACAATTAGAGAAGGACATTATCGAATCAGATATTTTTAGAAGATTAAGAAATATCAAACAAATGAGTTTAGCATATATTAGTTTCTCTGGTGCTAACCATACAAGATCTGAACATTCAATCGGTACGATGCATGTCGCATATCTTATTGCTAGTAGAATTGAGAAACTGAAAGAGCATTCTGATTCAATCTTAAAGGAAAAACACAGTATAGAAAGTGGTTATAAAGAAACTATGCAATTTCTCAGAATTGCTGCTTTACTACATGATTTAGGACACCCACCTTTTTCTCATGCTATTGAATGGGTTTTTGAAAGAAATCCTGAATTATATCCAGGTATTAATTACTCTCATGATGATTATACACAAGAATTAATCAGAAAGAATGATGAGCTCAAACTAATTCTCAAAAATGAGAAAATTTGCTCTCCAAAGAACATTGCTGATTTTCTTTCATATAATATAAAGAAATTACCAAAACCTATTGCTATACTCTACCCATTACTTAATTCTGATTTAGATTTTGATAAAGTTGATTATATAATAAGAGATAATTATCACTGTGGATTGCCAGCTAACATTGACATTCATTCAATAATGGATTCTTTTAAAATCAGACTACAAAAACCAGATCAAGTGGAAATGTTCGCAAACATAGAAATTATGTTCAAACTTGATAAATTGTTTGTAATCGAGAATCTTTTATTATCAAGAAAACAACTAATTTCAATTATTCAACAGGAAACTAATAACCGTATAGCAAATCAAATGTTAATGTGTAGTACTCAAAACTATCTTAGAGAGAAAAAAGATTCGTTAGATGAAGTAGACTATAAACAACTTATTCAAGAATTTCATGAAAGCTGGACTGACTATGATTTAGTCACCAATATCACAAGAGACACTAATAATGAAGAACAAGCTAGCTATCTGAATAGAGCATTAAAAGGTAAATTAATGAAAGAAATAATAAAAATTGAGATGTTTGATATAGAACCACAAGAACGATTGTATTTCTATTTGTTTTCTAAATACAAAGATAGGAAAATGACATTTGAAAAGAATATAAACAAGAAATTGAAATCAAATTTTCTTATTGATTTTATTTTTACTAAACCACCACCTCTAGCAATTAGGTTAGTACCCGATTATGAAGAAAAGGTTGCAAGTGTAGAATATAGTGGTGAACCTGTGGCTTTCGCATTACATAGTAAGTCAAACATTGTAAATGGTATACTAAAGGACTCATATTCGAGCTCATTTATAGCTGTTTATAGTGATAAGAAAGAAAAAAATATTTCAAGAATAATCGAAGATTTAAGATTTGAATTAAGAGCTCAAAATTTGGATATTAGAAAAGAGCTCATATTGAAGAAGGAAATAATTGGAGATGATTTAGTTCTTCTAGTTTTAGCTGCAATTAGAAGACTCTCAAAGGAGAAATTTGAAATTAGTAGATTATGGGCAACTGGAGTAAAACGCTTACAAGATTTCATTTTTAAATTAAGAAATGAAATATCTTTCAAATGCCCAGATTTTGATTATCTAACATTCGATTATTCATCACAATTTGACTCATTAATGACTAAACTTGTTACTCTTGGATTAGTTGATCAACGAAAGAAACATGTTTCAATAAGAACAATGAGAAATGAAAAAGAAGCTTTTAGATATCTTAATAGAAATGATTATAGCTTGAATTCTAATGGAGAATTTTTCGTTAACAATTTGCCAACTGAGTTATTAAAAATTAGAGATAAATTGTATGAAAAAATGTTAGAAAATTTTGAAGCTTATCATAGATATTTAACAAGATCCTATAATCTTATGGATACTGTTAGACAAAAAGATATGAGACCAGATTTGGATAAGAAAGGCTTACCAATAATTGACATTTAATAATCTATTTCTTGCTGTTTCTTAATTTATATCAAATCTATTGGCTTCTCGAATTAAGTAATCGATAATATCTTGGACTTGCCCACCACCACTTCTATGAATAGTATTTCTTAGTTTTTTAATAAAGGAATTACCTTGAATGGTTGAAGATATCTTATGTATACTATGTTTTTTGATTTTGTTATTAGAGTAATTTATTTCAGCATATTTAACCAAACGTACAATATGTAGTATATAATCTGGTAAATTATCAAAATGATCTATCATCCTCTTCTCTCTTTCGTAACTAGTATAATCTTTATACACAATATCCATTTCAATTTCATTTTCAAATATTATTTTAACTGATCTTGATGTTTCCGGATCATCTAATGTTACTTCTGCTTGATTCTCTAAACTTGAACTTAAGACTGTAAACAATTCACTTCGTATATTTGGTGCTGTTTTTTCTGTTTGAACGTAGGTAAAAATAACATCTAAATCACCACTATTTCTTATTTTAAATCCCATTGCTAAAGATCCTGCTTCTATCCCTTCAGCTATTTTTAATTCACCTTGAAGAATTTTCATAACTCTACCAAAATTCGAATGATAATCTTGATAAGATTCTTGTCCTAAAAATTCTGCAAATCGTGTTAATATTTCCTCATTAGTAGACATTTCCTTTTCACCTTAAAATGAATTCAAGAAACAATATATTTTCTAATAAAATAAATCTTGTCTAGCTTAAATAAGAGAAAAATGTTGCTCGGACTCACACTTCTTCTTTAACTAAACATTTGAGGATTTCACAGATATACATTCGATGAAAATCATTATCCTTGTAAATATCCTCTCTAATTGCAGATAAGAAATTCTTATTTGTAATATCATGCATATACAATTTTTTACAAATAAGAACCATACGCGATTCTTCAAAATAAACAGCATTTTGGTCTTCTATAGGTGTGAGATCCACTTCTTTCATTTTATTTATTTCTCGTCCCGACTTTGATCCACATAAGTTTAAAATGTCTTTATAATCACTGGTAAAGAAACCTATGCTAAAATGATTATTTTTTTCCAAGAATTGAAAAGTATAACGACTTGGTCGAATGAAAATAAAACATACGGGTTTATACCATAAAATACCTAAGCCACCCCAGGAAGCGGTCATCATATTATAGCTATCCTTTGAACCTGAAGTTACGAGCATCCACTCTCTCCCTATCAATTTGATAACATTCTCAGTTATTTCCCTTGGGTGTGATTCTATAAAAGTCATACTTATGGTTTCTCTATATCATTTTTATTATTATTTATATTAATGAGAAAAATATATCTTAGAATGTACTGTATATAGAAAACTAAGGATATTTAATATCATTTACTTCTATAGCAGATAGGATTAGAAAAAAGAATTGATGCTCAGATCTCACACTGCTTCTTTGTCAAAAAAAAATGAACCTTAACAACACACAAAGTGTGACCTCATATTGTGAACTATTCTTTTAAATAAAACTAAACTAGTTTTTCTCATGACATTCTCAATAGTTGCCATAGATAAGAAAGAAAAAGAA